>PMCR01000214.1:0-17838 GCA_003155465.1 Myxococcales bacterium | reverse complement strand
CGCATGTACTCGGCCGCTTCGTCCGACGAGCGAATGTCTGGCTCGCTCACGATCTCGACCAGCGGCACACCAGCGCGATTGAAGTCCACGAAGCTGACACCCGAAGCGTCGTGAATGTTCTTGCCCGCGTCGTCCTCCAAATGGATGCGGGTCAGACGCACGCTGCGCGATTCTCCGGCCAGACGGAACTGCACCGCACCGCCTTCGCACAACGGCTCCTCATATTGCGAGATCTGAAACCCCTTGGGCAAGTCCGGGTAGAAGTAGTGCTTGCGCGCGAATCGGCAGCGCGGCCGGATGTGCGAACCCACCGCCAGGCCCAGGCGCACCGCCGCGTCCACCACAGCGCGATTGAGCACCGGCAGGGCGCCCGGCAGACCCAGACACACGGGATCGGTGCAGGAATTGGGCTCCTCGCCGAACGCGGTCGACGACCAGGAGAAGATCTTGGAACGGCTGGCCAGGTGCACGTGCACCTCCAACCCGATGACGGCTTCATATTGATCGACGCTCATGACGGATCCTCGGGCAGTCGCTTGTGCCAGTGGGTGCGACGCTGGTACCCGCCGGCCACGCGGAACACAGCCTCCTCGCCCAGCGGCGGCCCGATGACCTGCACCCCGATGGGCAGGTTGCCTTTGGTGAAGCCACAGCACTGGGACAGGGCGGGCACGCCAGCCAGCGCCGGCGCCACGGTGTAGATGTCAGCCAGGTACATCTGCAGCGGGTCGGCCTGGCGCTCGCCCAGCTTGAAAGCGGCGGTGGGCGAGGTGGGCGTGGCCAGTACGTCGCACTTGTCGAACACCGCGCGGAAATCATCAGCGATCTTGCGCCGCACGCGCAGCGCCTTGCCGTAGTAGGCCTCGTAGTAGCCCGAGCGCAGAACGTAGGTGCCGAGGATGATCCGGCGCTTGGGCTCGGCGCCGAAACCCTCGCCGCGGGTCTTGCTGTATAGCTCGTCCAGCGACGAGGCCTCAGCCGTGCGATGGCCGTAGCGGACGCCGTCGTAGCGCGCCAGATTCGACGACGCCTCGGCGGTGCACACAAGATAGTAGGTCGCAACCGCGTACTTTGTGTGGGGCAGTGAAACCGGCACCAGCTTGGCGCCGGCGCGCGCGATTTCGTCGATGGCTGCGCGCACCGCCGCCTCGACCTCGGGATCCATGCCGGATTGGAAGTACTCCCCGGGAACGCCCACCCGCATGCCGGCGAGCCCGGCGGCGCAGGCCTGCCGGTAGCGGCCCACCGGCGAGGGAATAGAGGTCGCGTCGCAGGGATCGTGGCCAGCGATGACCTCGAGGAGAGCGGCCACATCCTCTATCGTACGGCCGAAAGGACCCGGATGATCCAGCGAGGAGGCAAACGCGATCACGCCATAGCGTGACACGCGGCCGTAGGTCGGTTTCATGCCCGCCACGCCACACAGGGACGCCGGCTGTCGAATCGAGCCGCCTGTGTCGGTGCCCAAGCTTCCCGTGCACAGCGACGCTGCCACGGACGCCGCCGAGCCGCCTGACGATCCACCTGGCACGCGCTCCAAGTCCCACGGATTGTGTACCGGCTTGAAGGCACTGTTCTCGTTCGACGAACCCATGGCGAACTCGTCCATGTTCAACTTGCCGAGGGCAATGGCGCCAGCCGCAGCCAGGCGCGCGGAGACCGTCGACTCATAGGGAGGCACGAAGCCGCGTAGGATCTTCGACCCAGCCGTGGTTTCGAGGCCCCGGGTCACGAAAATGTCTTTCAGGCCAATCGGCACCCCGGCCAGCACACCCGGATCGCGGCCCGCCGCCAGCGCGGCATCAACCTGGTCAGCGCGCGCGCGCGCCCCTTCGGCGTCCACCAGCAGAAAGCAGCCCAGCCGGCCATCCAGGCGGCGGATACGGTCAAGGTAGGCTTCGACCAGTTCGCGTGCCTTCCACTTGCGTGCGCGGACCCCATCGGCCAGCTCAGCGATCGAAGCACCCGTCACGTGCGGCGCAGCCACGGCTAGCCTCCCTCGCCGGCGCCGGGCACGATGCGCGGCACTTCAAAGAAGGCGTCGTGTCGCCGGGGCGCGTTCTGCAGAGCCTCCTCTACCGAGAGCGACGGTTTGGGCTCGTCCTGCCGCAGGGGACAGTCGAAGGGCACGGCGTGGGTCATGGGCTCGGTGTCGCCGGTGTCTAGGTTCTTCACCGTGTCGATGTACTCGAGGATGGCGTCTAGCTCATTCGTCATCCGCTCGATTTCCGCCGGTGACAGGTGCAGGCGGGCGAGCGCCGCGATGGTGCGTACCTCGTCGGGTTGAATGCGGGGCATAGCTCGTCTCTTTTAGCACCATCGGTTGACAGAATCTCGCACCAGAAGTCAAATGGTCTGCCGATCAATCGGCAAAGGGACGCGTTCACTACTCACGAGATCGCGCATGCGATGCATCGGGATCCCATGCAGGCCTTGAAGCGAGAACTGGGCCTGGCCGCGCTGTTTGCCATGGTGGGGGGGCGTGGCGATGGCGTCAGCGGGCGCCTGATTCGTCGATTGGTGAGCAGCGGGTTCAGCCGGCAGCAGGAGCTGGCAGCTGATGAAGAAGCGCTGCGGGTGCTGGCTGCCTCTGACATCGACCCCAAGGCGCTGGCGGACGCCCTGCGACGGATTCGCGGGGAGAATGAAGACGATCCGGCGGTGCTCCAGTACATCAGCACCCACCCCGGCTTTGACGAGCGCGTGCAGTTGTCCGAGCAGGCGTCGGCGAATTGGCCCGGGAAGGCGCGTCCGCTCGATCTCGACTGGAAACAATTCCGAGCGCAGTTCCGCGTGATCCGGTGACTTGGCTACTGACGCTGCACGCGCGCCGTGGTGAGGAAGTGATTCTCGACCTCGGTCCAGAAGGCGGTGGCGGCGAAGGCCCCGTCGTTCTCGGAAAGGGCAAGCGCGACCGAAGCGGATCCGTCGGGCAACAAGGTCAGGCTGGCCTCATGGAACGCCACGTGCCGGCCCACCAGCGGATCGATGGCTTTGTAAAGGGCCTCCTTGAGCGAGAAGTGCAAGATAACCGTGCGCCGGCGGTTTTCCTCGGGCACGCGCTCAAGCCGGGCCAGCTCGTCCCGGGTGAGCACGCGCGTGCGTACGTCCGGGCGAGCCTGGGCGAGGGCCTCCCCCGCCGAAGCGAGGGCCGGCGGACTGGTTTCCAGGTCCACGCCGATGCTGGCGCCGCCCTCGCGGCGGGCTGCCAGCCCGACCGCCAGCGTGCGTTTGTGGCTGATGGAGCCGGTAAGGTCAGACGGCAGCGCTGGGGCGCCGCGCCCCGTGGCCAAGATCGGGCCGGGCTCGATGCCGAGGTCGCGAAACGCTTCACGCAAGGCGAGCCGGCCGGCGACCCAGGTTGGATGACGGCCGGAAGCCAGGTTTGACACGAACTTGCGCTCGTCGGGAACCAACCCGGCCAAGACCTGCTCGTCCACCTCCGCTGGTATGCGAATACCCACGCACCGGCCGTGCACCAAATTGAGGCGGAACGCGATCTCAGCACCCATCAAACACGCTCGCCCCCTCAATACTACTAGGGTCACATTTCTTCGCAAGCCACGCAGATTCTTTCTGAACGCCGGAACATGACTGCGTTTCCTCCGCCTCTGTGACCTCCCCTATCACCTCTGCGTTCTCAGTGGCGGATGGCTGGCGAGATGAATGACCTCGCCACCCCGATCAAACCTGCTTGTCGTACCCCAGATTCGGTGCCAGCCAACGTTCCACTTCGTCAAGCGCAAGGCCGCGCCGGCGGGCGTAGTCCTGCGCTTGCACCCGGTCGACGCGGCCCACGTCGAAATAGCAGGCTTGCGGATGGGCAAGATACAGACCGCACACGCTTGCGGCAGGGCTCATGGCGAAGCTTTCCGTCAAAGTGATGCCCACTTCCGGCGCCTGCAGCAGATCAAAGAGCTGCTGCTTCTCGGGATGGTCCGGCCATGCGGGATAGCCGGCCGCGGGTCGGATGCCACGATACTTCTCTGCGATGAGATCCTGGTTGCTGAGCTTCTCATCGCCGCCGTAGTTCCATTCGCGCCGTACGCGCTGATGCAAGCACTCGGCAAAGGCCTCGGCCAATCGGTCGGCCAGGGCCTTGACCATGATGGCGCTGTAGTCGTCGCCCGCTCGCTCGAAGCGCTTGACCAGCTCGTCTGCGCCGATGCCGGTGGTAACGGCAAAGGCGCCCACGTGGTCGGCCAGGTCCTTCGCCACGGGCGCCACGAAGTCGGCCAGGCAGCGATAGGGGCCGGCTCCGGACTGCTGGCGCAGCATGGGAAAGCGGCCGATCTCGCGGGTGCGGCTCTCGTCGGAGAAGAGCACGATGTCGTTGCCCTCGCTGCAAGCCGGCCAAAAGCCGTAGGCTGCGCTGGCGGTGAGAGATGCGTCTTCCACGATCTGGGCCAGCAGCTTCTGGGCCGCGCCGAAGAGATCGCGGGCTGCAGGTCCGTACTTGGGGTGGTCGAGGATTTGCGGGTACTTGCCCTTCAATTCCCAGGCGGTGAAGAAGAAGGTCCAGTCGATGAAACGCGCCAGCTCGTCGAGCGGTTGCCGTTGGATCACGCGTCGGCCGATGAAAGCCGGCGCCGGCACATCCTCGGCGCGCCACGCGATGGCCGGCCGGCCCGCGCCGGCCGCGGTGTAGGGGACGAGCGGGCGTCGCTGCTTGTTGGCATGAATCTCGCGCAGTTGCTCCTGCTCGGCGTGGTTCTTCCTTGCAAAAGCGAGGCTCTGGTCATCGTCCAGCAGCGCGGAAACCACGCCCGCCGCGCGCGAGGCGTCGAGCACGTGCGCGGTAAGACCGCTGCGCAGGGGCGCGATCTTGACCGCGGTGTGCTCGCGATTGGTGGTGGCACCGCCGATGAGCAAGGGTTGGGTAAGGCCCCGGCGCTCCATCTCCTGCGCCACGTGCACCATCTCGTCGAGTGAGGGCGTGATGAGTCCTGACAGGCCCACGATGTCGACGTTCTCTCGCACGGCAGCGTCCAAGATCTTCTCGCAGGGGACCATCACGCCCAGNNTTGCCGATGTCGTGCACATCGCCCTTCACTGTGGCTAGCAGCACCCGGCCGCGCGCCTGCACCACACCCTGGGCCTTTTCGGCCTCCATGAAGGGCTGCAGGTAGGCCACTGCCGCCTTCATCGCGCGTGCGCTCTTTACCACCTGGGGCAGGAACATCTTGCCTGCGCCGAACAGATCGCCCACCACAGCCATGCCGGCCATGAGCGGGCCCGAGATGACGTCAAGCGGCCGCCCGAGATCCTGCCGCGCCTCCTCCGTGTCCGCTTCGATGAAATCCACCACGCCGTGAACCAGCGCGTACTCCAAGCGCTTTCCCACCGGTGTCTGTCGCCACGATAGGTCTTGGGTTCGCTTGCTGGCCGCTCCCTTCACTTGCCCGGCGATCTCCACCAGCCGCTCGGTGGCGTCAGACCTCCGGTTGAAAAGTGCGTCTTCCACGCGCTCGCGCACCTCGCCGGGGACGTCCGCGTAGACGCCCAGCTGACCGGCGTTGACGATACCCATGTCCAGGCCCGCAGCGATGGCGTGGAAGAGAAACACCGTGTGCATCGCCTCGCGGACAGCGTCGTTGCCACGGAACGAGAATGACAGGTTGGACACGCCGCCGGACAGATGCACGCCTGGACAGGCCGCCTTGATGAGGGGAAGGGATTCCAGGAAGCTGCGCGCGTAGTCATTGTGCTCCTCCAGGCCGGTGGCCACCGCCAGCACGTTGGGGTCGAAGATGATGTCCTCGGGCGGGAAATCCGCCTGCTCGACCAGAAGGCGATAGGCGCGCTGGCAGATCTCGACCCGGCGCGGGGTGGTCACCGCTTGGCCGGACTCGTCGAAGGCCATCACCACCACGGCGGCGCCGTAGCGGCGGCAAGTGCGCGCCCTAGCCAGGAACTCGGCCTCGCCTTCCTTGAGGCTGATGGAATTGACGATGCCCTTGCCTTGCACGCACTTGAGACCCGCCTCGATGACCGCAAAGTTCGAGCTGTCGATCATGATGGGCAGCCGCGCGATCTCCGGCTCGCTGGCCACCAGATTGAGGAACGCAGTCATGGCCGCTACGGAATCCAGCATCGCCTCGTCCATGTTGACGTCGAGGATGTTGGCCCCGCCGCGCACTTGGTCGAGAGCCACCGCGAGGGCCGCGCCAAAGTCGCCGGTCTTGATGAGGTTGGCGAACTTCTTCGAACCGGCGACATTGGTGCGTTCGCCGATCAGAATGAAGTTCGATTCGGGCCGGACGGTCAGCGTGTCCAGTCCGGCCAGGCGCAGGGGCCGCGCGGTTCTCTCTGGCCGCTGGCGGGGAGGTGCGCCCTGCACCGCCTGCGCGATCGCGCGAATGTGGTCCGGGGTGGTGCCGCAACACCCGCCCACGATGTTGACCAGGCCCGCACGCGCCAACTCGCCCAGCAAGGCCGCCGTGTCCGCCGGGTGTTCGTCGTAGCCGCCAAAGGCATTGGGCAGCCCCGCGTTGGGGTAGCAAAGGACGTACTCGCCGGCTTGGCGGGCCAGAATTTCGATGTACGGCCGTAACTGGGGCGCGCCGCCCCCGCAGTTGAGACCGACCGCCAGGGGCCGCGCGTGTTCAATGGAAGTGTAGAACGCGTCGATGGTCTGGCCTGACATGAGACGGCCGCTCTTGTCGGTGATGGTCCCTGACAGCATGACCGGCAGGCGCAGGTTCTTTTCGGCAAGAACCGCCTCGATGGCGCACAGGCACGCCTTGAGGGTAAGTGTGTCGAACACGGTCTCGGCGATAAGGAGGTCGCAGCCGCCATCGATCAGGCCGCGCACCTGTTCCTGGTAGGCGTCCTGCATCTCATCGAAAGTCACCGCGCGGAAGCCCGGTTCGTTCACTCGCGGCGACAGCGAGAGCGTCTTGTTGGTTGGGCCCAGGGCGCCGGCCACCAGGCGCGGCTGACTGGGCGTCTTGGCCGAATAGGCGTCGGCCACTTCGCGCGCCAGGCGCGCCCCTGCCAGGTTCAGATCGTACACGGCCGACTCCAGCCAGTAGTCAGCCTGCGCGATGCGTGTGCTGTTGAAGGTGTTGGTCTCGATGATGTCGGCGCCCGCCTCCAGATACTGGGCGTGGATGTCGGCCACCACATCGGGACGGGTCAGCACCAGCACATCGTTGTCGCCCCGCAGATCGTGCCCATGCGAGGCGAAGCGCGTGCCGCGAAAGTCCGCCTCGGTGAGGCCGCGGCGCTGGATCATCGTGCCCATGGCGCCGTCAATGACCAAGACGCGTTCTTGCAGCGCTGACAGGAGCTGTTGGATGCGGTCCAGTCTGGTCATGATGGCCCCTCTTTCTCGGCGGGCGATCCGGTCTCGGTCGTTGGCTTGGGCTCGCCCTTCCGGCCCGAATCCTTGCGCGCAAAGGCGCTCACCACGGCAAAATGGGGAGGCCGCTTCTCTCGCGAGGTCACCTCGCAGCGGTCCACCACGAGCCCGGCGTCGGTCAGCCAGTCCCGTAGGGCTTGCAGCCGAAAGCCAGGGTGCACATGGCCGTAGCCTGCGGTCACCTCGCGCTTCTCATGGGCCGCCAGCGTGGTCACGACCAGATCGCCGCCTGGCCGGAGCACGCGAGCCGCCTGGGCCAACGCCCGCGCGGGATCGGTCGCGTAGGTCAGCAAGTTGAGCAACAGCACCTGGTCGAAGCTGGCATCAGCGAATCGCATCGCATGGACGTCGCCCAGGACAAACTCCACGTTGGCCAGGGACTGCAGCCGCTTGCGGCACGCCTGCAGCACCTTGGGGCTGATGTCCAGGCAGGTAACGCGGTGGCTGCGCTGAGCCAGGAGGGCGGCGATGGCCCCGTCGCCCGAGCCGGCGTCGAGCACGTCCCCCAGGTGAATCAGGCCCAGCATGCCGATGGCGGTGGCCTCCCAGGTCCGACCTGGCGAGTAGTGTCGCTCCATCTGGCCGGCCACTGTTTCGGGCCAGTTGGCGCCGCCCTGCCGCGCGCGCATCACAGCCTGACAACGCTCCTGGTCGCTTCGCAAGAGCGGCTCGCTGAGCTCGCGGCCAAGCAGCGCCCACAGCTTGTGCACGCTGGTCGGCATGTTGCCATCGTTCATGGCGTAGTAGGCCAGCGCGCCGTCGCGCCGGTCACGCAGCACGTCTGCGTCGCGCAGCTTGCCAAGGTGGGTGGATACCCGCGACTGGGGAAGCTGAGTGACCTGGGTGATTTCCGCAACCGTCAACTCGTTTTTTTCCAGCAGAAAGACCAGACGCAATCGCGTCGAATCACCAAAAAGTCGCAACAGATCAACGGTTACGGCTAGATTATCCATCCGTGAATCCCGATACGATGATTTGCTAGATTTCGGTCCTTGTCAAGCTGCCTTAAGCGGTCCAATCTTCGTGCCGATTAGGTGACCAGTGAAGTCTCGAATACCCGAGGGCGGCACGGGCTTCATGGATCGCTTTGAGCTTAAGAGCGAGGCCGGTACGGGTGGGATGGGTACGGTGTATCAGGCAATCGATCGTCGGACAGGGGCGATGGTTGCGCTCAAAGTTCTTCACGTCCGGACCGCCACTGAAAGTGCACGTTTCGACCAGGAGGCACGCCTCCTGGCGGAGCTGTCACATCCGGGCATCGTTCGCTACTTCGATCGAGGGATGACGCCGCACGGATCGCCCTTCATCGCCATGGAGTGGCTTGAGGGAGAAACCCTGGAAGAGCGCCTCTCGCGCGGCACGCTGGGACCAGCCGCCATCGCGCACGTGGCATACCCTGTGCTGCAGGCGCTGGCCGCTGCCCATGAGCGCGGGGTTGTCCACCGGGACATCAAGCCGAGCAACGTGTTTCTGGTGGGCTGGCGTCTCACCGACACGCGTATCCTTGATTTCGGCATCGCCCGCCGGGTGTTCGATCCAAGACGTTTCACACGCAAGGGCTCGACCGTGGGGACGCCGCTTTACGCTGCGCCCGAGCAGGCGCGCGGCCGCCACGACGTGGATGGCCGGGCCGACATCTTTTCTCTCGGTTGCGTGTTGTACGAGGCGCTGGCTGGCGAGCCGCCCTTCACCGGCGACACTGCCACGGAGGTGATGCAGAAAGTGTGCGCGGGCACGGTGGCACCGCTGTCTTCGCGCCGACCCGACCTGCCGCCCGAGCTGGAGCGGATCATCCACCGCATGCTGGCACCGGATCCGGGCTCGCGGCCCCTGTCAGCGAGTGCTTTGGCGGGCGAGTTTCTCGCCCTCGCGCGGAGCCTTGGTGACCTTGGCGAGGAAACCGCGTCGTCCAAGCCGCCCGCCCCGCTGCGGCTCAGCAGCATCAGCGAATCCGAGGAGCGCACGATCTGTGCGATGCTCATTTCACTGGCGCGGCGGCCGGCTGCGGATGGTCCGGGGCGGACGGTGCAGGAGCGGCGCTTCGGACCGCGCGCGGCTTTCCCCTGGCAAGCTGCGACCAATACGGCTGATGTCAAGGACGACAGCTCGGAGCGCATCCTCGCCTTGGAGGCGGCCATACGCGCGGTTGGGGGCGAGATGGACCGACTCATCGATCGCACGCTTCTGGCGACTGCGCCGGCCGTGGGCACGGCACGCGAGCAAGCCATGCAGATTGCGCGCGCTGCTCTTGTGTTGCGGGACATGGAGCCGGACGCCAAGATCGCGATCGGGTCGGGTCGTGCCGCGTTCATGGCGCGGGTTCCGGTCGGTCGACTGATGGACTCGTTGCCGGCGCTCATGCAAAGCCAGCAAGCGGGCACCATACGGGTCGACGAAACCACGCGGCGTCTCCTGCCCGCCCGCTTCGTCGTGGGGGATGCCGATGGGGCGGCGTTGCTGTTTGCCGAGGCAGGTGGGGCAGGGCCAGAACGGCCCCGCAGCGTGGGCGGACAGGCAATCCCGCTGGTCGGACGCGAGCGGGAGCTCGGTCTGCTGATGTCGCTGCGCGAGGAATGTGTGCGTGAACGGGTGGCACGCGCGGCGCTGGTGGTGGGTGGGTCGGGCACAGGCAAGACGCGCTTGGCGCGTGAGTTTCTTTCCCTGGCCTGGGAACCGCCCGGAAACATCATTCGCTGCACGGGAACGCTGGTTCGGCCCGAACCAGATTTCACGCTGTTGGGCTCCGTGCTGACCGCCGCTGGCATCCAGACTGCGGGGCGAGACGCGACCCAGGTCAAGCGGGAGTTCGTGAAGTGGCTGCGCGGCAAGGCCTCGGCCGGCGCTACGATCATGGTGTTGGAGGACCTGCAGTGGGCGGACGCGGCCAGCGTGCGAGTCATGGACGAGGTGTTGAGCCTCTGTTCGGATCAGCCACTGCTGCTCCTGGCCCTAGGACGGCCGGAGGTGGAAGAGCGCTTCCCCGGCTTGTGGGGTGAGCGCATGGTCGAGTACATCCGGCTGGCACCCTTGCCACGCAAGGCCGGGCAGAGCCTGCTGCGCCTGCGGGTTCCCCCGCTCAAGGCCGAGGCCGAGCACTTCTTGCTCGAACGCTGGGAAGGCAATCCCATGTTTCTGGAAGAGATGGCGGACGCCATCGCGGCGGGCCGTTCCGTGGTGCCGGAGGTGGTGCTGGCCGCCATCGAAGCCCGTTTCGATTGCCTGTCGCCCGAGGTGCGGCGGGTGTTGCGCGCGGCGAGCCTGTACGGCGACAAGTTCTTCTCGGCCGAGGCGCTGGTCGCGGTGTTGGGCGAGGCGAGCCGGCGCGAGATGGGCGAGTGGCTGGAGAACCTGGTCATGCGCGACCTGGTGCAGAGGCAGGCCGACGGCAGCGAGGTGGCGTACCGGGTGCGCAACAAGCTGGTGCGCGAGGCGGCCTACCGGATGCTCACTTCGGCCGACCGCGTGCTCGGCCGGCGGCTGGCACGTGCGTGGTTGCAGGGCGCCGGGCGGACGCTGCCCGACTACCTCAGCGCGCCGCCCTCGCAGACCGATCAGCGGGCGGCCACAGGAAGCTAGGACTTATTTCTCTCATCCGCGCTCGACCTCGACGTCGATCACTTCCACCGGACCCGGGCTTTCCGGCAGGGATTGCAAGAGCACGAGAGCGCCCAGACCGGCCAGGTTGGCGATGACCAGGGCGATGGGACCGATCATGTTGCCGGACACCTTCAGCGCCAGACAAGTCGGTGCCGTGATAGCCAGCGCCGCGACAAAGGCGATGTTGCCGGCCAGAATGGTCGAGGTCCGACGGGCCAGCGCCGCCAGTCCTTCCCAGTGCGCGCGCAAGCCCGAGGTGAAGGGAAATCCGACCAGGAGCAGCGCCGCCAGGTAGACCAGGGGGAGGTCGGCAGGGTGCAGGCGCTGCAACGAAACGTAGTACCAATGGGACAACCCGGGCAGTATGAAGAGCAGCGGGACGAACGACACGATTGCGGCCGCGCGTAGGGCGAAGCGGCGCGTGAGTCTGTCTTCGCGCGAACGCGGCGGGAAGCAGAGTACGACGTTCTGCAGACGGGTGGCGGCGTACGCCATGGGGTTGGCGAGGCCAACCGCCAGATAGTAGGCGGGCAGCATGCGCTCGGGCTGGTTGGACCTTGCGATGACCGCTCCCAACAACATTCCGGACAGGGTCATCAAGAAACCGCCCAGGGAGAGAGGCAGGTTGAACCTGATGATCGCGCGGCGCCTGGGCACGTTGTCGTCCACTTGGGAGAAGACTGACGCGAACGGCCGGCTGTAGTACCAGGCGATGGCCACTTCTGCCCCCACGGGAATGGCTTGGCAGACGATGGCCCAGCGCGGACCGACCAGGCCTGCCCGGACGAAGAGTGGCGCAAGCGCGAGGGTCAGTGCGATGCGACCGAAGGTGGCTGTGCTGGCGCGCCCCGAAGCGCCGTTGTTGAAAAGCAGAACCTCGTAGGGGTTGCGGGCGAAGAACAGGAGGTTGAGCAGGATGGTGAGCGGGAAGGCCTGGCGGGCAGGGCC
This sequence comes from Myxococcales bacterium, assembly GCA_003155465.1. Next base: position 5,930 of record PMCR01000214.1, on the reverse strand, counting down.
CTCGATGGAAGGCGGCAGGCCAAGCAGGGCACCGAACAGGGCATGGCCGACCGGGGGAATGCAGATCACGGCCTGTACCAGGGCCGCGATGCTCGCCATGAGGCTGTTGACCGCGAAGAAGCGGGAGAATCCCAAGCGGGACTTGCCAAAGACCATGCCCGAGGTGATGAGGCCCGCGCCGACAGCTCCCACGAGAAACATCACGATGTTCGACTGGGCCACGCCCGCCAGGTTCAACGTGCCGCCCGGGCCATGCGTGGCCACCATGGCGACCAAAGGGTAGGTCAGGCTTTGTGAGGCCGCCTGGAGGGCCAGCGGGACGAAGAAAGTGGTCAGTTGTCGATATGACGGGGCAGGAGCGTCGTTCATCGGAACGACGAAAGATACATCGTCGTCGGTGCTCGTGACGTAGCTACCTATCGCGCGCCGCGAACTCGGTAAGCGGGCCAAGGCCGTTGGTCAGAAGCCCCGAATGCGCGCAGGCGATGGCCTTGACTTCCCCGCCCCAGGGCTGGATCTCCTGCGCCAGTTGGCGCAGCGACGCGCGGTTCTGCGCCGGACTATCGGTGAAGAGCCAACGTCCCGCTGCCAGCTTGCCTTCCTTGGTGGCCTCGGCACTGTCGCCGAGAAAAAGCGTGCCACGCAGCAGAAACGCCGCGCTGCCTTTGGTGTGCCCAGGCACGGCGAAGACGCGCACCACCGTGCTTCCCAAGGTGAAGCTATCGCCCCCGCGCAGCGGGCGCGCGACCTTGATGCCATTGGGCCGGGGCGAGCCGAAGTACCTGAAGAAACTACGCAGCTCGCGGCCCTCGGCCAGGGGAATGTCGGCCTGCATGGCCATGACGATGGCCTGCGGGAAGGCCGTCACGCCAGCGGTGTGGTCGCGATCGCCGTGGGTGAGCAGGATCGCCTTGACCGCGTCAGGGCCCAGTTTGCGCCGGGCCAGTGCCGCAAGGATGGCCTTGGCTTGGCGATCATTGCCCGCATCGACCAGCGCCACGTCGTGGTCATCGATGTCGACGATGAAGGCAGAGACGTAGCCGTCCTTGACCACTTCGACGCCGTCCACCCGCTGGCCATCCCGGATGGGCGCGCCCCCGGAGAAGGTGACGAAAAGCAAGGCAGCCAGCGCCACCACCAACACGCCGATCAGCAGTCCAACAATCTTGAGGATCTTGAAGACGAGTCTCATGGTGACCTCACGGTGGATTCCCTTCAGCGTGGCCAGGGCAACAATGCCGGCAGGGATCTCATAGTCTGCGCCCAGGCTGGGTGTCGAAGCAACAGGCGCCGATCCATCCAGGGCACGCTGACGAACACGAACAGCAGGGTGATGGAAAGCGGGCCCACGACGGACCAGGCCCAAGCCGGGGCAGCCGCCACGCCGAATAGGAAGAGACCCCACCAGAACAAGATCTCGCCGAGGTAGTTGGGGTGCCGGCAAAATGCCCACAGGCCCTTGTTCAGCACGTCCTCGGGATCGCGCCGGGTGCGCAAGAAGACGCGCAGCTGCCGATCGGCCGTCGCTTCGATTGCGATGGCGGCAGCAGTTGCGACTAGTGCAGCAATATCGAGGAGCACGGCGGCGGGGCTCGGCCGAGCCAGGGCGGGATAGAGGGGCAGAAGGCCGAGGAAAACCCAGATGGTCGGCATGAGGTGGATCGACACAAAGCTGGCGGGCCAGTAGAGGCGGCCGGTCCGGCGACGGATCTCCTGGTAGCGAAAATCCTCGTCGCGGATCCCGCGCCAGCGCACCGCCCAGTTGCCGGTCAGCCGCGCGCCCCACAGGGCGATTAGGACGAGAAGCAGAATCTGCCGCAACCCCAGCGCGCCGCCAGCTGCCCAGAAGAGGACGACCGGCAACGGAGCCACGCTCCAGTAGGGATCGTACGTGCTGGAATTGTCGTAGCGGACGCTGAAGCCGAACACGACCAGGGTGGCGGCCAAGTCGGCTGCCGCGGCCACCAAGATCGGATGGCGATCACGCAGCGCCCATCCCACGGCCAACGCCAGCACCAAGGCCGACGCGTAGGCCAGCGCCACACGAACAAGATCGCGGCGGCGGTCAGGATTCTGGGCGACCATCGGGGCCAGCATACAGTCTTCGTGTTGCGCGGCCCATGATTCGCACCGCCAACCGGCGTGGCATGAGCCGGTTCATCACAAGGGCCGAGAATCGGTAGAACGCGCCCGGAACCACGGAAGGCTTACGGCCCAGGGCATCCAGTGCCACGCGCGCCACACGGTCTGGTTCCAGCAAGGGAACCCGGCTCGGCCGAGGCCGCGAGGCCGCGTAGCCAGGCGTGCGCGTGGCGCCGGCGCGGCAAGCGACCACATCCACGCCCCGCTCTCCCAACTCGTCCCACAGCCCTTCGGCCAGCACCAGGTTGAAGGCCTTGGACGCCGCGTACGAGGCCAGCCAGGGCCCGCCCTGCGAGGCGGCCAGGGAAGTCATGAGCACGATCCCGCCGCGGCCGCGTTCCGCCATCGCCTTGCCGAGAAGGTGCGACAGCACCAGCGGGCCGCGGCAGTTCACGTCCAGAACGCGCAGTTGCTCGTCGAGCGAATGGTCGACGAATGGCCCGATAACGGAATAGGCGGCGTTGTAGACGAGCAAGCCCACTTCAAGGCTGGCAACGGCACGTTCGATCACCTCGCGCAGATCAGGCTGGCCCAGATCCGCGGCCAGGGTGCGCACCTCGACGCCGCAGCGGGCGCGCAAGTCAGCGGCGAGTTGTTCCAGTGCATCCTGCCGGCGCGCGATCAAGATCAAATTGAGGCCGCGCGCGGCCAGCCGGCGCGCGAATGCTTCCCCGAGGCCAGCCGACGCCCCGGCCACCAGGGCAAACGGCCCGTAACGCTCGCGAAAACTGCTCATGCGATTTCCTCGGAGGTCCGCACTGAGGCGGGTCGGTCGCCCCGGGTCCGCCGGGTGCCGGCCGGTGTCTATGGCGCAATCTCCTCGGTAAACGGGTGTTCCGAGCGCAGCACCCGCCAGCCCACCACGAAGGGCGCCAGCAACCACGCGGCGTTGGCCATCACCACCACCACCGGGTGCGGGCTGGCGTGGACGCCACGCAGCTCATCGAACAGGATGATGAACACGTTGGTAAACATGATCGATCCCCAGATGACGCTGGGAATGCGGATCCAGTCGCGACCGCGGGCAAAGGCATAAGACGCGGCGGTGTAGAAGGGGCCGAACACCAGCACGTCCAGCCAGATGGTCGCGCGGTACCAGGCCGGCCGCGCCCACAGCAAGGGATCGAATGTCTTCTCCCACCAGTGGATGACCGCCAGCAACGGCTGGGGTGGCCAGAGCGGCGGGGCGTAGGCAAAGGGGCTGTCGATGACGATCTGCTCCAGGCTGATCACGTAGGTGACGAAGAGCAGGTTGATGCCAAAGAAACCCAGCAACGCCATATCAAGGGGACGCCGCTTGAGCGGGATGGGGCGACGCGGAGATGCCATGGCCACAATCTAGCCCAAGTCCTGCGCGGGCGGCGGACTTCGTCCGGCCGTGATCTCGGATCCGTGTTCCGTCGCCACGGCGATGCCTCTCGAAAAGCGAACGCGCTTGCAGCCAGGGAGCGCCGGGCATTGCGGGACATCTCTGTCTGCTCCCCTGCTCGGCTGCCTCGCCATTGACGTGCAGAGGTATGGTGGGCATGATTTGCCGCGTGGCCTTCAGGTCTTGCCGGCACAGGTTGCAAGGAACGCAACGGACGAGCCCGAGGTCGCCCGACTGCCAGGCGAGGGCGCGAAGCGGCGCGGGGGCTGATGCCAGTTCCTTTCGCTTTCCGCGCAACTTTTTCAACCCACAGCCGAGAACCAAGACATGAGCAACCGAATCGTCGTGTGTTCAAGTGGGCTGGCGCTTCTTCTGCCAGCGATATTGGGACTTTCCTGCCTGAAGCGAGACTGGGACGTCTGCGCACCCAACGCTCCGTGCAAGCCGGGGTACACCTGCACCGCTGATTGGCAGTGTGTGCGGAGTACCGACGCCGGCAGCGACGGCCTTGTGGTCATCGACAGCCGGGAATCGACGGATGCGGTTGGGGCCATGGACAGGCTGATCTCGGCCGTCACCGACGGACCAGGTGACCCTGCCGTGGGCCCAGACGGGGCGGGCGCGCTCGATTCAGCGGGCCAGCAAGGCGTGGATGGGAGGGTGGATGGGCCAGCAGCGCTCGACACGGCAGCGCAGCTTGATGTTGGCGGCGGCGCGGGAGCCGGCGGCACCGACGCTCCGATGGCAACAGGAGGGACCACGACGGGATCGGATGCGCGCCCCCTTGATGTGCCTGCTGACGTGTTCTCCCCGGACGCTCCCGGAACCTGTAGCACGGACCAGGACTGCCCAACACAGAGGCCACTTTGTCTGGGTAATCAATGCGCGAAGTGCGCCAGCGACAACGATTGCGTCGGAAGGACCGGACCCGCCTGCTCGACCAGCGGCCTTTGCGTTGCCTGCACGGCAAACTCGTACTGCAAAGGCCCGGCCGCGACCTGTGACACGTCAAGCAATCAATGCGTGGGTTGTACCAGGCGGAGCGACTGTTCAGGTACGTGCCAAACCTGCTCCGCCAGCGTGTGCATTGCGGTGAAGAACCAAGATGACCCCACTGTCTGCGCTGGTACGTGCGACGCCACAGGTGCGTGCAAGGGCAAGCAGGGACAGGCCTGCAAGACCTCCGCTGACTGCGTAAGCGGATTGTCATGCGCGGACGGCTACTGTTGCGACAAGGCTTGTAAGGGAACTTGCGAAGCCTGCGACGTGGGCACCTCGGTCGGCACCTGCACAGCGCTAGGCGCGAACGCCACACCACGTGCGGGCCGCACGGCTTGCGTGGCCACGGACGCGACGTGTGCCGGCAAATGCGACGGAAAGAGCGCAGCTTGTGCCTATCCTCTGTCGAATACTTCCTGCGGAACGGCCTCTTGCACAGGAACGACCTATCAACCGGTAGGATCGTGCAGTACTGGAACTTGCTTCATGCCATCGACGGAATCCTGCCCCACCAACGAGAAATGCTCAGCCAATGCCTGCGCCTGCCAGTCGCCGTATCAGACGTGCAGCTCCGCATGCGTCGACACCAACACCGACGGGGCCAATTGCGGCATCTGCCGCAAGAGCTGCGATCCGGGTAGCACCTGCTCGGCCGGGAAGTGCCAGCCCGTCACCATGACCTCGAGCTTGGGCGGGTATTCCTTCGTGTTCTGGGTCGACGCAAGCTACGTCTACTACAACGACTGCTCGACCTACTACGACTGCGTCCCGAAGCGAATCGCACTCTCGGCCGTGGGAGGAAGCGGTAGCTCGCTGACCACGATCAACTGCTCCGGCTACGCTGTCATGGGCAGCAGCCTCTTCCTCTTCGAGAGCCAAGTCGCGAGCTTCTTGTGCACCATCGGCTCGACCTGTCAGGTTAACTCCTCGAGCCACGTGCCCGATGGAATGCCCGTCGGTTTCAAGAATCCGGCGCCTTCGTACGTCGCCGTGATCACCAGCTCCAACAACAACACGGAGATCACGACGTGGTACACCACGACAAACGCCACGTATAGCGCGTACCAGAACTTCTACTGGTCTTACGATTGCGCCGGGGGCCTGTCCAACTTCGCCTCAGTAGGCAACTACCAGTACTGGACGTGCGAGAACGGTAGTGGCAGCTACACGATTTGGAGAACCAATGGCACAATCCCCGCGGCCGCTACAAGCCAAATTACCGGTGGGTTCACGTTCCATCCGAATCTCGTCGATGCAAACTCGGTTTCGCTGATCTACCTGGACGGCAACACCAACAACCTCTACCGCGTGCCGGCGCCGGGCGGCTTGGGCACAGCGGCCCCGCAGCTCATCGTGAGCAGCACGGGCACGAAGATGGTCACCGAGGATTCGAGCGGCATCTACTGGATCGATACCTTGG
>PMCR01000088.1 GCA_003155465.1 Myxococcales bacterium | reverse complement strand
TGCGACGGTGGTCTGAATGCTGGCCGCGGTTCCCGCACCCCAAATCATGGGCACATACTCGACGCCGTTCGGGGCCGCGCACGCCTCGTTCTCGCTCGGCGACCAGTTGTAGTACCAAGACACCTTCATCGCAGTACGTACCTTGCATGCCCCGCCGGCGATGCCCTTGAACGGCTGCATTTGCGAGCCGCCGGCGCCACCGGCACCGCCCGCGCCGCCTGTGCTGGCTGCGCCGTCGGTGACGGCGGCATCACGGGTACCGCCCGTGCTGGTTGCGCCGTCGGTTACGGCGGCATCACGACTGCCGCCCGTGCTGGTTGCGCCGTCAGTTACGGCGGCATCACGGCTGCCGGCCGTGCTCGACGTACCGCCCGTGCTCGACGTACCACCCGTGCTCGTGGCATAGCCGGTGCTCACTGTGCCACCCGCGCTCGTCGTGCCACCTGCCACCCCTGCATCGCGAATGCCGCCCGTTCCACCTACACCAGGCGTCCCCGCAGTGTTTCCGCCCGTGCCAGTCGCGCTTCTACTTGTCGCGAAGGTAGTGCCTCCCACTCCCGACGAGTTCCCGCCAGCCGTAGAGAGAGTACCACCGGCGCTCGCCGTGCTCCCACCAGTTACGCTTTTCCCAGTGGCAGTCGTAGCCCCGCCTGCTCCCGACGTACTTCCACCAGTCGCTGTCGATCCACCGTCCGTCGCGGCGGATGTCCCGCCACGGCCTTTGATGACGTCGGCGCCCGGGCTGCTCGTACAGGCCGTTCCAAACGCGCAAAGCGCTGCCAAAAGTAGGGGACAAGACAGCTTCTTGATTTCTCGGGTCATGTGCCTCTCGCTCCGAGTGGTTCTGCGTGGCAGTTCCACAAAGGCTATCACGAAGCATCGGGCGAGAGCACGATCTGCAGGGATCGGTCGCCTGCGGCAGCTCCTCCTGGTCGCCCGTGGGCACCTTCGTCTCCGTCACCGCCGTGATGTTTGGCCCGTCATCTGCGTAGGGGCGACCTGCGGTCGCCCTCATGCTGACCGAGTCGTTGCACTTCAAGTGCAACGGCGGAACGGGTGCTTGCACTTGAAGTGCAAGGGACACCGGCTTGCCAGGGAGATTCTACGAATCGCCCGGTCTCGGGAGCGCGGCACAGATCCTGCATTGCCGAGAAGCCGAACTCATGCAACGAGAGATCTCCATCCCGACCGCGACCGGCCCATGCTGTGATATTTTCGCCCTGCTTGTTTCCTGCGGTCAGCACAACACAACTGGAGGATTGAAATGTCAGTATCATGGTTCCGCCTTCTTGGCTTCATGGCCGCTTCGGTTTCGCTCGGGGCCGGTTGCAGCTCGGCGAGCAAGATCGAGGTGGGCGGCACTTGCATCATGAACAGTGACTGCACCCAGCCCCTGGTGTGCACCATGGGCAAGTGCCACGACGCCTGCCACACCACGGCTGACTGCCCAGCGGGCCAGTGCGTGAAGGTCGATAACACGACCTTCTGCCAGTTGCCTGCCGAGGCTGACTGCTCAAAGACGCCATCATGCGGCGGCGGATTCGTGTGCGCGTCTGACCAGCGCTGCCGCGCCCCCTGTCAGTCCCGCACCGCCTGCACCAGCGAGCAGGTGTGCGTGAGCGGCGTCTGCGCCGCGCCGGCCGAACTGGACCCCAATAACCAGCTTCCGCAAAGCGGCCCCGGCTTGACCACGGACGGCGGCGCGGATGGCGGGAGCTCGACATGTGGAGATTTGGGGCCAGGCCAGTACTACTGGCAGACCTTCCAGACGACGGGGAAGTCCACCGCAAAATGGGTGGACGCGGTGACCGCGAGCAACGCGCACGTCACAGCAACGAGCGCGTCCTACAGCAATGCAGGCATGTTTGCCTCACTTACCTGCCCCAGCTCCGTCGTCGACTTGAGTGCATACAACCAAGTCGTCTTCGCGGGAACCATCTCTGTTGGTCAGATTATTACGGTCGGCGTGAATCGCGGACAAGTCGGTTGCGGATGGTCTGTAGTTGGCCGTGGCAGCGACAGCTATGTCTTGCCATTGGCGAATCCAGATCAATGTTGGCCATTGACGTCCAATTGGGAGCTTCGGGCCGATTCCGTCTCGTTCACCAACATGTGGTCGTCGGGTGCCACCAATGTTGACATTCAGGTCACCAACCTTGAGTTCCGCACCACGGGCAGTGGAGCAGGTCCGATAGTCGCCCCCGGTGGTTTGCAGTTGGGGGTCAATGGATACCGCTGCGGGATCGCTGCGTACGGAGGCAATAGAACCGCGTCTTGGGTCGGGGCGCCATTCACCAATACGATGCATTTCATGACCGTTCCGCCGACCAACTGTCCGGAAGCCATGGCATGCGCCATCACTGGTGAGCCTGTAGATCTGACGAGCTACCGGAATGTTCAATTTCAGGCTAGCGCCACCACCATAGGCACCAGCGTGTTTGCCTTTGCGTTGCACGACGTAACGAGCGCCGAGGTGATGTACTTTCCCACCGCGACGGGAACTTCAACAACATACACGCTGCCATTGGCAGGTCCGGAGCGCTGCTACGACCCGGCAGGCCGAGTGGTCTCTTGCGGCGGCTTCGACTATTCGCAGGTTGCCGAAGTTACGTTCGGCGACTGCTGGTTTGCGTCCAGCACCCTCAAGCTCGATCTTGAAGTCACGAGTTTTGCGTTCTTGAAGTAGTGAGAACAGTACGCCGTGGGAGTGCCGTCGCCGCCGAAGAGGAAGTGACCCCTGCCGCGAATAGCGGCTGGGTTTCGGTCAGCGCGCGGGATGGTCTCGATCCTGGTCCGCCGCCCATCAGGCCCCCTCTGGTCGCCTGGGTCGCCATTCAGAGCCAACTCTGAAAAGGTCATGAC
>PMCR01000241.1 GCA_003155465.1 Myxococcales bacterium | reverse complement strand
ACCGGCTGGACAAGGAGAAGATGAAGTTGGAGACCGACTTCGAGCCCGAGCTGCCCTATCTGCGCATGGACGACAACGGCATGACGCTGGTGACGCTCAATCTGGTCGACAACGCCATCAAGCACGCCGCGGAGGGGGGCAAGGTGTTGGTGACCCTGCGGCGAGCGCCGGGGTTCCTGGTGCTCGGGGTGCGCGACTTCGGGCCCGGCGTGCCGCGCGAAGAACACAACCGGATTTTCGAGCGTTTCTATCGTTCGCAGAGGACGCGCGAGCGCAACGTACGCGGCAGCGGCATCGGCCTGTCCCTGGTCAGGCACATCGTGGAGGCCCACGGCGGTCGCGTGGTGCTGACCAGTCCGGTCGCCAGCAAACAGGATGGCCCCCCTGGCGCTCTGTTCGCGGTATTCTTGCCCGCGCCCGTCGCCGCCAGCGCCAAGCCAAGCGCCGTACCAGCCCCGGCAGAAGCAACCCCGGCCATCGAAACATGAGCACCAGCCTTTCCGCCAACCATCAGCCAGCAAACCGCCGCCGCATCCTCATCATCGAGGACGAGCCGGACATCGCACGCGGCCTGTCCGACGCGCTGGAGTTCGAACAGTTCGAAGTCTTGACCACCGGGTACGGTCGCGAGGGGATCAAGATGCTGCAGGAACGTGGCGCCGACCTGGTCATCCTCGACCTCATGCTGCCGGACATCAACGGATTCTCGGTCTGCGAGGAGATGCGGGGCAGCCACCCGGTGGTGCCCATCATCATGCTCACCGCGCGTTCGCAAGAGACCGACAAAATTCGCGGCTTGAAGGCGGGCGCCGACGACTACGTGACCAAGCCCTTCTCGGTGGGCGAGCTGGTGGCGCGAATAAACGCCATCTTTCGCCGCCTGCATCGCTCGGTTCACATGGACGAGGCGGTTTCCATCGGCTCGGTCGTCGTGTATCCGCGCCGGCACGAGCTGGTGCGCAAGGGAAAGACAATCCCGTTGTCCTTCTACGAGGTCGAGCTGGTGCGTCTGTTGCACGAGCGCGCCGGCGAGCCGGTGAGTCGCGAGGAGATCCTGGAGAAGATCTGGGGCGTCTCCGGCCACAGCCAAAGCCGCGCGGTGGACAACTTCGTGGTCAAGCTGCGCAAGAAGATCGAGGACGACGCCTCTTCCCCGCGCCACATCGTGACCATCTACGGGATTGGGTACAAGCTGGTGGTGTAGGGACGGGAATTCAGACTGATCTTCGACCGCAGGGTTCTCAAGGCGCAATGAGGTCCTGGTAGCGCCCCGCCTCGCCCTTGATCCACGGCCGGTAGCTGTTGATGAAGTCCACGCGTTCGCCGATGGGTGGGTGGCTGGCGCGGAAGATCTTGTAGAGCAGGCCGGGGCGGGGCACGGCCAGGTTTTGCCGTTGCAGGGCCACAAAGGCAGTGGCAGCGGCCCGATTGTCGCGGGTCAGTTCGAGGCCGAAGCGGTCGGCCTCGTGTTCGTGGTAGCGCGAGAAGGCCAGCGCGGCCGGGCTGATGACCAGCGAAAACAGAGTCAGCAGCAGCATGAGCAGGGGCAGCGAGGCCACGTCCGAAAGCTGATGAAACCCCATGCGGCCGCCGAAATGGCGGAGGACAAAGCCGGAGAGGCGATGGGCGCCGAAGAGGCCGATGAAGGTGAGCACGGTGGACAAAATCACGCTCGACCACACGTGGCCCAGCACGTAGTGGCCGAGTTCGTGACCGACCACGGACTTAACCTGGGCGGGCGACAGCCGGGCGATGAGGGTGTCCCACAGCACGATGCGCTTGCTGCTGCCCACGCCGGTGACGTAGGCGTTGACCTTGGTGGTGTCGACGCTCTTGTTGACCTCGAACACGCGAGCGCCCTCGACCCCAGCGCGTCTCGCCACGGCCAGCACCTCGATTTCGAGCGCCTTGTCTTTCATGGGGCCGAACTTGTTGAAGAGCGGCGCGATCCACAGTGGCGTGACGATGAGGGTGAGGGTGTAGAAGGGCAGGGCCAGGGCGGATGTCCACAGCCACCAGCGCTGCGGGCTTCTGCCCAAGAGCCAATAGGGAACCCACAGTACGAGTAGTCCGATCACCAAGCCCACCCCAAGGCCCTTCATTTGGTCGCCGGCCCACTTGGAGAAGCGCTGGGCGGAAAGCCCGTAGGCGTGCTCGCGCGCAAAGCCGATGTAGTAGGAAAGTGGAAGCTCAAGCAGGAACAGCAACAGGGAAAGCAGCACGAAGTAGATGGCCAGGGTCGGGTAGAAGCGCCCGCGGCCGAGCTGACTGGCGACGGTGCGCAGCCAGGCCGAGAACCCGGTGAGAAGCAGCAGCAAGGGCAGGGCAATGGACAAGATTTGCTCCATTGCCCAGATGGCGTTGTTGCCGTGGTGGTAGCGCAGGGCCTTTCCCGACGGCGCGGGCACGTCCACAGGCGCGTCGTCGCTCGCCTCAGCGACGTGGCCATCCGGGGGCGAAGGCACGGCATTGGCCTGTGCCTCTTCGGGTACGGCTGCCTTCGCGCCCGCCACCGAGCCCCACAAACCAGTGATAGCAGCAAGGCCAAGCGCGATCCGTTTTGCGTCAGGCATAGCGGAACTATACCGTGCGAAACCCGCGCGAAGATGATGTCGCCTTCCCTCACGCCGCTACTTCGGGTGGTGCCGTCGTAGTCGTGTGGGGAGCTCGCCGCCTTGCCGGCGACGGACCATCGCGGGAGGGTTGGGAAACCCTTCGAGGGTTCCCATGTTAATTGTGGCCCCTGTGCGAGCCGAAGGATCATGCCGCACCGGAGAAGCTACCATGGCGAATCCCAGGCAGCGCCTCGGCCCTTGACTGTCGCGTCCTGCCCGTCAAGTCTAAGCTCCCATCATGACCGTACGTGTTCGCATCGCGCCTTCCCCCACTGGCGATCCCCACGTGGGAACCGCCTACATCGCCCTGTTCAACTACGTGTTCGCCAAGCACCAAGGCGGGCAGTTCATCCTGCGCATCGAGGACACCGATCGCACGCGTTCGACGCCCGAGTCCGAGGCGGCCATCCTGCGCGCCCTGCGCTGGGTTGGGCTTTCCTGGGACGAAGGGCCCGACGTGGGCGGCCCGCACGGCCCCTATCGCCAATCCGAACGGGCTGACATCTACCGGCGCGAGGTCGCCAACCTGGTCGCATCCGGCGCGGCCTACCGCTGTTTCTGCACGGCCGAGCGTCTGGACAAGCTGCGCGCCGAGCAGAAGGGCAAGTCGGGCTTCATGGGCTACGACGGACACTGTCGTGGCCTGGACCGGGCTACCTCCGACGCGCGGGCTGCCGCGGGCGAGCCCTTTGTCGTTCGCCTGGCCATGCCAAAGACCGGCCAGACCACCGTGGTCGATCGTCTGCGCGGCCCGGTGCACTTCGAAAACACCCAGATCGACGATCAGATCCTGATGAAGACCGATGGCTTCCCCACCTACCACCTGGCCAATGTGGTTGACGATCACCTGATGGGGATCACCCACGTCATCCGTGCCGAGGAGTGGCTGACCTCCACGCCCAAGCATGTGGTGCTGTACAACGCCTTCGGCTGGACTGCACCCGAGTGGGTCCACATGCCGCTTCTGCGCAATGCCGACAAGTCCAAGATCTCCAAGCGCAAGAATCCAGTTTCGCTCGACTACTACCGCGCGGCCGGGTTTCTGCCCGAGGCGTTGCTCAACTACCTGGGCACCATGGGCTGGTCGATCGCGGGCGACCGCGAGAAGTTCACCCTGCAGGAGATGATCGAGGCCTTCAGCTTCGATCGGGTGCGCCTGGGCGGCCCGGTCTTTGACCTGGTCAAGCTCTCGGCCGTGAACGCGGACTACCTGCGCGCCCTGGACGACGACGGGGTGGTGGCGCGGCTGCGCGAGTGGCACCTTTCGGACGAATACCTGCGGTCCCTGGTGCCGCTCGTGCGCAAGCGCATCCAGCGCTTGGACGAATTCGTGCCCATGACCGAGTTCTTTTTTTCGGGCGATGTCGACCACACGCCTTGGCTGAAGGACTTGGTTCCCGCCAATCGCACCGCCAAGGACGTGTCCGAGTGTCTGCTCGGCCTGATCGAGGCCTTGGATGTCCAGCGCGATTTTTCGCCGCCCGCGTTGGAAGCCATGACCCGCGCCTTCGCCGAGAAATCGGCGTGGGACGCCAAGGAACTGTTCATGGTCATGCGCCTGGCCGCCACAGCCCGCAAGGCCACGCCGCCGCTCTTCGAAACCCTGTCAGTGTTGGGCCGGGACATGACCCGCCGCCGCCTGCGCCTGTGCGCCGATTTCCTGAAGAAGAGCCGATAGAGCCTGAAGGTTTGCCAACCCACATTACCGTGGTAATGTCGAGCCATGGCGCTGGCACAATCCAAGGTCACGGCCCAGGGGCAGATCTCAGTCCCAGCAGAAATTCGGCAGAAGCTTGGCATTGGGCCGGGCGCCCTTCTTGAGTGGAGCGAAGAGCACGGGCAGATCGTGGTGCGGCGTGCGGGCCGCATC
>PMCR01000476.1:9009-13345 GCA_003155465.1 Myxococcales bacterium | reverse complement strand
TCACTCGGTCCGGCAAACCGTTCGGCCCTCTCGCACAGCTTCCCGTGCGCCAATCTACCGACTTTGCCCCACGCCACAGGTATCTTCCCTACCTGGCCGCCCTCGTGGTGGATCACTATTCGGCGTCCAGCAGTTCGGTCCAGGCCGTCCTGACAAATCGGTCGCCCGCCAGGCTCTGCATCGCCTGGGCCACCGTGACGAAGGTCTGGCCGAGGTCGGGAACGCCTGGCGTCGACGGCGAGCTGCCGTCACCTGCCGTGATGAAGAGTGTGGTGCCCACAAACTGAACACCCGTCACGTANNGGCCGTAGAGCTGGGCCCAGGTTCCGTCAGACAGGAACTCGTGCAGCGTGATGTAACTGTTGCCGTTGGTCGAGCTTCCCGGACAGTTGTCCCAGTTGGCCGCGGGCGGCGTGTACCAGGTAGTGTAGAGCTGGAACCCACTTCCGTCGGAGCGCAGCACCGCCACCGGCGTGCCCGTGGGCCGCGCGCTGGTGGGCAGCCAGCTTCCGTCAGTGCCGCAGTCCGCGGCCGCGCTGGTCTTCATGGTGGTGGCGATGCCACACAGCCGATTGCCCGCCGAACTGGCATCTGCCGAAAGCTGAATCAACCCGCTCGACCCAAAGGTCTGGTCCAGGGCGGGCGGGTTGTTGCCGATCGTGGTCAGCTTGGCCACCACCAGCTTGGACGCCGGGAACTTGTCGGCCGAGTAAGCCACAGTGGTTGGGTCGAGAACGGAGTTGGTCACCTGCGCGAGGAAGACGCTGTTGCCGCTCTCGTTGTTCGGATTGTTGCGGTTGAGCTGCACCACCGCGGGCGAGAAGTGCAACGGATGGCCGCAGCCGAGGTGAATGGCATCCCGCAAGACTGGGCTGTAGCCCGGCGCGTACTGGTGCACCATGCCCCAGGTGTCCGCCACATAGGCGGCCAGCAGGTTCTGGTCTCCGGTCGCGCTGTAGTCGCGCGCCACCGCCACATCGGCAAGCATTGCGAATTCCTGTCCCGTGGTCGCGTCGCAGCCATCCGACCCACTAATCGTCGCCCCTGGTCCTGACCCGCCCGGCGCGGCACCGTCCCACGCCTTGGCCTCGATCAGCTGCGTCGTGCTGCTGCTGCCAGACGGATAGGGATAGCCCGAGGCCATCAGCACGCGGTAGTCGCTCTTGTCCGCAGTCTGGTGGTACGCGAAGGCGGGCACGGAAGTGGTTTCACCCAAGGAGGAAACACTGATGCCGGCCGCGTTCTTGTGATCCACGTGCCACAGCAAGGAAGCATCCGTCAACGTGGGGGTACCGGACGGGACCGGGTCGGTGATGTCGAGGGCAAAGGGGTGATTGCCGCCCGGACCCTCGCCCATGACCAGGATCGTCTTCCACTTCGGGCAGGTAGCGTCGTCGTAGGGGGTCAGATCGTCACTGCAACTTGCGCCGGTCACGTTGCAACGTTCGACGCACAGATTCTTCACTTTGGGTGATCCCGACAGGCCGTAGACATGCTCGTTCGGGCTGTAGCGCTGGCCACCCTGGGCGTAAAGCTTGGCGATGATCGGAACCATGTCCGCCGGGATGAAGGCAAATGCCTCCTGGCCATCGGCCGCATAGAAGGCGTGCAGCATGCCATCGTCGGCGCCCAGGTAGACCATCTCGGCCCGGTTCATGTGCGCCTGCCAGAAATGGTTGCCGCCGGGCATGCTGTTCGCGCCGGGCGGGCCGACGTCGATGGGCATCGAGTTCAGCACACTGCCCATCACGGCAGGGTTGAGCGGCTTGTGATCAATGGTGTCCTTCGGATCGATCTTGCCCAGCATCCACTGCACGATTCGCTCGGTCTCGGTCTGGTTTGCGCCCAACTTCAGGGCAAGAAGGGCCTCCTTGCTGGCGGAATCTATTGTCCCGTCATTGGTCGCTGCTACCGCGTCGTCGCCCACGACGATCCTGCGGACATGCCCGGTGGCGTCCGAGAAGAAGACCTTGCGCTGCGTCCACAGCTTCTGCTCGGCCGTGCTGGGCGGGGACCCGGGGCGCACCGTGAACTTGTTGACGGTAGCGGCGCGCCAGGCCACCGTGGTGGTGTACGTACTGGCGGTGGCCGTGGTCGAGCTGGTCGCCGTCGCCGTCCCTATGTTGAAGCCGACCAGGTTTCCCCTCCATTCGGGCAGCTCAACCGTGGTCTGGAAAAGCATGTTCCCGGCCGTTAGGCCCTCGTAACTCTGCACCCCGCTGGCAGCCGAGGCCGGGGTGGTGGCCACCGTGACCCGCAGGGCTTCCTTCATCTCGTAGTTCAGCCAGTAATACAGCTCGTCCTCGCTGGCCGCGTAGCGTGGAATATTGATGAAGCTGGTGCTGGTGCTGCCGGCCCGGGCGATGTTGTTGAGCGTGGCCGCGGCGTAGGAGTTGCGGGATGTCACATCCGTGCTGGCCGCGATGACATGCACATTGACCCCGACGCTGGCCAGCGCGCGGGCCTTCGTCACAGCCGGACAGTGGCAGTTGTCCAGGGTCTGGTTGGACCCCGAGTACTCGCACGCGGCTGCCGAGCAGTCGACGCCGCCCACCGCCACGTCGCCCGGGCCGCGCGGCAAGCCGTCCACCACGAGCAGCACATGGTTCTCCCAGCACGCCGACCCATCCCTGCCCTTGACCACCGACATGTAGCCAGCGACGCTGTGATGTTCGTCGTCTGCGGCGTCGTTCTTCAGAGCGCAGGCCACGGGCTCGATGTTGCCGGTGGCGTAGAAGCCGCCATAGGAGGCCTTCTCCAAGCGCGCCGCGTTCAGCAACGCCTTCTGCACCGGCTTCACGCTCTTGCCGCCGAAGCTTGTGTCATTGACCATCGGTACCACGTTGTGGTCCCACTGGGCTCCGTTCGAAATGCTGCAAATGGCTGCCGTGGACGTGGGATCGCCACTAGCGCCAACCAGCGGCAGGGGGTACTCCGCGCCTGTGCTCCACGTGGAACCGGCAAACTCGCGAGCGCCGTACTTGTTCTCGTTCACGAACTCGCTACGCTCGGCGTCCATCAAAGTCCAGTAGTTGCCAGGTGAGCCGAACGACTTGCCCTGATACGTCGTGTAGTACTGCGGTTGTGAAAGACTGCCCACCCCGGACGCAACCGGCGCGCCCGCCTTGTACTCAAAGGTATAGTAGCTGCCCTCGTACAGACCCTTCCCATCGTCGAACGAACACAGCATTCCGCACGAGCTGCTCCAGTCAGCGTCGACCCTGCTGTAGGTCCTGCCATCCCCCGTGGGCACGGCATAGCGGCTGTTGTTGCTGCTTCCGCTGCGCAGAGTGTAGGTCACGGCCGGCGTGGCCACGGCGCCACCGCCGCTGTAGTCGACGGTGCAGGTCCCGCTCGGGCCGTCGGTTTCGGAGAAGCAAGCCGCCCCGTCATGAAGGCCCTTCAACAACTCGCTCCTGGGCAGGAACTTCACTTCGCTGCGGGCGGCGGCGGTCTGCAACTTCACATAGGGGAAAAGATTGTCGCTGTTCCCACTCCGGTCGCCCTGGAAGCTGTGCATCTGCCCCATCTTCACCACTGCCTTGTCGTCGTACGCATGCTCCAGCATCACCCGGCGCACGGCATTCTTGACCATCACCAGGCGCGAGGTGGCGGGCACGCAGGTGCCGTCGCTGCTGCCGCAGCCACTTCCGTCGTCAGCGCACCACAGTCCCGTCTTCTCGCACATCCTGGCCGGGGTCCCGAGCACACAGTAGTCCCCCACCCCACCGTTGCAGTTGCTGTCGTTGCTGCAGGTCGTGGCCTGCTGATAGCGGCAGGTCGACTTGGCGCTGGGATTGGGATTGGGCAGCACACAGAAGTCGTTCTTGCCGCGGCCGGTGCCATCACCGGTGTTGAGCAGCCGGCAGAAGTCCCCCTTGGTGAGACTGGCGCACGTGCTATCAGACGTGCACGCAACCGAGCTGTTCAGGTAGCAGTAGGAACTGCTTCCCGCGCAACTGCCCGAGGTGCAATCATCCAGGTCCGGTACCAGCTTCAAAGCCGAGGTCGTGGTGGCCGTCGCGGTCAGGGTTTGCGTGCCGCTCAGGCTCTCTGTCTCCGTGGTGAGAGCCGAGTAGCTGACAATCGAGGGCACGGTTGCCGATTGGCTGGCGGTTCCGGTTGCTGTCATCACCTCGCTGACCGGTCCCGTCGAATACGAAGTCTGACTGCCACTCACCGTGGCGGTTGAAAATCCGCTCTGACTGCCGGTCACCGTTGCCGTCGAGTTCACCGACTGGCTCCCCGTCACCGTTGCCGTCGAGTTTACCGATTGGCTCCCCGTCACCGTTGCCGTCCCCCACTGCGACTGGCTCCCCGTCACCGTCCCCGTCGA
>PMCR01000476.1:0-8905 GCA_003155465.1 Myxococcales bacterium | reverse complement strand
ACAGCGATGACGTCCCCGTCACCGTCCCCGTGCTCCACACCGTCTCGCTCGAGTTCCCAACATACCTGCACGCATCCACGTTGTTGGAACTGCACAAGCAGCCGGCTTCAACCTGACTCAACGTCCGGCTCCATATACGCAGCTCATCGAGGCTTCCGAAGAATCCCCAGTATTTGTTCGAGTTCGAGTTACTGAACCCAGCACCCACGTGCCAGGCGCCTCCTGTTCCATATGTCACGCTGACGCTGGTATTCACACCCGTATCGATAGGACTCGCACACGAGCCCGCGGCGTATGTATATAGCGTCCAGGTGTTGCCACTTATCGTGGCCACAATCAGACTCCATTGCCCGGTGCTGCCTACAGACGCGACAACCGAGCAGGTGCTGCTATTCGTGTCCATGCAGGCCTCGCCGCTCGTGTTGAGCATCAAGCGGAAGCCACTGCCGCTCTGGTCGTCAGTGTTGCCGTCGTAGCCAATGAGAGCTTGCTTGGCGTTAAGCTTCAAGGGTTTGACCCAGACTGCCACGGTGTATGACGTGGTCGGGGCGGCCGGCTGCTTACTATCAGTGCCGAGGCGGAAATAGGGAATGGTGCTGTTCGATGTGGTAACTGAAGTGTCTGTGTAGAAACTCGCCGCCTTTCCAACCGCGCCGGAGGAGTCGACGCCCATTCTGAAACCACTTGAGGAGTAGGCATTGGCCCAGGAGTCGGTGAGCGAACTATTCTCCAGGGCTAGGTAGGCGACGTGGGCGCTATCGGGGATCGGCTGAGTCGTGACGCTGGTCATTGTTTGCGTGCTCGTCGAGATCCGACTCACCGTGGGCGTCGCCGTTCCAGTGTTGGTGGTCGCCACTGTCTGACTCGCCGACGGCGTCGTCGTTCCAGTGTTGGTGGTCGCCACTGTCTGACTCACCGACGGCGTCGCCGTTCCAGTGTTGGTGGTCGCCACTGTCTGACTCGCCGACGGCGTCGTCGTTCCAGTGTTGGTGGTCGCCACTGTCTGACTCTGCGTGACTGTCGTCGTCCCCGTGTTGGTGGTAGCCACTGACTGACTCTGCGTCGCCGTCGTCGTCCCCGTGTTGGTGGTAGCCACTGACTGACTCTGCGTCGCCGTCGTCGTCCCGGTGTTGGTTGTCGCCACCGACCGACTCTCTGTCTGCGTCGTCGTCCCGGTGTTGGTTGTCACCGCCGACCGACTCTCCGTCTGCGTCGTCGTCCCGGTGTTGGTTGTCGCCGCCGTCCGCGTTTCGGTGGGTGTTCTGGTTTCAGTCGCGGTCCCGGTCTGGGAAGCTGTGACCGTGCCAGTGCTGGTGACTATCACGGTCGTCGCGCTTGGGGTGGTCGATGTGCTGGTCATCACCCCACTCGTGTTGGCGCTCAGGGTGACCGTGCCGGTCTCCGTGACCGTCATGGTCGAGCTCACTACCGTCTGGGACTGGGTATTGCTTTGGGTGGCTGTCCCGACCGGAACCACGTCGAATACGTACCCATTGGCGCCCATGCCCGAGAACTCACAGCGCCCGGCCTGGCTGTTCAGGCGGCAGAAGCGGTCGCCCTTCTCGCAATCCGCGCCCAATTCGTTGAAACGGGTTGCATTCTCGCCCGGCATCCCCTGCATCGACTCGGCGCTCTCGACCACGATCAGGACGTTCGGCTTGTGGAGTTGGTACTTCACCACCTCCATCGGGCTGACCCGGGCGTAGGCTGATCCCTGCAGCGACCAGGAAAGCACCAAAGCGATCGTCGCCGCACACCAGCGACGGAACGCGCGGGATGGGCTGGGTGTCATGCGAGTTCCCTCAGGCCATTGCAGCGAGCAAGCCGCGGGCCAGGTCCGCCAGCGACGAAAACCGCAGTGAGTATCCGCGGCTTGGCGACATTCTCGGTGGTCAGCCTCTGGTGCACGAGCAATGCTTCAAACCGCGCCATGTGCGCCTCTGGTGTCTTGCATGGGATGCTTGTCTACGGCGCCACTCCGGGCGAAAACCAGGCGCAGTCGACAAGCCGGATGGCGCTTCGCCATTAAGTGCCTTTTCAAGGTCAAACATCGTCGCTTTCGCGCCACATATTGAGCGCAGGTGACGCATGCGGGGTTGTGACAGCGTCGAAATCCGTCCTTCCCCAACTCGGCGCAGCCCGATGCCGCACGCGACCAGGACGGCACCACCGCGATCGTCGCCGCACACCGATGACGGAATGTTTGGGATGGGCGGGAGGTCATGCGGATTCTCTCAAGTATTTGCAGCAAGCAAGCCGCCGGCCAGGTTCGACAACGGCGAAAACTGCAGTGATTTCGCAGCCGGATGCCTTCTTCTTGGTAGGCCGATATGGCCTCGTGTGCCCCTTCAAACCACCTCGTACCCGGAACGCCCTTGCGGACCCCGCAAACTTTTCAGGGCCCACTAACCGGAAATTTCTACGGCGGGCCTGGCTGCGCGGCCGGGCCAGGGGGCGGAGCCGGCTCTTGTATCACGCGCGCGACCCGAACCGTCGAGTTCTCCGCGTTCTGGAACTCAAGCACGGATTCCTTCTTGCGTTCGGGCCAGATCTCGAAATCCGGCAGAGGCTTCTTGGTCGTCAGATCAATTTCCTGAATGACGAAGACATCCCGGTAGAGATGGCGGGAAAGCTCGAACAACAGATCCTGACCTTGCTTGGCTACTGTCAGATCTATGGAGCCGTAGTCCATGATGGTGAAGAGCCCCGGACGGTCGGTCACCACCATGATGTTCTTGTCATTGAGCTGGGCGAAGTAGCGCCAGATCTGGGCCGCCTGGCGGGTCAGGGTCAACTCGTTGATCAAGCGGCCTTCGCCGGCCACCGACACGTGCAGGAATACCGCCGCAGCCGCCACCAGCGAGGGCAACCAAAGCGGCACACGCCGGCAGAGCAACGCCACCAACCACGCGGCCATCAGCGAGAAAAATGCGTCGAGAGGCACGAACAGCCGCGCCGACGCCGGGTGCAGGGGTTTGCCCCAGCGGTAGGCGAAGAAGATCGCCGCCATCACGCCCACCCAGACAATCGCGAAAATGGCGAAGCGTTCCTGGACAACCTTGCGCTCGCGTTCGTGGGCCAGCTTCCACAGCGAGCGCATCACCACCAGGCAGCCCACCAGGCCCAGCGCCAGCAGCAAGGCCGAGTGCGGCCGACGAAAATCGAACGGCGTGCGCAAGAGGCCGAAGTAGTCGCGAGTGTTCTCGACCAGATGCTGCCAGCCGAACAGAACCGTACCCAGCGGCTGCTCGCCGTCGTCGGCCTTCAAGATCGTCTGCCAGACACGGGGCAGAAGGAAGATAGGGGTGAACGCATAGACGAAAATGTAGGGCTTCACATGCTCCCACTTGACCATGCGCAGAGCGAGCAGAACCACGAAGGAAGCCACAAGCGAGGCAGCGCCTTCGTAGCGGATGTGCGCCAGCATGCACAGGTTAAGCCACAGCAGGGCCAGGCGGTTGGCCGTGGGCGACTGGGCATAGTCGAAAAAATGCTTGACGCAGACCAAGGCGAAGAATCCCGCCATCACGTCAAAGCCACCCGAGCGGGCCGATAGCAGCGTGATGGGATGGGCCATCACGAAGGCGCCGGCCAGAATGCCGAAGACCTCGCCGCCCAGGGACTTGGCCAAGCGGTAGGCGACGAAAACAAACAGGGGAATGACGATGGCGTTGACGTGGAAGGCGTTGGTGTAGCTGTAGCCCAGGATCGCGTGGACAAGGCTCACCAGGAACGGAAAAAGCGCCGGGCGCCGATCCAGGGTTACGTTCAGGTTCCAGTAGGCCTCGTAGTACCACTTGCCGGTGGTCGCGAAGTCGGCGGTCTTGTTGAAATGCAGGTTCTTGGACACGCCAACCAGATTGGTTTCATCGGCCAGAATGCGCAGGGCTGGCTCAATCGCCAGGATGGCAACCAGCGAGACCGCGGCCGCCAGGACGAGGCCCCGCCAGTTGTCCTTCAGCCACGCCACCAGCGTCTCCTTCTTCGTGCCCTTGAGGGCGACAATGTACGTCGACGCCCAGAACGCCACCATGGTCAAAAGCACGAAGTAGGTGCCGTGGACGAAGAACGGTTCCATCAGGCTGCGCTTGTGTAGGCTCACGCCCAGAAGGGCAATCCCGACGACGATGGGCGCGGCCACCGCCGCCTTCCGCCAGAATGACGTTTTGTTGAACTGGATATCGAAAGAGATCTTCATGTCGGCCCTCGGCAAACTTGCTCGTCAGCGTCCATCGGTGGACGTACCCCACGGCGACCGCGCCGCAGAGAAATCTCAGCGTAGCACGACCCCAACAACTCGCGAATCCGCCTTCCACCTGCAGCCGCTGGATCCACGAGCGGCCGGCGGGTAAGATGGTACGGCCCATCCCCGTCGAGCCCCTGCGTGAACACATCGATCCCCGAACCGGCTGGACTGTCCCACAATCGCCCTGCGTCAGAGAGGAAGATGGCACCGGCTGGGGCGTTTGCGAAGGTCATCACCAGTCGGGGGTTCAGGTTCGCAGTCCTGTTCGTCTGCTGTGCGGTCTTCTCGCTGGCGATGATCCGGGACCTCGTGGTGCCCTTCGACGGGATCGCGTTCGACCAGGGTGATCCGCAGGACTCGGGCCAGATGGTGTGGAATCTCTGGCACGTCGCGGATTCGGTCCTGCACGCGAAGAACCCATTTCAGACCAAGCGACTCTACTACCCCATCGGCGTAAACCTTGCGAAGCATACGCTCGTGTCCGGCTTCGTTCCGGTCACCCTGCTGATTCGACTGCTCAGTGGAAATCATCCCCTCTACCCCATCTACGCCTTCAACCTCCTGGTCTGGCTGAGCTACACGCTCCTGCTTCTTCTTTCCTATCTCACCCTTCGCGCCCTTGGCTTCGGCGTCTGCGTGTCCATCGTCCCGGCCGTCGGATATGCGTTCTCCGACTTCTACTACCTGCACGCCACGCATCTGAACCTGCTGGCCGGATTCTTCATGCCGCTCTGTGCGCTGCTGGTCATTCGCCTGTGCCAAGCACCCTCTCGGGTTCGAGCTGTGTTCGCTGCCTTGGCACTGGCCAGTGCAGCCTACTTCACCGAACTCTTCGTCAGCATCCTGCTTGCTATCGCTGTCTTCGGCACGGCCGCGCTGGTCGGCAAGAACACGCGTCCTGCGCTTCTGGGCCTGCTGCGAACCCTGGGCCGCCGGACCCTGATCGTGGGCCTGCTGGTGTTCATCGGCATTCTCTCACCGCTGCTCTACGAGTACGTGAGATGCGACACGCTTCTGCCCGAGGCGATGGACTACTATAATGTCTCGGCCAACCTGGCCGGATACATCTTGCCCTCCCGCCACACGACGTGGCTCTACGGCGATCTGTTGCTGCCGTGGCAACAGAAGGTCACCACCGGCTTTGGGGGATTCGAGATCTTCCTGGGCTATCCCTTCCTCCTGTGCTTCATCGTCGGCCTTTGGCGGCCGCGGGCCCGCTATCACACCGGCCTACTCGTCGCGGGTGCGACGTTCGTGGTTCTGAGCCTTGGACCATTCCTCAAGGTCTTCGACCAGGACCTTCCCATCCCGCTGCCGTACACCTGGCTGATGAAGATCCCTCCCTTCGACCAGAACCGTTGTCCGGTTCGCATGGCAACGGTTGCCATGTTTCTGTTCGTCCCCATCAGCGCCGCGGGGTTGAGGCGCATCTTGGCGATCTTCGAAAAGCGTTTCTCAAAGGCTTCCGGCCTGGCGGTCTGGGCCGCCATTCTGGGGTGGACCGCCCTCGAAACCTACTCGCCGGCGCCTGTCACGCACGGCCATTTCCAGATTCCGGCCGAGGAGCTTGCGCAACTCAAGCCGGCCCCCGTCACCTTCCTACCGCTGGCCGAAAAACCGTGTGCGCAGGCGGTGCTGCAAACCCTGCATGGCTATCCAATGACCAACGGCTGCTTGGCGCGCCACGCCGCGGGAGAGCTGGTCTGGGCCGGCGAGCTCGATCGGGCATTCAAGAATGATCTGCCCCACTACATCGCCCTGCTCGACCACAGCGGGGTGCAAAACATTATCGTCGTTGATCGCGTGGCACCAGACAAGTTGCAGGCCCTGCGCACAAGTGGGTTCAACGTGATCAACTTCGAGCGCGAGCGGGCAACGTTGCGCACTTGGAATTCCCCCCCATGACCAAGCAGGCTAGTCTGTTCCCGATGTGGCTCTCCCGAACCCTTTGAAACACGGTTGACTGTCCCATGACCAGCGAGACGGCTCCCCCTTCACCCGACGGCGCACCGGCGCAAGACCTTCCCTCCGGGACAGGGACGACCCAGCCGGCGCCGGCCGGAACTTTGCCCCAGGGGCTTCCGTGGCGGGAGTTTCTGGAGTGGCTTTCCCAGCGCGACACACTCAGACGGCTGCGCGAAGAGACCGCTCGCACGCCACCCGAGCGTCGGGCGGCCCTGGCCCGGGCGCGTGCCTTTGTCGACGTGGCCGACTGGGTCCTGACGTCGACGAACGATGCCCCAGCAGAGCCGCCCTTCACACTATACCACCGGGCGATCTCGGCCCTGCTGCTGCAGGATGCCCCGGCCCATGCAACCCTGGCGGCTACCCTCGACGGGCCTGCGCAACCGATGCTGGAACAGGCGGTGGGAGGACCCGCGAACTTCGACCGCCTGCGCGCCGGGCTGCTTGCGGACGTGATGGCGAAAGCGCCGCTCGGCGAGCCGATCGCGCTTGTGCATCTGGCGCAGAAGATGGCGCATGCGCTGCTCGAGCAAACCCCGGAGTGCAGATTGCAGCGCGCCTTGGCCTGGCGCACGTGGCGCATCCTCTTCTCGGCCTTCGCGTTTCTCGCCACCATCACGGCGATTGCGGCGCTCGGCCACCTTCTTGCGGGTCCGATTGATCTTGCACGGGGAAAGGCCTGGAAGACCAGCAGTGTTCTGCCCGCCATGTTTTCCGCCGACCTCCTCTTCCACACCGCGGAGGAGCTGGAGCCGTGGTTCGAGATCGATCTCGGCACACCGGTGCCGGTACGGGGCCTTTGGGTCAAGAACCGCCTGGATTGCTGTCTGGAACGCGCCGTCCCCCTGGCCGCCGAGCTGAGCGTGGATCGGATGGAATGGCAGCGAGCAGCCCAGCGGGACCTTCTCTTCACCGTCTGGGCGCCCACTTTCCCCCCGACCGTCGCCCGCTATGTTCGCCTGCGGGCTCTGCGCTCGACCTCGTTGCACCTGGCGGAAGTGAAAGTCTTCTGATGGGCCGTCGTTTCCGCGAGCATTGGCAACTTCTCGGCCTGGTCGCTCTCTTCATTGTCTCGCGCGCCCTCTTGGCTTCGACCACGGGGAAGTTGGACACGAATCCTCTCCTCTACTACTGGCAATACGCGGACCCCAAGCTGCTGCGCGAGGATCTTCTGAGGACGGTCTTCTATCTGCATTCCCAGCCTCCGCTCTACAACCTCTTTCTCGGTCTTGTGCTCAAGCTTTTCCCCGAGAACTATTCATCGGCTTTCCTTGCCTGCCAGTATCTGACCAGCCTCGGGTTTGCCCTGGCGCTGTTCGAACTGATGCGGCGGCTGACTGTGCCGAGAACTTTGGCCTTCCTCTTGACCGCAGCCTTCATCCTGTCCCCCCCCTACCTCTCCTACGAGCACTGGCTGTTCTACGACTTCTACACCGCGGCTTCCCTGTGCGGCACGGCCCTTTTCTTCTGTTGGTTCGTGGCCACCGGCAGGCTTCCTGCCGCGTTCGCCGCCGTCGGCTTGGCCGCGACACTGGCCTTGGCGGTCGCCGGGTTTCACTGTCTTTGGGTGGTGGCTGTTGTCTCGGCACTCTGTCTTCTCCGTCGCGAAAAGTGGAGGAAAATCCTGGCTGTCAGCGCGCTCCCGGTGGTGCTGGTCATGGGTGTCTATCTGAAGAACCTGATCGTCTTCGGCCACTTCAGCGTCGACACCTACTTCGTGGCCGGCAATCTGGCGCTCATCTCCGTCAATAGAATTCCACTGCCGTTGCGCAAGCAACTGGCGGCCCAAGGCCACATCTCTGACTTCGCGGTGGTCGGGCCGTTCGAGCCGTATCACGGCCCGAAGCCGCGCGCCGACAGCCATCTCACGGGCATTCCCGTGCTTGACTCGGAAACCAAGTCCACCGGAGGCGTGAACCTTCACGCCAAGATGTACCTCGACATGTCAGACCGTCTGGTCAACGACGCGCTCTTCGCGACGCGAAACTACCCCGAGTATGTGTCGCCCATCACGTCCAAGGTGGGGTCCTGGCTGACCATGCCCGGCAATGAGTGCTGGGGGATTCCCCGCTACGGGAAGCTGGAAAGCGTCGCCCGTGCGTTCCCCTTCTCCCTGTTCGGTCCGTCATCATCCCGGGACGTGCTTCCCTTCGTGTTGCTGCTGCCGCTTGGCTACGCCCTGCTGGTCGTGATGCGGGGTCTGCGCAAGCAGAGCGCCAAACCGTTCACCGCTGGCTGTGGCTATCTGGCGGCAACCATTCTCGGGTTCAACGTGCCCTTGATTCTGTTCACCTGGGAAGTCCATCGCTACCGTTTCAGGACTGATGCACTCTCGCTGGCGCTGCTGGCCGTCCTGCTGGCGCATGTCTTTCGCGCGGCGAAGTGGCGGTGGCGCACCTTTGCCCCCGTCACGCGTGCGCGGCAGGCGCTGGCTGCCTTCCCCTATGGTGCACCCGCCTGCCATCCCCCTGGCCCCATGCCAGTCCCCCCCGCGGCTGACGGAGGCAAACCGATCGGTGACTAGTACCGCCTCTCGCAAGTTCGTAGCTGGTTGAGCGGCCGGGTCGACGGCGGCGGAGCCGGAGGCCGGGGCCGGAGGGCCGGGACCGGCCACGGTTCCGGCGAGGCCGGGCGCGAAGCGCACGGGGGCCGGGTGGCAGGGCGGGCAGGTCCGAAGTCCCCGAAGGGGTGCCG
>PMCR01000352.1 GCA_003155465.1 Myxococcales bacterium | reverse complement strand
GGGCATATCTGGGCCACTGTCGGTTCTTGGATCCTGGTCGCCGGTCTCCTGATCATGGTCACCAACCTGGTGCGCGGCCTCTTCCGCAAAATGACCATTCCCGCCAACCCGTGGGGCGGCGTCACGCTTGAGTGGACAGTGCCCTCGCCGCCGCCGACGGAGAACTNNAAGGAGCCCGCCTGATGAGCGTGCCGTCGGAACCGCAGACGGTGGAACACATCGGCGAAGATCGGGACTACGTTGGGGCCAAGCTGGGCATGTGGATTTTCGTTTTCACAGAGCTGATCCTCTTCGGCGGTCTGTTCGTGGCCTACGGCATGTATCGATCGATGCATGCGCACGATTTCCACAAGGCCTCGGGTGAATTGAACATCACAATCGGCGTGATCAACACGCTCGTGCTCCTCACCAGCAGCTTGACCATGGTGCTGTCCATCGTGGCCATTCGCCTTCAGCGCAAGCGTCAGTCCATGGCCTTCCTGGCCTGCACCATGCTTCTTGGCATGGTTTTCTTGGTGAACAAGATCTTCGAATGGTCGGCCAAAATCCACCACGGCATCTACCCCGGCTCCGAGCACCTGATGGCACGGCCACCGGGCGAGCGCCTGTTTTTCGGGTTGTACTTCGGCATGACCGGGCTGCATGGTCTGCACGTGACCATCGGGGTGGGGGTGATGTCGGTGATGCTGGTCTTCCTGGCACGCGACAAGATTCGCCACAACGATTTCATCAAGCTGGAGAACACAGGCCTTTACTGGCACCTGGTCGACGTCATCTGGATCTTCCTGCTGCCGCTTTTCTACCTGGCGGCCTAGTCCCATGAGTCAAAGCATGCAACCGAAAGCCGAATCGCCGCACATCGTCGGCTATGCCACCTTTGTCAGGGTCTGGATCGCACTGGTGGTCCTGACCGGGCTGCTGGTCGGCCTCAGCGTCACCCACCGGCCGAACCTGGCCCTGCTGGGACTGCTCGTCATCACGCCCACCAAGGCCAGCCTGGTTTTGTTCTTCTTCATGCACCTCAAGTACGAGAGTACCGCGCTCAAGTACATGGTCACCGCGGCGATTGCCGTGTTGATCATCTTCATTGGTCTCACCTTCTCCGACTATCTGTTCAGGTAGGCAACGATGTTTGGCGGTGCTTCCACCTTCTCGGGCAAAGTCGACGCGGTTTTTCTCTACATTGCCGCGCTGACAATTGGGTTTCTGGTGTTCATCACCTTTGTGATGATCTACTTGGCGATTCGCTATCGCCGGGGCAGGGGCGGGAAGCCCCAGGATATCCACGGCCACACCCTGCTGGAGCTGCTGTGGACGGGAATCCCGTTGGTGTTGTTCTTGAGCATGTTCTATTATGGTTGGACCAATTATCGCTACCTGCGCGAGGTCCCGCGTGACGCCATGGTAATCAAGGTCACGGCTCGGCAATGGGCGTGGTCCTTTACCTATCCCAACGGCCGCCAAACCAGTGAACTCTACGTCGCCCTGGGTCGGCCGGTCCGGCTCGACCTCAAATCGCTCGATGTCTTGCACGGCTTTTACGTACCGGCCTTCCGAGTCAAGGCCGACGTGGTGCCGGGCAAGAACAACTACACCTGGTTCCAGGCCGAGCAGCTCGGCGACTTCGACATCGAATGCACCGTCATGTGCGGGGTCAATCACTCGTACATGTTGTCCAAGGTGCGCGTGATTCCAGAAGCTGACTTCTCCGCGTGGTACTTCGGCGAATCCGCCGATGCGCCGTCGCAGGCGAGCACCGCGGGCACCCCTGATCCGGGCCGCGGAGAACTAATCTTCAAGCTGAAGGGCTGCGTGTCCTGTCACACCACCGATGGCAGCAAGCTGGTGGGCCCGACCTGGAAAGGGCTTTTCGGCAGCCAGGTTACCGTGCTCGCCGAAGGCAAGGAAGTCACCTTGACCGCGGACGAAGACTACATCGCACGCTCCATCCGCCATCCTCCGAAGGAAGTCGTCAAAGGGTTCGCGCCCCAAATGCCCAAGGCCGATTTGAGTGAGCGCGACGTCGGAGATCTGGTCGCGTACGTCAAGGTGCTGCCCTGAAGATCTAGACTGCCAACGCCGCTGGGGCAGGCCACGCTGCCCGACCGCCCGATTAGTGCTTCTTGCCGAACTCGATACCCTTCCTCACTTCGTCGATCGCCGAGTTGATCAGCTCGATCGCCTTGACCCGGTGCCCACCCTTGTCCGCAGTCGCCTTCTCCAGTTCCGCCTTGGCAGTCTCCAGCGATGACAAAGCGGCCGTCATGTGGGGTTGCGGTTGGGCGAATGCAGGCGCGGCGAGAGCCAGGCTGAGCGACAGAGCGAGCAGAGATAGATGTAGCTTGCGCATTTGTTCGTGACCTCCCTTGGGGAAAACGGCGTTCTTCACAGTGACGTGGAAATTCTACTTGGGAACACAACGCAATCCGTCTGGATTGTCAGGCAAGTACTTGTGTGGACGCGGTCGTTCGACGCAGGCTCGACACTCCACCTTCTTCTCAGGCATCGCGAGCCGCTCATGACACCCTTGTAGGTGATAGATTTGGCGTCCCGGCCCAGCGCAACCGCCAGCCGCCACTGCCAACAGAAGCGATATCAAACCCGCTATCCTCTTCATTCGGAAACTCCTTTCAAGTGATTGGACAGGACGCACGCGGGATGCCTTGGCCTGCGCAGCGATGGCAGTCACCTTGGAATCCCCAGTTTCTCACCTCATCAATGGCGCGAGGAACTCGCGCGGCGCCGCTCATGGCTGCAACAAGGAATGGCGTCAATCGACTAACGCCATCCTGGTGGTGGGCGACCTTCAGCGCGGGCCTGTTGGGGGTGAGGTTGGCCATGGTGCAAACAGAGTTGTTAGCGCAGGGCGACTTCCGTTGGAGCCATAACATCCAGTCAGCCGCCCGTCAAGACACAGATCTCAGTGAGTCGTTGCCGAGTTGTCCTTGAGAGGATCGCCGATTAGAATGTGGGTAACGCTTGTTCCTCATCAGGGGGGGCAGGGAGAATCCATGGGATTTGCGAGACGCCAGCATGACCGGCTCCGACGAGCTCTCGTTTGTTGGCACCTTCTCGTACTATGTCGAGGAAAGCCCCGGCGGCGTGATGCTCGCCGCCTACACGATCGACCCGGCCACCGGAGAATGGTCCATCGCCTGCAGAGTTGGTCCTACGGTCGCTATCCCGGCGAGCTGCCACGCCGGACTAACCTTTGCCAACCGGGACACCGGGTGCAGCGCAGGCGTATGCACCTGGGAGTGAGTCTGCGAAGACAGGCCGCCCACCCACCGGCGCGCCCTGGGGTCCCGAAGCCGCTGCTTTGAGGGGTTTCCGGTGAGCCGACGCGATTTTGCCCAGCTTTTCAAGCTCCCCATCTCGATCATGTCGACAGTGTCGGCCGCGACGGGTTTTGTGACGTTCACCCACGCCGTGACCTGGCGGCTGCTGCCAGTTTCGGGCGCGATCCTGCTTCTGGCCTTCGCCGCGTGCGCTCTCAACCAAGCACAGGAGTACGAGCGGGACGCGATGATGGACCGCACCAGCCTCCGTCCGATTCCATCGGGCAAAATCTCGCCCGCGGGCGCGGTGGCATGGTCCGCGATCCTAGCACTTGTCGGCCTCGGCGCGCTTTTCCTGCTCGGTGGCGCTGCGGCTGCCGGACTCGGCGCACTGGCCGTGCTCTGGTACAACGGGATCTATACCTACTTGAAACGCATCAGCTCACTGGCCCCGGTGGTTGGATCAGTCATCGGCGCCATCCCGCCCGCCATCGGTTGGGTTTGCGCAGGCGGCGTGCTCGATGGTCCCATCCTTTCGCTCTCGTTCTTCTTGCTCATGTGGCAAGTGCCGCACTTCTGGCTGCTGGCCTTGCGCCTGGGCAGCGACTACGAACAAGCCAAATTTCCCACCTTCGTCCGCGCCATGGGCGCGGGATCGCTGTCGCGTGTGACCTTCATGTGGACCGCGGCCACCGCGGCCTCGGCCCTGCTTCTGCCCATCTTCGGCCTGGCAAACTCACCCTTTCTGGGCCTGGGTCTGGCCGCGGCCGGTGCGTGGCTGACCTTCGTCGCATGGCGCGCCCTGCGCGCTCCGAACAAACAGGGCTTCCGCCAAGCCTTCCTCGCCATCAATTATTACGCCGTGATGGTCATGGGCACGGTGATCCTCGACGCTGTGCTGGGCCGCTGAGCTCGGGGAGTCGCTTTCCTACTGGGTCATTGGCTGGTCATTGGGGTCGCAGGTGTAGAAATTGGTGAACTGAGGATCGACCTTCTTCAGGCCCTCGTTGCCGGCCACCTTTTCCACCCAGGCGCAGGCTGGCTTGCAGCAGTCTTGCATCGTGGTGGTGTGGTATCCGCTGAGAAATCCGGCGGCCTTGGCCTGATCCAGGGTGGTGACCTTGGCGTCGACCTTGGCCAGCCCGGCTTCGGCGGCCAGCTTGCACCCGGTGACCCGGGTCAGGTTCTCCGGGCACTCCACCCGCTTGGCGTAGACCGCCCAGTTCTGGTGGTAGAGCGTGCCCACCTGGTTGCTCTTGATGCAGGAATCGGTTGTGGTCGAGGCAAGAGCGGGCGACTTGCTGGATTTCACTTGATTGCAGAATCCCGCAATCTTGCTCTGGCACGCCGCAGAGTTGATGCCGTCGGCGTTGGTGATCTTTTGGTCGCCCGAACGGCACTCGTCGTAGCTGCGGAACTTCACCCCGCCGTTGCCGGGCTGACCATCGCCCGGATAGGCGTCGTAGAGTGCGTATCCGGCCGAGCTCTTGATGGTTCCGTCCATGCAGGCATTGAAGGCCCCGAACCCGCCGGCGCCCATGTAGATATCGAAGCTATCGGTGGTCGCACCAATATTGAAGGCCTGAACGATGAGCGGCTTTGGCGCAGGGGCTTGGTTGTTCTGGCTGCCCCCTTCGTTGAACGGTTGATCGAAAATCAATTGGTAGCACTCGCAGCAAGGCTGATTGCCGGTCATGCCCTTGTCGATGCCGCCGGTATTGGTGTCGTGTCCGACCACCGCATAGAGGAATGGCGGTGCACTTGCATCCCAGCCATTCGTCGCACCATCGTCCTTCGCTGCTTGCAACAGGGCCGGGCTGAACAGCATGTAGCGCGAGCAAGCGAATCCCACTTTGCCATCCTTGGATGCGGCGTTTTCGCAGGCGTTGCGTGGCTGGCACACGCCCCCGCACTGGGTCGTCGCATCTCCTGACTTGCAGGTCGAATAGAAGTACTGGTTCTGACACTGATTCGGCGGATTGACCTTGTAGTCAACCGGGCATGCCGGACATGTTCCGCCACAATCGATTCCGGTTTCGCCGGGGTCTTGCACACCATTGGCGCAAGGTGCCGCCGTGCTCACAGTCCCGGACGAGCCGCCCATGCTCGGCGTAGCACCGCCTGCGCTCGTCGAGCCCCCACTCAACGCGGACGTGCCGCCGGTGCTTGGACCTGCAGTCGCAGTACTGCCGCCGTTGTTCGTCGTGGTTCCTCCGGGTTCGCCCGTGGTGCCGCCGCTGCTCGTCGTGGTTCCACCGGTGTTGCCCGTGGTGGTTCCACCGGTTCCGCCCGGGGTGCTGCCGCCGTTGCTCGTCGTGGCTACGCCACTGCCAGCCGAGCTGGCCCCGCCACTTGATGCAGGTCCCGCGCCGCCGACCAGCGTCGCCGATTTGCCCCCGGACGATGAATTGCCCCCTGGGTCCGAGGCGGCCGTGGTTCGCTGGCAAGCGCAGCCCCACACAACGACACCGCACATGAGTAGTTTGGGCCAAGCCGTGATTCGCATGTTTCATCTACATTATCCCAGAACGTGCGATCGCGTCGACGGGCTCGTCGAGAATCGCCGACGAAATCGCTGGCGCAACGTGTAGCCTCTTGCCCGCGTTGCCGCCAGTTCGCCGCCGGCACGGGCTGCCCGATCAAGGAACCGGTTGGACTGCCGTGGTGATCGAATAGAATGGCGCCAGGAGACCCATCCATGACCATCGTTGACACGCAAGCTTGGAAGAAGTTGGAACAGCACCAGGGCACCCTGGCGAGGAAGACCATGCGCGAGCTATTCGCCGAGGATAGGGGCCGCTTTCAAAGCCTGTCGTTGCGTCTCGGGGATCTGCTGCTCGACTATTCCAAGAACCGTATCACCAGCGAGACCATGGCGCTGCTCCACGACCTGGCGCGCGCCGCGGGCGTGGAGGCCATGCGCGACAAGATGTTCGCGGGCGAGCCCATCAACCTGACCGAGGGCCGGGCGGTCTTGCACGTGGCTCTGCGCAACCTGTCGTCGCGGCCCATCTTGGTGGGCGGCCAGGACGTCATGCCCGAGGTGCGCGCTGCTCTGGACCACATGCGCAGCTTCAGCGAGTCGGTGCGCAGCGGCGCCTGGACCGGGTACTCGGGCAAGCCCATCCGCGCGGTGGTCAACATCGGCATCGGCGGCTCGGATCTCGGCCCGGTCATGGTGTGCGAGGCGCTGCGGCCCTACCGGCGCGACGACATCGAGCTTCACTTCGTGTCCAACGTGGACGGCTCGCACGTGGCCGAGGCGCTCAAGCGGGTGGGCCCCGAGGCAACGCTGTTTCTGGTGGCGTCCAAGACCTT
>PMCR01000180.1 GCA_003155465.1 Myxococcales bacterium | reverse complement strand
GACCAGGTGCTGGGGCGATCGCTCGACGAGCTGCCACCGCAGACGCGGCGGCTTCTGCTGCTGGTGGATGCGCATGTGACAGCGGAGTGCCAGAAGCTGGCCATGGAGCGAAAGGACTTTCGCTTCAGTCGGCGCGAGGTGCGGGACGCGACCGGCTGGGGGAACACCCAGCTCAAGATCCATCTTGGCCGGCTGGAAGATCTGGAATACCTGGCGGTCCACCGCGGTAGTCGTGGTCAGGGCTTTGTCTACGAGCTGGCCTATGACGGCAAGGGCAAGGACGGGACGCCGTTTCTTTCGGGACTGATTGAGCTTGAAAGATTGGGGTACGACGAAAAGAAGTCGGGGGTATTGGCCGGGTGGTCGGGGCTTGGGGCAAAGCAGTCGGGGCCAAGTCGGGCCGAAGTCGGGGGGGTGTCGGGGGGTGGTCGGGGTGAGGTTTTGCCTGGAATTCCCGAGGGAAATGGCGGAAATGGGCATTTTCAGCCCGAAAACGCACATAAGGGGGTAGCGCCCAAAAGCTCGTCATACACAGATGTCCCTGTCGTACTCGCAGCCGCTGCCAAGGTGAACTGATGCCTTCGGGTCGGCGGCGCCTACGTGAGCTGGCGAGCTATGGGGCACTGGGCCT
This sequence comes from Myxococcales bacterium, assembly GCA_003155465.1. The sequence goes on along the minus strand of PMCR01000180.1, from coordinate 3,715 downwards.
GCGAGCAATTGAGTTTCTGGAGGCGCGACGAGCGCGGCACTTTTCGCCGAGGACGGTGGAGTGGAACGAGGGAAACCTGCGGGCTTTCTTCAACTGGTGCGAGGATCGCAGCCTGCGCAATCCGACCGAGATCACGCGTCCGATCTTGGAACGCTACCAGCGCTGGCTCTTCTACTATCGGATGAAGTCGGGCAAGCCGCTGACGATTGCTTCGCAGCACAAGCGACTGGCCGCAGTGGTGGCCTTCTTCAAGTGGCTGGCCAAGTCCAATTTGATCTTGTTCAATCCGGCGTCCGAAGTGGAACTGCCGCGGCTGGATCGGCGCCTGCCGCGAGACGTGCTGACGGTCGTCGAGGTGGAGCAGATCTTGAGCCTGCCAGATGTGAGCAAGCCAAGCGGGATCCGGGATCGGGCGATGATGGAAACCCTGTATTCCACGGGGATCCGGCGCAGCGAGCTTGCCCACCTCGGGATCTACGACGTGCAGCCAGAGGCTGGCACGCTGATGGTCCGGCTGGGGAAGGGCCGGAAAGATCGCGTGGTGCCCATCGGCGAGCGGGCGCTGGCCTGGATCGAAAAATACCTGGTCGAGGTGCGACCCACCGAGGTGGTGGAGCCCGACGAGGGTGTGCTCTTCCTTTCAAACATGGGAACCGGATTTGCGCCGCACGGGATTTCGGACGTGGTGCGCGGGTACATCGAAAAGGCCAAGATCGGGAAGGTGGGCAGCTGCCATCTCTTTCGCCACACGATGGCCACCTTGATGCTGGAAAGCGGGGCAGATATCCGCTTCATCCAGGCGATGCTCGGGCACGCGAAGCTGGACACGACCAGCGTGTACACCTTCGTGTCGATCAAGAAGCTGAAGGAAGTGCACGAGCTGACCCACCCAGGGGCGCGACTGGGACGGCGGGAAAGTGGACCGCCTACAGTGGCCAGTGAACAGCCGGAGACGGAGGAACTCCTTGCTGCCTTGGACGCCGAAGCCGACGAAGAATCGAGCCAATGAAGCCGCGGTCCGTGGCTCCGGCACCGCGTCCCGGTCCTTGCAACTGCGCTCGCACAAGCATCGCGCATGAGCGCCGATCCGTGCCGTGCTCGCTCCGTGGCAAGGCCCGGTCCGCTCCATCGTGCAGGTGCGCGCGCCCGTGCACGCCCGCAGCGCGAGGGCCGGCGGCTTCGGCACCGTGGCGCGACCGTGCCGCCTTCGCTGTGAATTCATCTCGGCGCCGACATCGTGCAGGCTTCGGCCGCACAGTCGCGCCACTCCACTGTGGAAAGCGGCGACGCCGGTTTGGGTGGCGCTGCTAGCGTCGCGGCCATGGCGACACCTGGCTCGCCGTGGGATCGCGGAAAATGCGGCGGTCTTTGCAGGCTCGCGCCGGTGCCGCCATGACCGCTCCCATCTGGGAAAGCGGCGACTTCAGTGTGGTGCAGAAATCACCGTGTCGCGCGCCGCGCACCCTCCGCTCGCGCGTGGCTTTGTGGTGAGCGCTGGCCATCACGGCTCGCTACGGGAGCGCGTCGCACGGCACTCCATCACGGAAAGCGGCGACGACAACTCACGACCCCAGCGCGAAAATCACCTGGAATTCGTGAGGCGCGCGACTCGGCGCCTGCCTCCGCGCTCGTCCGACCCCGGGCCCCCTGACGGCACGCCTTGGCCGCCGTTCCCCCCGCCGCGCCCCTCCCCTCTGGACACCCCTCCCCGGGCACCCCCCTTCTTTAAGGAATCCCCAAAGGGGAGGGGCGCTCTGGCTCCGCGGGCGATCTGAGTGGCCGCCTGGAGCGGCCACCGCCCGCTCCGCCTAGGGGGGAACGGCGCCGCACCACGGACCCCGGTGCGGCGGCCGAGCCGTCCTGCGGCGTGCAAGCCAGGGGGCCCGGCTGGCGCGGGGCTGGCATCGTGCTTCGAACGGTGGCGCGCAGCTTGGGCACCGCGCTTGCGCTCTCCGCCTCAACGATGATCTTGGGGCCGACGTCAGCTCACCCGGCCCGCGTCCCGCCGTTTGCATGGCGGCTCGCTGCGCTCGCCGCCGGCAAACGTCGGTCCGCTACCCTCCGCCACCACGCCAATCTCCCCGGCCCGCCCGCCGTCTGCGCTGCTCGCTCGCTGGCCACGGGCTCGCTGCGCTGCTCGCCGGCTCTTCCACCGCGCTGCCCACCGCCAACCTCTTCCTTTAGCCGCCCTTCCCGGTAGAATCAAAGGCTAGGTGATGGTCCTCGCTCTGCCAGAAGCGGCTAAGGAAATAGATCTCCGACGAGGAGGTCGCGCCTGCGCAAGCGCGCGCCCACGCCTGCACCCGAGCCCGCACGGTTGCAGATCTGAAAACGCACGTCTGGGCTTCGCGAGAAATTTTCGCAGGGTTGCGCCCGGGCCAAACGGACGGAAGTGCGCAGAAGGCTTCAGGGAAATGCCTTCGTTTACGGTGGAATCGCGGTGGGCCGACCATCTGAGCCAGGGGGGCGGGGACGATGAGTTCTTGGCTGGGAAATCGTCGAAGCGTTCGCTGAGTTACGGGCAATTGAAGGAGCCAGTGGAGGGGCCAAACGGTCAACTAACGGACGACGAAATCCAGTGGAAGCTCTCGCACCCGTCGAAGGAGGGAGGTTACATTGTCCAGCACATACAGGTAGACGCCCAGGTGACCGACTTGGCCGGCAATGCGATTCCTCATCCCGGGGGCATAAATGGGCTGGACTACTGGGAGGCGTGGCGAGTCGAGCCGGGGTCAGATGTGACGGTGTATGGGGCGAAAGGCGAATACGATGACGTGTTCAGGGTCAGCTCGGCAGGGCCTGGAACGCATGGTGTTGTGGAAATCACTGCACAGGCGCGTTTCTACGAGGGACTGACGCTTCCCTCGGACTTCGTCCCCATGAATCCGGCGACAGCAGCGGGTGTTCTACCCTCAACAGCCGAGGATCCACAGTTGTGGCTGACGCATTCCTCAGCTCCTGTCAATCGTTCGTATACTTTGAGTTGGTGAACGAAGATGAACGCGATGACTGATTTCACCACAACCGTCCTTTTGGTTGTCCTCGCGACTGGCTGCGAACGACAGCGAAACTACCAGCCTGGAATTGGATCGGAGGCGAGAGCCATGAGCCATTCGTCGATGAGCGAGCCGTTGTATTCCGACCAGGAGGCGAAGAATCTAGTCAAAGCCGCTGAGGATGTCGTGCCCGTCGGGCAGAGCCGTTCTAAACGCGAGGTTTTTCGCCACCTCAACCTGGATCCTCGCCGATTTCGGGATCCGCGCAGTCACGCGGTAATGAATGCCTATGTCGAGAAGATTCAGATCTCGGAGAACTTCGACCTGACCTGGATGTGCGCTGCGCACGACAAGACCCCGTTGGAAAGCGAAGAGCGTCAGATATATGGTGTACGTGTGGTTCCACGGAAAGAACCGACCGTCGGCGACTCGCCTGACCGGCATTGACCTGCGAGGCGCCGTCTTGGTAGCCAGCGCAGTGCCATCGTCAGCCTGCCTTGCGCGCGTGGCGGCGCCAGACGCTTGATTCGTCACTCCGACCGAAACCCGATCTTTCTCTTTGTCGTGGCCGGGGCGGCCATGAGTGCGCGGATGGCGTCGAAGACGGCCTTGAACTGGCAATCGTATTTCTGTTCGAGGGCGGTCAGCTTGCGGGCCAGGTCGGCGTGCGACGAAAGGAGTTCGCGCAGCCGCACGAACGTGCGCATGATCTCGACGTT
>PMCR01000195.1 GCA_003155465.1 Myxococcales bacterium | reverse complement strand
CTAGTCACACGTGTCCGAACACGGAATCCACGTGCCTTCGGTGGCCGTGATGGTGGCGGTACCGTCGGTAAGCCCAGACGCTTTGGCGGTGACCGTGATGGTTCCGGCGCCGGTCGCCTGAACGATGGCGTAGGCTAGACCTCCGGAGCTGTTGCGCACATTCCCGCGGAACGTTTCCTGCGTCATGCTCGCACTGTCCACGGCTAGGATGGTGCCGGGACCTGTAATTGCGAAGGTTATCGCGGTGTCGTTGGACACCGCAGCCTTGACGAACGAGACGTCGTTCACGTCGTTCACTATCTTGTCATGATCCGGCGTGAGCGTGACCTTGCCCGCCACCGCTCCGGTGGGCGGAGACGACGTCACGGGCGCATTCCAAATCTTCGCCCAGGCTAGACCGTTGGCCCGGATGGTTCCACCCAGTTCATCCATGAGCGCCCCATTGCCCCCAATTGATGGCCATCCGCCATCCCTCTCGCCCATATAGTCGACGCCTGTCCACATGAACAAGCCCGTGACCCCGCCCGTAATCAGGCTCCAAGTGGTCGTCTCGGTGCCCATCTCGGTGAACACGCCAGCCTTCGCAGGCGACCCCTTCATAGCGTCAATGACCTCATTGGTTCGGTAGTTGCCTCCGAAAACGTCGTACACGTTCCTTATGGCCCCGGTAGTGTCGCCAGCGTCCGCAGGCCGAAATAGGCCTTGGGTGACAAATCCGTCGAGGTCGAGGGTGTGAATGATGGCGGCCATCTTGGTCAGAATTGGAAGTCGCGTGCTGCTCGAATCGCGGATTTCATTGCCAGCGCTGTAAAGGGCGACGCTGGGGTGGTTTCGATCCCGCGCGACGATGCTGGTCACATCGACCTCGTACCATTTGGCACCGGTGGCGGTCCCGGGCACCGCAGGCATTCCGGTCGGGCTCGTTGCGGTCTGATTGAAAAAGGCGGCGTCATCGCCAACATCGCTGTACTTGTGTCCGATCCAGGTGTCGAAAAACTCGTCCATCACCAGAACCCCCATCCGGTCGCACAGATCGAGAAAGTCCGGGCTGGGCGGATCGTGGGCCGTGCGAACTGCGTTCACCCCAATCTGCTTGAGCTTCGCAATTCTCCTTTGCATGGCCCGCGCCGGCGCGCCGAGCCCGAGCCCGTGGTAGTCCTGGTGCAAGCAAACGCCATTGAACTTGTAGTTCTTGCCATTGATATTCAGGCCCGTCGCGCCGTCGTACACCAGGCCTCGGATCCCGAACGGGGTTACGTCATCATCCACAGCCTTGCCGCCTGCCTGCACAGTGGTCACCAGTTGATACATGTTCGGAGTTTCGGGTGACCATAGTTTGGGATTGCTGACCGGGACATCGAACGCAAAGTCCGCCTTGGCGCCGGCAGCGATGGTCTGCGCGGGCGCCGCGACGGGTGCCACCGCCGTCCCAGTGGCATCAGTTACGTTGCCCTGAACACTCACGCTTGCAGACGACGTGCCCGAATTGACCACCGAGGTTGTAACCTTCACGGTTGCCGATGCAGCCGTGGGCGCGGGCGTGTACACGTAGGTGGCCCACTGATCGATATGCACTGGATCAGTCGCGATGACTCGGGCGCGGCGGTATATGCCAGCGCCTTCATAGTAGCGCGACGACGGTTGCTGGCTGGTGTCGGTCTTGACCGCGATCACGTTCTCCGCACCAAACTTGATGCTCTTCGTCATGTCGTAGCGGAAGCTCACGTAGCCATACGGATGGTTCCCGAGCTGAGTCCCGTTGATGTACACGGTGCTGTGCGACATCACGCCGTCGAATTCCACGTAGACTTGCTGCCCTTGCGTCACCGTTGCGGGAAGAGTGAAGTGATTCCGGTACCAGCCGATTCCCGACGGCGCATAGCCCCCCCGCCCAGTCGTCTTGGCACCTGACTCGAACGGACCTTCAACCGCCCAGTCGTGCGGCAGGTTCACCGGGCGCCACGTGGAATCCGCGAAACTCGCCCCATCCGCCCCGCTCGCGTCCCCCTTGTTGAACAGCCAGTTCCGGTCGAGAGGCATGATGGTCCGCACCCGATCCCCGATCGGCTTGATCTGAGGCACGCCACCTCCGCCCGTCGTGGTGCCGCCAGTCACGATGCCTCCCGTAGGTGTGCTCCCGCCACGGGCCGAAATCCCGCCTTTTCCGGTGACGCCGCCCACCCCGCCGCTCCCACCCGTCACAACAGTTCCGCCGACTGCAGTCACGCCGCCACTGCTCGGCACGCCGCCGGTATCCATGGAGCCGCCACCGGCGCCTCCCCCTCCGACTGGAGCGACGCTGCCGCCAGCTTCCGTCTGTCCACCGGCACTGGTCGTGGCAACGGTACTTGAGGTGGTGCCTGCCGAGCCAGGCTGGCCTCCTCCAGCCGTGCTGGTAGATGAGGCGGTGCTTCCGGCGCAGCCAACAGCCAGCGGTGTGGCGACTAGCAGCGCAAAAACAAGAGGATGTGTATTCTGAATCGTCTTCATGGCTTCTCCCCGGAGCAAGAGTCGTCTCGGCTCAAAAACGCAGTGAAGCGCACCTGTGACGTGGCTCACCCAATTGCGAGTCAACGAAGGAATTGCGAGTCTATGTGTGACTCAATGCGATGGCAATGCCTATCGATGATTCCCTACTTCTCAGGCAAGGTGGCCGGACAATCATCGAAGTGCAAGACCCGCCCCTTGCCGGCCCGCTTGCCGCACAGCAATGCGTGATCCGCGCGGCGTAGGAGTTCGTCCTGGTCGATTTTGGAGCCGTCGTCGTCAGTGGTGGCGACACCGAAGGTCGCATCCACGATGCCGTGTTCGTCGATGGGCTCGCTCGACAAGGCCTGCAGGATACGCCCCGACACCATGCACGCCTGGGCAGCGTTGGTTTCTGGGAGCAGGACGACGAACTCGTCTCCGCCGAAGCGGGCCACGATGTCCACCTCGCGCAGCCCAGTCCGCAGGCGCTGCGCCACGGTCACCAGCACGCGGTCGCCGGCCTCGTGGCCGAATCGATCATTGACCTGCTTGAATCCGTCGAGATCGACCAGCGCCAGGCTCAAACTGCGCGGGTGCCGGTGCATACGCACGAATTCGTCGCGGATTCGCTCGGACAAGTGGCGCCGGTTATAGAGGCCGGTCAGCGGATCGGTGATGGCCAGCTTCTCGACCTCGCGCCGCGCCTGATCGACGGCTCGCGTGAGCAGGGCGCCGGTCACCGCCGAGCTGAGCACCAAGCGCAGTTCTTCATAGAGCATGGTGTCGGGCGCGCCGAACTCGAGCGACGCCATGCCCAGCCGCTCGCCGCGGAAGCCAAGCGGCACGACAACCACGGAACGGCCGTCGAGAAAACCGGCGGGCGCCAGCCGGCGCGTGGGAAAGCGTAAAGGCTCGTCGCAACGACCCGTTTCGCTGAACACCAACGTGGCCTCGCTCTCCTCGGTGACCAGGTTGGGCTCGGTGAAGAGCGCGACGGCACCGGCTCGAATTCCCAGGTGGGGCAGATGCTCCGCCGCTGCCTTGCCCAGCGCTGCCAGGCTGGGCGCCGCCAGCATCGCGGCGGTCGCTTCGGCCACCGTCCCCATGAGAGCCACCAACTCGCCCCGTTGCTGAGCCTGCGCGATGGCAGCCATGTCACTGGCCACCAGCAACGCCTCCTGGATGAGGTCGTAGATACGGCCCCGCGTGGCCGAATCGTGAACGCAGGCAAGGGCATCGCGGCGTAGAACCAGGAGCACGTCATGCGCGCTGCCCACCGAGCTATCCCGTCGGAGCAGGGCATAGCAGATGTCTTCCACGCAGTTGACGAAGGCGGGCACTTCCGGTTCGGCAATTTGCTCCAGGAAGGTGGAGAACAAATGCTCCTCCCAGTCCTCGGGCACGAAGTCGAATCCACTGTGTGCGGCCTGGCGGAGGTTGGCGATGACGCTCTCGTCGCGGGCGCGCAAGGCGCCGGCGAAATCCTGGGTTTCACCCGGCAGGGGCCAGGACAGCACGCGCTCACGGCTTCGCGTCTTGCACCCGCAAGAACGGCGGCGCACGAACTCCGTCTCGAAGGTGATGGCGTGCTCAAGCAGTGGGGTTCCATGCAGAGCCCCGGCCAAGCTGCGAACCGCATGGCGGACCTGTTCAGTCACTGGCTGGCGCACGGTGGTGAGCGGCACGCGCGCGTAGCGGGCGAAGTCCAGATCGTCGAATCCCACCAGTGAAAGATCGCGCGGCACCCGAATCCCGCGTCGGTCGAGCTCATCAAGCGCCCCCAAGGCCATCACGTCGTTGGCGCACACGATAGCGTCTACTTCGCCCGCCCCAAGCCCGCGGCGGTCGAACAGCTCGGACACCGCCAGGCCACCGCTGGCGCGGGTGAAATCGCCGAATTTCATCCGGCGCGCATCCATGTGCATGCCCTGCTCGGCAAGCGCGCGTGCCAGACCACGATAGCGCGCCTGCGCCTCGGGATTGCCTGCCGGGCCAGCAATCATGGCGATCTTGCGCCGGTCATGGGTCGCAATGAGGTGCTTGACCGCGGTGTACATCCCCACGTCGTTGTCCATCAGCAACGAGGACATGCCCGGCACCTCCACCCCCAGACAGACGCGCGGCAGCGGGGCGTAGCGCTGCACGAACGTGGCTATCTGGTCGGCAGTCACGTGGTGGCCAATGGTGTGCGCGCAGATGAGCAAGGCGTCCACGCTGTGCGGGCCCACGACGTCGAACACGAAACTCTTGGGATGCTGAGACTCGATGCCCAACATGCCGCCGGAGATGGCGACAAAATCCAGGTTCTGCTCACGCGCCTCGCGCTCAGCGGCCACCAGCACCTGTTTCTGGAACTCATCGTCAAAGGCCTCGGCCAGAAGCCCCAGACGAGGCCCCCGACGCGGAAGACCGGCTTGCCGTGGCTCAGCCATTGACGTCACTTGTGGATGTAGCGGAACCGCCGCTCAGTCTATTGTGCTCGCCTCAGCCTGCGCACCGCAAGGGTTGCGCATTTTTCAAGGGCGTCGGGTGAAAAGGCGACCACATCTCCCACCATAGACTACCTTGCATCACCCCGCTGAAAGGGAACCGATTTCGGCGTGTCGTCCCGTTACGGGCATTTGCACAATACGCGCTGGGACCAGCACGATGACGGGAGAGAACATAAGAGAGTGACTCATCGGCTGCCCGGCGTTGGCCCTCGCGTGCTCCTTGGGGGAAGCCAGCCGGCGGCGCGGGGCCCAGCAAGACCTTCCCGGACGGGCGCGTCGATCAGACGACGACGTGCGAGAGCGAGGGTAGCTCGACCCCGGTAGCGCAGCCGGTTTTCGTGCGCAACATGAAGGGCGACAAGTCCTGGGCCGAGACCGGGTGGTTCTCGTCGCCTGGGCTGGTCGATCTGAACGGCGACGGTACGCTGGAGATCGTGCTTCTGACCTTCGACCACGGTGTGGACGTGTTCACCGTGCCCGGCTCAGGCAGCAGTTGTCTGCCCTGGCCTACGGGCCGCGGGAACCTGCTGCGCAACGGTCAGGGCCCGGCCTACGTTCCGTAGCCAGTACCACCTCTCGCAAATTCGTAGCTGGTTGGACGGCCGGGTTGACGGCGGCGGCTCCGGCTTCGGATTTCCAAGAAGGGCACTATAGAGCCTCGTGGCCGCTCTCTCCGGTGCGAATGCGGATGGCGTCGACCACGGGACTGACGAAGATCTTGCCATCCCCGATCTCGCCTGTGCGCGCGGTGGCCAAGATCGCCTCGACAATGGGCCGCACCAGATCGTCGTCGACGATAATTTGGATGCGGACCTTGGGGATGAAGTCCACGACGTAGGCCGAACCACGGTACACTTCCTTCTTGCCGCCCGTGCGGCCGAACCCTCTGACCTCCGACACGGTCATGCCCTGGGCGCCCACCTGGCGCAGCCGGTCTTTCAAATCGTCCAGCTTGAACGGCTTGATGATGGCCTCGATCTTCTTCATGAGAGTAAGCATCCTCCCCAGTACGTTGCCGGTGTGTTTCCGGGCGGTGAAATGTCCGTAAATGATGCGTGCGGTGTACCAGTTCTCGGGCCGCACTTCGGCGCTTCCGCGGCTCTGCTTGCCGCCGGACCACGGGCCAAGGGCGCAGATGGACGACGGGAAACGGCGCGCGTAGAGTCACGAGCCGGGGGATTTCATGACCATCACCGCGGTCATGGCTCATCGGTAGCGGCCGCCCAGCTTCGCCAGCGGCGCTGCGCAGGGACGCTTGGGGTTACGGCGCTGACTTGATCTGCGTGTGGCTCATCCGGCGCTTGGCGGTGGCGAGGCTGCCGGCTTCCGGCGCGGGCGGCGTGAGGTTTACGTGCAGGCCGAGGGCCGCTCGAACCGCGAAGTGGTCCTCGCTGACCGAGAAGGCCAGCAGGTCATTGATGCGTTCGCGCGCCGACAAGGGGCTCTGCCCCGAAGGCTCGACCGCGAGCACCCGCGCCGCGGCGCCGAGGTCGCCACACAAAGCCAGGGCCGCGCGTGCGGCGGTGAGGTCAGAGGCGACGATCCAGCCCAGCAAGTCCAGCCTGTCCCCGCGCGCCTCGACGAATTTCCTCGCCACCACTTTTAGCTCGGCCCGTAACGCCGACGAGAGCAGAGGGTCGAGAAGCTTGGCCATCTTGTCGACCTCGTCACCGTGCGGGCCATTGCCGATCGGGCACCCGCCCAGTAGCAGCCCGGCGCGCAGGGCGATCTCCAGCAAAGCCGGCGTGCCCAGGGCAAATCTGGGAAATCGCTCCGAGCGCATCAGCACCATCCGCTTGGCCAAGTCAAAGATGACTTCGCTCTGCCGGGTCCACTGCTCGAAACCCGGGCCCACCACCAGGGCCGGGGTCAGGGTGTTCTTCTCCTTCAGGTTGACGATGGAGACCGTGCCCGGCGCGTCCTTCTTCAAGAAGACGTCAGGCAGGATTCCCTCAATCGTGTTGGCTACGTAGCGCAAGGCTGCGGCGTGCGGCCAGGCCGCGCCCGAAAGATCCACGCGGTCGGATCGGTCCACGCCGATGGCCTTGTGGGGGCTGGCACTGGACATCGCGATGGCGGGGGCCAAAAGGGCGAGCAGGGCGCTGACATAGGGATCCTCCGCCGGGTGCAAGATCTTGCGCCACAGCTCTTCGTTCATTTTTCCGGCCGCGCTGGGAAGCTGAGTGGGCCGGTAGCTCTCGTAGAAGCTGGCCAAGGGCGCATCGGCCTTGCCCAGGTAGACCAGTGCTGCAGCCACGCACCACATTCGGTCGTGGGCACCGGTCTGATAGAAGAGCGGCGCCAGCGCCTGATACGAAGCGATGCGGTCGGGTTTCTTGCTGACCAGCATCTGGTGCTGCGCGATGGTTTTGTTCACCGCCTGGGGACCCGCCTCGTGATACATCTGCGCCAGTTGCTCCTGGCGTGCGAAATTGTCCCGATCGAGCGAAGCGGCCACCTCCAGGGCCAGCACGGCGCTTTCGCGGTTCTTGAGGTGCTTGATGGCCACCGCGGCGAGCGCGTCCCACAGGCGCAGTTTGAGCTCGGTCGGTGCCTCGGCGGGCAGGCGCTTCAATTGCCGGCGGTAGGCGCGCGCCAGCTCCTTCCAGCTTCGGCTTTCGGTCAGAATGCGCTCGATGGCATCGAACGCACGCACGAACATCGGGTCGTCCTCGAGCACCTGGGTGAACACCTCCACCGCCTTGGCATTGTCCTGCATCTCGTCGCGATAGATGGCGGCCAGGGTGTAGCGGCCGCGGGCGCGAATGGTCGGTTCTGTCTCCAGTTCGGACAGCTTCTCCAGTGTTTCGACCGCCTTGGCCCATTGCTTGCCGCCGCTGTAGTGGTCGAGCATCTTGTACAGGGTCTGCCGCCGCTCGGGCTGCACAGCCAGCGCCTTGGTGTAGCAGGCCACCGCATCGGCCGAATCGTTGAGCTTGTCGCGCAGGACATCGCCCAGCTCATCCCAAAGTTGCGCCCGCTCCTCCTCGTCGCTGACCAGGGCAAGCTGCTTGCGTCGCAGATCGACCACTTCGCTCCACTCCTGCCGGGCCGTGCGCAGCGCGATGAGCGCGTCCAAGTGGCTACGCTCGTGCGGCTCCAGTGCCGCCGCCTCCTCGCGAAAGTGAAGCACTCTGTCGCTGTCGGCGAGCCGTTCCGCACAGGTGGCCATGCGGACGCAGAGAGCCGCCCGTTCCGGGGCGGTCAGGCCGGTCCGGCCCAGCGTGTAGACCCGCTCATAGGCCGCCCCCGCCTCGGCCCACGCCTCGCGCGAAAAGTGCAAGTCGGCCGAGGCCTGCGCCAGCGGCAGCGAGTGCGGCAACAGCCTGGTCGCAGCCTCGAAGTTGGCCAGTGCCTTGTCCATCTTTCCTAGTCGCTGCGCGCAGCGGGCGACCCGTTCATGCAAGTCGGCGCGGGTGGCGTCGTCCTCGGCCGGTGCCCGGCGCAGAAGCATGTCAAGCACCGGCTCAAGCAGCAGCCATTCCTGGCGCGCTTCGCGCAACTTGGCCAGACGCTGGGCCGCGCTCACCTGTTCTGGATCGGCGGCGAGGGCACGTTCGAGAAGCGCCAAGCCTGCCTCCGGGTCGTCGAATTGGTCGAGGGCCAAGATGCCGGCCTGGGCCAGCAGGCGTCCCTTCTCCATCGGGTTCTTGGTCTTCTCCGCGCCCTGCAGAGCGAACTTGGCCGCGCGCTCGAACTCGCGTTTGCGGCTGCACAGGTCAGCCAGCGCCGCCAGGGCCACCGCACTGTCGGGATCGCTGTCAAGCGCCCTCAAGTACAACGCCTCGGCTGCATCTGGATCTTCAGCCGCAAAAACCTGGGCCACCACCAACGCACTTTCCACATCCTTCAGCTTGTCGAGCAGCAGGCTGGCCCGCTCCATGCGCAGCCCGCGCGCCAGCTCGGGGTCGCCCTTGCGCTGCGCGCGCATTTCGAGCAGGTCGCACAGCAGTGTCCACTGTTCGGTCTTGCGATACAGCTCCTCCAGCTTGGCGAGTGCCTCGCCGTTCGCGGGATCGCGGGCGGTCAGTGCCTCCAGCATCTCGACAAGCGGCTTCCACTGCTCCGTTCTGCGGTAGAGCTGTTCCAGCTTGGCAAAGGTGGCACCGTCGGTGGGATTGCGCGCCAGCGCCTTGCGCAGCAGATCGGTCAGCGCCTTGGTCTGTTCGGTTTTGCGATAGATCTCCTCCAGTTTGGCAAAGGCCGCCGGATCAGCCGGATTGCGCGCCAGCTCCTTTTCNNGGATCGCGCGCCAGCATCTTTTCGTAGAGCGCACGCAGCGGGACCCATCGTTCGGTCTCGCGGTACAGGTTCTCCAACTCGGCCAACGCCTCGGGGTTCTGTGGATCCCGGTCAAGCACCTTTCCGAAGGCCGCGATGGCCTCGTCGACCCGGGCGGTGTCCCGGGCGCACACCCGCGCCACGCCGAGTGCGATCTGGGTCGAATCCGCGGCGTCTGCCCCCTCGTGTTCGAGATGGGCGACCTCGTTGGCGAAGTCGTCCCACTGGCCCGCCTTCTCGGCCAGGCGTTTGGCGTCGGCGAGCAAATCCGGGTCGCGTGGTCGCAGCCGCAGCGCCGTCATCATCACGGGATAGGCTCGATCAGTGGCGTCCAGTTCCTGTTCCAGAAGCAAAGCTACCTCGCACAGGGCCGCCGCTTGTGAAGCCGGCTCATGGATGACCTCGGCGCGGCTGATCATGATGCCGACCATACGCTCCCATTCCTTGCGTTCGCGCAGGTGGGCCAGGCCTCGATCGAGGCCTTCATGCGCCTCCCGATCCCCGGGATCGGCCACGACGAGCTCCAGCCAGGCTTCCACGTCGTCGTCAGCAGGTTTGCGGCCGGGCTGGGCACAAAAATAGGCCAGGGCCGCGAGGGTTTCCTGCAAAGAGGCATCCACGGACACCGGGACCAGGCCCAACTCGGTGCGCACCAGGCGCGCGTCACTGTCAGAAAGCTGCGGTGCCAGCAGAAAGTGCGGTACCCGCGTCTCGGTCGCACCCAGCACGCGCTGGGTGAGGAGGGTCAAGTCAGGATCGTCGGGCTGATAGCCCACAAAAACGAACGACCACTTATGGTACAGGCCGGCGAGAAAGGCCGCTGCCCCGGTGGCACCAATCTTTGCCGGGATCTCGGCCGGGGCCAGGCAAAGCGAGGCGGGCACGTCGGCGCGACCGAAGATCTGCAGAAGAAAACGGCCGTGGCCGTGTTCCAGCGAGCTGGCGTTGGCAGCAAACGCCGTCCGGCTCACGACCTCGGCGTCGTCGGCCAGGGCGGTGGCCCAAAGCGTATCGAAGGTGGTCGTGACGAAACCACGCCAGGGCGCGTGGGCCGCGGTCCTGATGGCATCGGGCACCTCCACGCCTCTGCCATACGCATCCGCCAGCACATCGCCCAGCGTGCTCTCGTGAAACAGTTCGCGCACGAACGCCAAGGCCGAGGTCATGCGGCCTTTCTGCAGAAGATCGGCAAGCGCGGCTTTGTCCTCCTCGGCAGTGACCCATTCGAGGAAGCACTGGCCGAGAGCAGCCCAACCGGGAAGTTGGGCCAACTCGGAACAGCCAGCACCGGCCACCAGTATGGCCTGTCGATTTCTCAGACGCTCGACCAGCACATCAGGCAATGCGTGCATGAAATCTCCCTATGTTTTCCGCTCGGGCGTCCGGTGCCGAACAGGGTCTGCACTGGGGTCACGCCATGTCGAACTGGGGGTTTTTCTAGCACAGAATTGGCGTGGCTTTCCAATGGCGGAGTCTGTACCGGCGCGCTGCGCCGCCCCACCGCATGCTGGGAGAGATCAGCCTATCCCACGCGCAATCGATACGGGAACGGCTACAGGGGTGGTGTGGCGTTCCTGACCAAGTCCAGGAAGTACGACTGGAACCACTG
>PMCR01000080.1 GCA_003155465.1 Myxococcales bacterium | reverse complement strand
TATCAGGATGGCCGCAACGAGGAGATGCTGGGCACGGTCCTGCCGAGCCGCAAGCGCGACTCGTTCGTGCTGTGCACCAAGATTTTCGTCAGCACCCTGGACCGCGGTACCGGGCTCTTCGGCCCCAGGACGCGCGCCGAGGAGATTGCCGAGAAGCTCGACATCAGCTTGAAGCGCCTGGGCCTCGACCACGTGGACGTTCTCTATCTGCACTGCCAGAGCGCGCGCGAGGGCGTGCTGCACGAGGCGCTCTTGAAGGCCCTGGAGAAGGCCAAGCAGGCAGGCAAGACGCGCTTTCTCGGCGTGTCGACCCATAAGAACGAGCCCGAGGTCATGCGCGCGGCCGTGGAGGCCAAGCTCTACGACGTGGTGCTGACCTCGTACAACTTCAAGCAGGATCACCACCTGGAAGTTCAGAGGGCGATCGGCGAGGCGGCGGCGGCGGGGCTGGGCATCGTGGCCATGAAGACCCAGGCCGGCGTGTACTGGGACAAGGAGAAGACCAAGCCCATCGACCCGCGGGCCGCGCTCAGGTGGGCGCTACGCGACCCCAACGTGGCCACCGCCATCCCCGGCTTCACAACGTTCGATCAGCTGCAGGACGATCTGGCGGTGCTGCGCGAGCCCGCGCTCACGCCCGCCGACACCGAGAAGCTGCGCGACGAGAAGCTCGCGGGCCTCTTCTGCCAGGGCTGCGAGAAGTGCCTGGAGCCTTGCCCCGAGCACCTGCCCATCCCCGAGCTGATGCGCAGCTACATGTACGGCCACGCGTACCGGAATCGCGAGGCCGCGCAGTCGCTCTTGCTCGCGCTCGACTTGCCCGCCTCGCCGTGCGGCGACTGCGACACCTGCCCTGTGGTGTGCGCCAAGGGCTTCGACGTGCGCGCGCGCATCCGCGATATCGTGCGCCTGCGCGACGTGCCGCGGGAGTTCCTCATCTGATGACGGCGCTCGCGCTGCTCGCGTTGCTGGCCGCGGCGCCCGGGGCGGACGCGGCCAGGCTGCTCCCGCGCGTCGACGGATGGAAGCTGGAGACGGCGCCGGCGAGGTACACGCCCGAGACGATCTTCGAATACCTCGACGGCGGCGCGGATGCGTTCCTGGCATACGATTTTCAGGAGCTGACGTCAGCCACCTATGTGAATGGGAAGAAGGTCGAGCTCACTGCCGACCTCTATCGCCTCCCGGACGCGGCCCGCGCTTTCGGCATCTATTCGCAAGAGCGACGGCCGGGCAGCACCAAGATGCCCGGCAAGCTGGAAGGCGTTGCCAGCGCCGACCACCTGGAGTCCGTCGCGGGGGTGTACTACGTCAAGCTCGCGCTGCCTGGCGGCGGCGATGCGGCCGTGTTGCCCAAATTCGCCGAGAGGATCGCCGCCAGGCTGTCCGGCCCGCGCGAGTTGCCCGCGGTGTTGGCGTGCTTCCCCGACAAGGGCAAGCAGCCGCGCAGTGAAAAGCTGACCGCGCACGATTTCCTGGGGCACGGGTTCCTGCACGACGGCGCCACCGCGCCCTACGAGATCGAGGGTGCGCGCTTCCGGCTGTTCGCCGTCGAGGGCAAGGACGAATCCGATGCTCGCAACATGGTCGCGGCCTTTCGCACCGTCGCAAAAATGCCCAAGGTGGACCTCCCGGCTGAAGGCGCCGTCACCCTCAAGGATCCGCTCAACGGCGAGGTCCTGCTGGCGTGGAGCGGCCGCTGGCTATGGGGCGCGGTGGACGATCCATCCCCGGCGCGCAAGGGCTTGGTCGATGAGCTTGGGCAGCGTCTGACACGACCGTAGCGCCCTGGGTCCGGTCGGTCAGGCGGTGGCTGCGGGACGACGTACGCCTGCTCGCTGGCCTCTGGCTGGTTCACCTCCCCCGTGTTGTCCCGGTAGCTCTTCGGCAACACCAGCAATGGTCGGGCGGAACCTCGTTCGCTGGCCCCCTCTATGGACGCGCGCGGTATTCCTGAACTGACGCCAGGCCTACGGCGAGCGATCGTCGTCGCTGACAAAGCGCCAAAGCTTTTCGGCCACCACGGCGCCAAACGCTAGGATCGTGCCCCAGCCGGTGGCTTTGCGGCCGCCGCTGGCAACATTGCAGCCGCCTCCTGACTTCCCGCCCGCAACTGCCCCGCTCGCCGCCTCGGTGGATTCGGTGTTGCCGCCCATTGAACTGACGGTCGTGCCAGCTCCGGCGCTGGTTCCTCCGGTCGCAGTCGAGCCCCCGGACATCGAGGGAGCGCTTGTCGCCACGCCACCCCTTCCCCCCGTTCCACCGCTGGCAAAGGTGGCGCTACTATTGCCGGTCGTGCCGCCAGCGTTCACGCCTGTGGTTCCACTGGTCCCGCCGCCGCCAGCGCCGCTGGTTCCACCGCCGCCCGCGCCTGCGGCCCCGCTGGTTCCACCGCCGCCCGCGCCTGCGGCGCCGCTGGTTCCACCGCCGCCCGCGCCTGCGGCCCCGCTGGTCCCGCCGCTGCGCGCGCCTCCAGACCCGTTGGCACCACCGCTGGTCACGCCTCCGGATCCGCTCTGCCCGCCGTTGCCCGCGCCGCCCGCCGCGCTGGTCCCACCGCTGCGCGCGCCTCC
>PMCR01000452.1 GCA_003155465.1 Myxococcales bacterium | reverse complement strand
GGTCTGTCGCGGGACGATGTGCCCAAGGTGTTGGCCGACTACGTGGCCAAGGACATCTACGACGTCGATCCCTTCGTCAGTCTGGATCGGGACGGCGTGGGCCAGCTCATGCGTCTGGCGGTCGCCTCTGGTCGCAAGACGCGGCCCAATATCAAGATCGGCATTTGCGGCGAACATGGCGGCGATCCAAGCTCGGTGATGTTGTGCGACGAGCTGGGTCTCAACTACGTGTCCTGTTCGCCGTATCGCCTGCCCATCGCGCGTCTGGCGGCCGCCCAGGCCGTTCTCAAGAAGTAGTGATTCGCCGCCCATCACAGGGAAAAGGGACATCAGGCCGGTGCGACTTACCGACGGGGGACATCTCCCGATGAGATCCCCCGTCGGCCGCGTTCCGATCCTCTGGCTTCCCGCGCTGGGGGCGCTTGTCCTGGCCGGGGCCGGCTGCGGCCTGGGCCAGTCCGGGATCAATCCGCCTATGGACCAGATCTTCTTGCCGAGCGGGCTGGCGGTTGATCCCGACGGCAACTGGCTCTACGTGATCAATTCGAACAACGACCTGCGCTTCAACGCCGGGACGTTGCTCGCGCTTGACTTGCAGAAGGCTAGGCGCGCTCGGGAGCAGCCGTGGCTGGAGTGCAGCACGACCCACTTCATCGACGACGAGTCCCCGGAGACACTCGCCGGAACTTCGGACGAGTTTTGCTGTCTTGATTTGCTCCGCCCGCATGTCCTCAACTGCAACGAACGGGCGTACGTGCAAGCAGAGGCCACGGTGCAGATTGGCAGTTTTGCTGGCGACGCGACCATCCAGACCTATCCGGGCGCGGACGGTGAGCCGACGAGCCGCCTCTTCGTGGCGGTTCGAGCCGAGCCCTCCATCACATTCGTCGACATCACCCACAGCGGCGGTTCAGTGCACATGCGCTGCAATGGACCGCGGCAGGATGGGGATCCGCAACTGCGCAACCCCTTCTGCGACGACAACTGGCGCGTCCGTCGTCCCAGCGGGGCGGCTGTTGCCGACAATGTCCTGCCTGAAGAGCCCCATTCCCTGGCTCTCGACGAAGAATGGGGAATTCTGTACGTCAGTCATCTGACCATCACGGTGAACCGCCAGATCGTGGGCGGCGGCGTCTCAACCATTGACGTCAGTGCCCTTCTCGACCACCCCGAGGCACCCAACGTCATCAACTCGATAGCCCGGGTTGTGTTCCCAACCAGTACGGTCCAGGGTGTCACGGCCCTCAATCTCGACCATCCTGGGGATCCCAACGGTGTGCTCTACGCGGTGGCGCGCGCCAGTCCCGACATCACTGGGTTGGTGCTGCAGTGCGGGCAGCATTGCGACACGAACGACTCCACCACGCGCGATCTTTCGTTGGTTCCGGGCGAGCAAATCACGTCATCCGTCTTCTTGCCCGTGGGCACGGATGTGCGAGGGTTTCTCCTGTCGCCCGACGGCACATCTGCCTACGTCCTCCATCGCAACACGCCCGAGTCGACAAGCTCCACCGATCCGGCTGCGCTGGTCGTGCTCGACCGCCGACCGGGTCGCAACGGAGAGCCCGCCAACCAGCCGAGCGCCATTCTCGAAGTTTGCAGCGGAGCCAACCAGATGCAGTTTCACGATGCTGGGCGCGGGCGCCTGCTCTACGTCACCTGCTTCGAAGGGGGCCAGATCTACGTCGTCGACCCGCAAGTACCCTTGGTAGTGGCTGTGATCGAAGCCGGCCACGGACCCGCGGCCTTGAGGTTCTCGCCGGTTGACCCAACCAAGGCGTTTGTGGTCGGCTACGCTGACAACAATGTATCGGTCATCGACCTCAAGCCGGGCAACCCGACGGAGTACATGGTGGTGCAACGCCTCGGCTTCCCCCATGCGGTGACGGAATGATCTTGCGTGTCGGTCCAACCACCGCACTTGCTGGCTTACTCGGCGCATGCGGTGCCGCGCCGACCGTCATTCCCGCACGCAACCTCGAACGGCCGGGCGACATGGGGTTCGTGTGTCTCGCGGTTGATTCAGCCACCGGGAATACGCTGTCGGGTCAGCCCATGGGTGTCTGCCACCCGCCGGACAGGAAGGACCCTGTGATCCAGCCAACAGCCACGTCGTCGCGGCAATTTGGCACATTTGCTTTCGTGACCAACACCGCCCGGGGCGAGATGGCGGTGGTGGACATGGACAAGGGCCATCTCATTGACCTCGATCCCGGCGTATTTGGCTTCAACATGGTGCCCGTCGGGTCCATGCCCGAGTCGCTGGCTGCCAGTGCGGACGGCTGCTGGGTCGCCAGTGCCAACCGCGATTCCTGTGATCTTGGACTGGTTGATCCATCGCTCATCCTGGCTTCGCTGTTCAGCCCGGCTGAGCCCGCGACTGTGGGCGGTCCTCCAGTGACACGGGTAGCGCCGAAAACGAAATCCGGGCGTCTGCTCAACGCCTCTCCGAAGGAAATCGTCTTCCTGTTGTCCAAGGTCGGGCAGTGCAACTCCGAGCAGGCGCCGCCGGCTCTGGTGACCTTCCCGTCCTGTGACCTGGTCGCGTTGCTCGACATGCCGTCGGGTACGATCAAGGACTCGGTCTTCATTAGTCGTAACGGCGTCGTCTCCGGCGGCAGCGAGCCGTACTGTCCGGCAGACTGCGGGCCAGAGTCCGTCCCCGACGCAGGGACCACGGCGCAGGATGGGGAACGACCGGCGGCGCCGACCGACGATGGCGGCGCTGACCAGGGCGAGGCGGGCTCAGGGACAGGCTCGCCTCTTGGCGTGGGCGCACTGGTCCTGCTTCCTGACAGCAGCCGGGTGTACGTGGGGGCCAGCGCCGCCGACGACTTCCTGACCGCGTTGGACATCGGGGACGGAAGGTTCGCCATTCCGGCTGGGGGCGGACGCATCGCGCTCGAGTCAGGGGCAATCGGGATCGAGCACCTGCGGCTCTCGGTCGATCCCTTCACGCCCCAGCCCGAGCCGATCAAATTGGCGGACGGCAGCGAGGTCGACAGCCGGGGTCGCTTTCTGGACGGGAGAGGGTCGTTTCTCTATGCATTCGCGCGCGACGGATCAGTCCGCGTGGTGAACGTTGCCCCGCGACCGGAACAGGAATGCGACGTCAACGTCCGGCCTGATCGGGCCAACCTGCCGGCCAACACTGGGTGCTTTCCGGTCAACCCCAAGGCCCGGCAACCACTGGCCCATGGCCCTGGAATTCGCATCCCCACGCTTCCGGTCCTTACCGCGGCACCCCCCATTCCGCGTGACATCGCGGTCGTCGACTTGCCGATCGTCAGTATGGATGAGATGAAGAAGAATCCCGAAGCGTTGTCCGGCCAATTCGCGTTTCTCCTGGCTTCGAACGACGCCGTCTACATTCTCAACCTCAAGCCCAAGACCGTGGTCAACGACCAGTTGACCGACGAAGACAATACCCTGACGCACTCCTTCCGCGAGATCCGCTCGACCGGCCAGTACACCGCCGACACACTGGCCCTCTCGTCCACGCCACCGCTGCGCACAGCGGTGGCCTCTGACCTTCTGTTCCCGACCACGCCCATCCTCTCTTCGGTCAGTGGCCCCAGGCTGGAGGAGGTGGCAAACGATCCCACCCAGCCCTTCAGCGGGAATTCGGTAAACACCACCACGAACTACTGGGCCAATTTCCCGTACCAGGCGACCTATGTGTCGCGCGCGTTCACCATTGCCTGGGAGGATGCTCTCCCCGGCTCGACGCGCAGCTCGGGCAGGCTCCTGTATCCGGAGGCGGGCGCACCGGCGGGTGCTCTCGACGATGTGGGCGCTGATTTCTGCGCTAAGGGCGTACTACCGGGGGATCTGGTGGTCTTGCCTGGATGCACCGCCGACACCGACTGCAGCCCGCAGGACATATTCACCTGCCATCAGCCGATCGGAGGCGCGACGGGCCTGTGCCTGCCCAAGACCGTCGATCAGAACTTGGTCGATACCTGTGCCCGCTTCATGGGAAGTCGGCGGCGCTACGAAGTGCTCACGGCCACGCCCACACACCTGACCCTTGGACTACACCTGGACGAAGTGCCAAGGACGGCGCTCAATCGTGTGGCCGCGACGGAAGCTGGTGACGATACGGAATGCCAGCCCACCTCCGCCCACAAGGCATCGGGGACGCTTCCGGGCTTCCAGTGGCAGCATGTGCGGCCGGAGGAGAGCTTCAAGCGCTGCGTGAAGGCCTGTGGCTACCTGACACCGGCTGGGGCGACGACGCAGGATCCCGACCGGGACTGCCGACCAGGCTTCGTGTGCGAGCAGATTGCCGGTTCTCTCGGACCTCTCTTGCCCCACGAGACCGAGCCTCGGCCGGGGCCGGGAAGTTACTGTGTCGAGGCGCCACCCCTGGGTCTTCCGCCTTCCGCGGGCTTTCCGCCTGTAGCCTGCTGGCCCCAGCCGGGCAACCGGTACCACGTGAATGTCGGTACTGGCTTTCTGATCTCGGGCACATCGCTGCCGGATCTCAAGACCACGACCGTCGTCGATGATCAGTGCCAGCTCGATCCCAACCGTGATCCAGCTCTGGCAAACCGGGTTTCCCTGTCAGCCCCTGCCTGCGCGACGATTGACGGGACGGTGCCGATCGACAACGTCACGAAGTACTCCACGGGCAAGACGAGCACAGAAGTGGCGTTGTTCGGGCAGGAGACGCCGCCGGTTCCTGTCGCGACTGATCCAGAGAGCGGGGCCGCCACACCCAAACCTCCCTACTCACCCATCACGCCGCCCGGCCCAAACCCCTGCTTGTATCAGGACTTCAACCACGACGACCCCACGGCTGCGGCGAAGAAGTCCATTAAGGCCATCTTCCAAGACCCGCAGCTCCGCTTCGTCCTCACCAATCTAGACGAGTATGGGGGCGACAGCCTGACCACACGCCTGAACCTGATCGGCGGCTACATCCCGGCGACCGTCGCCGTTCCGTCCTACGAGATCGCTTTGACCCAGCCCATTCGAATCTTCGCCGGGCCGACCAAGCTACCCGATAGTCCCATGATGACCGACTCCACCAGTCAGATTTCGTATCCCTATGTGTACGTGCTGGACCAGGGGCGCACCGCGCTCACGCCGAACAGCCGCGGTCAGATTGTGCGCATCAACGCGCGCAAGGGCGACAGCGCCGTGACCACCTTCGACCCGGCCCAGAGCGGCACCACGCCGTTCCAGATCCAGTAGCTGTGCAGGGTTTCAGACCCGTCCTCTTCGCGGTCTTGCGAGGGTCGCTGGCGACGTGAGACAGTACGGCCATGGCGATTCCCCCTCGGTCACCGTGCTTGCCCGTTGTGCTTGGCTCTGGGGTCGCGGTCTCGGTCGGCGCGCTGTTGTCTTTTCAGACCGGATGCGTGCTTTTCCCGTCACCGTGACTTGCGACGCCTGAACCCAGTCCTGCCGCGAACGGTTCCGACGGGCCGTGGGCGGCGCTTGCGCGTTTCTCGCCACTTCGATCGCCGCGCACAGCGCTTTTTCGAAGGCAAGAGGGCGGTAGCCTGAAACCCGCCCCTGTGGTCGGACGCGCCCAGACCCTTTGAATGTTCATCGGCCCCCACCACCACTGCAACGGTCACCCCCACCGCACCCGCCACTCCGAATTCCAGCGGCGCTGAAATTGACAGATGGTGCGACTTCATCCTACAGTGTAGGTAAATGACCTCCAGTGTTCGAAGTACGGTTCGCGCGCTCCTCAAGACAGCCGTGGACCAGGTAAGGCGCGAGGGCCTTCTTGCGTCTGTTCCCGACAGTATTCCGGTCGAACGGACCAAGCGCCCTGAGCATGGCGATTACGCGACCAACGTTGCCCTGGCGCTGGCAAAGGCCGCTGGGAAGCAGCCGCGTGCCTTGGCTGAGATTATCGTCGAGCGCCTGCGGGCCATAGGAGGCGCGGACCTCTCAGAGGTGTCGGTGGCGGGCCCCGGATTCATCAACCTGCGCCTGTCGGATTCGTTCTGGCAACGACGACTGCTCGACATCCTGGCCGCTGATGGGCGATGGGGACAGGGGGCGTCCAAGCCTTCGCCCCGTGTCCTGGTCGAATACCTGTCCGCCAACCCGACCGGGCCGCTGCATTTTGCCCATGGCCGGCACGCCGCGGTCGGCGATTCGCTGACCCGGCTGCTGCGCTTCGCGGGCTACGATGTGTTGCGCGAGTTCTACCTCAACGACTCCGGCAACCAAGTTGCGATGCTGGCGCTATCGGTGTGGGCCCGCTACATGGAGGCCGCAAAGGGCGAAGACTGGACCGGCGTGATCGTGCCCGGGGTGGCATTCCCGGAAAACGGCTACCGTGGCGACTACATCCGGGAGCTGGGACTTGAGTTGCTCGAACGCGAGGCAGGGCGTTTCGTCGGTGCCGATCCTCCGGCCGACATGGAGCCCATCAAGCAGTTCGCCATAGGCCGATGCCTGGACATGATCCGCAGCACCCTGGTCAAGTTCGATGTCAGCTTCGACGTCTGGCAGAGCGAGCGAGCCCTGCACGACAGCGGCGAGGTGTCGAGTACCCTGGCGGCGCTCGATGAAGCCGGCTTCATCGACCGGCGCGACAACGCCGTGTGGTTGAAGACCACGGTGCTATGGGGTGACGACAAGGACCGGGTGGTGGTCAAGTCTGACGGCTTGCCGACCTACCTGCTGGCGGACATTGCGTACCACCGCAAGAAGATAGACCGCGGTTTCGACGAGCTGTGCGACATCTGGGGTGCCGACCACCACGGCCATGTGCCGCGCATGAAGGCGGCCCTGAAGGCGCTCGGGCATGACCCGAACCGGCTCTCGGTTCTGCTCATCCAGATGGTGAGTCTATTGCGTGACGGCAAACCGGTCGCCATGGGCAAGCGGGAAGGGGAGTTCATCACTCTCGATGAAGTGATTGACGAGATCGGCCGCGATGCCACGCGATTCTTCTATCTGATGCGGCGACATGACACGCCGCTGGAATTCGACCTTGAGTTGGCCAAGCGCCAGTCGATGGATAATCCCGTGTACTACGCCCAGTACGCCCATGCACGGTGCGCCTCGCTGTTGCGGCGCGCGGCTGAACTGGAAGCCCCGCGCATGCCACCCACGGCTGAGCTGTTCACGCGGCTTAACCTGCCAGAGGAGATCGCGCTGCTGCGCCGGCTGTCCGATTTTCCCGACTTCGTCGAGGATGCGGCGGTGGCGCGCGAACCGCACCGTCTGGTGTCGTTCATCAGCGATCTGGCAGGCGAATTCCAGAGCACCTACACGCGGCTGCAGAAGGTTCACGGCGACTCGGTCTTGCCCCAGGAGCGCCAGCGCGTGGGCAATTGGCGCGCGACCTGGGATTGGCAGAAAACCGCGGCGCGCCTGCATTGGATCGAGGCGATCCGGCAGGTGATTGAAACCGCGCTGGGCCTCCTGGGCGTTTCAGCGCCGACCGTCATGAAACGCATCGGCGAGGAGGGCGAGGAGGCGTCGTAGCGCCTCGGCGCGGCGTCCACCTTTTTCGCAGGAGCAGAGCATGGGCTACACTTCCGGTGCAACGATGGATCAACGAGGCCTTCGCGATGTCGAGCGCTGGCGGGACAAGATCGAAGTCCGCCTCGACAACCGTCAGGTCTTCTTCCTGTTTTTTGGCAGCGCGCTGGTGGCCTGTCTGCTGTTCGTTCTGGGCGTCGTGGTGGGCAAGCGGCTGGAATCGCGGGGCCGTGCGGTCACGCCGGAGGTGGAGGACCCGCTGGCCCTGCTCGACAAAGTGGCGACCACGCCCCGGCCCACCCAGACCCCGGCGGTGACCTTCCCGCAGGCCCTCTTCGGCGGGAAGAACGCCCAAAATGGTGTAAAGAAAACCGAGCTGAAGCTGACTGACCCCAGGGCCACGGATTCGAGCAAGAGCGAGCCGGGCAAGGTTGCCGAGACCGGCAAGCCAACCGAGACTGCCAAGAACGCCGAACCAAGCCAGGCCGCCTCGGCCACACCTGACAAGGCTGCGACCAAGGCGAACGGCAAGTTGTCTGCGTTGCTCGACAGCAAGCCCGCCGAGCCCGCCAAGCCTGCGGAGGCCAAGGCTGCGCCGACCGTCGGCAAGCCCGTGGCCGCTGCCGACCTGGCCAGGGTGCCCAAGCCTGCGCCCACGGTGTCCACGCCAACCAAGGCAGCGGTCGCTGCTGGGCCGGTGGCGCAGCCGTCGGTTGATACGGCACCTGCGCCATCCAAGAATGTGCCAATCCCCGTGATCGGCGCCGCGGCCACCGATTCGGCCAAAGGCAAGGTGCACTTCACCCTGCAGTTGAGCTCGTTCCAAGATCGGGGCGAAGCAGAGGCGTTTGCCGCCAAGTTTGGCTCCGAGAAGACCTACCTGGTGGCCTCCGAGATTCCGGGCAAGGGCACCTGGTACCGTGTGCGCGTGGGCGACTTCGCCACGTCCAAGGACGCTTTCGCCGGCAAGCTGGCCTTCGAGAAGAAGCACGGCGTGATCGCGTACGTCGCGCAGCGATAGCCCGCGCACAGAGAGACCTGCGACGGAACAAGTATTTTCCGGGGTGGCAAGCCGGAGGGCAGCTCGGCCCCTGACTAACTATTTCAGATAGGCGGCGAGACCAATATTCTGATCTTTCAATGCCTGGGCCACCACGCCCGCCACTTTGGTGGCGCCTTCGGTCTTGAAATGGGTGCCGTCGAACCAGAAGGTTGAGCTGCCGCCCGGACAGAGTTTGAGGCTATTGTACAGAGCAACCGAGAGCGTCGTCAGATCAACGACCGGCACGTTGTCGGCAGTGCCAGCGGCCTTGGTTTCCGGACCGAATGCGCGGTTGGCAACGTTGCTTGAGCCGGAACACGACTGTCCGCTCGTCGACGTGCCGAAGATCGGGTTCGCGCCTTTGGACCTGATGGTCTTCGCCATGAAGTCAAGGTCAGATTGGAAGAGGGCCTTGCCGACATGCCGGTTGCAGGCGCCGCCAGCGTCGTTGATGCCAAACGCGACGTAGACCCAGTCGCCCGGCTGCATCCCTTTCGTCGGATCGAGCATGGTGGTCAAGTTGTCGGAGTAGGTCTTGCTGTCAATGACCTGGCATTCGCCATTCGCGTCGGTTGCGGTTTTCGAGACGTTGGGGTCGCCCCAGATCCACGTCTGGATGCTTCGGCCGCCTCGTGCCTGATTGGAGATCGTGGCGTTGGCGCTGAAGTACTGCTGGAATTCAGCGGCCCAGCCGCATTGGCCGCTGCCGCTGCAGTTCTGCATGGTCGAGTCGCCAACCATCCAAACCGTGATTTTCTTGTTGGGATCCACCGGGCCAGCATCCGGGATCGGTCCGGTCCCGCCGGTAGCGACGCCGCCGTCAACAGACTCCGCGGTTCCTCCGCTGGCCGAGGAACCGCCTCTTGCGGACACGCCGCCCGTGCCGCCGCCAGTCCCGCCGACGCCGCCATCAGCCGCGCCCGTGCCGCCACCCGCGCCGCCGACGCCGCCGTCTGGCCTGCGGGTGCTGCCACCCGCCGCGCTGGTGCCACCGCCCGCGACTCCGCCGCTGCCTGGCAACCCTCCGCCGCTTGTCGTTGGAAGTGTACCGCCGGTGGCGAGCGAGCCGCCAGTGGCGGGTGTACCGCCGGTGGCGAGCGAGCCGCCAGTGGCGGGTGAGCCACCCGTGGCAAGCGAGCCGCCGGTGGCAACCGAACCGCCAGTGTCAGCGCCGGTTCCACCAGACCCCTCGGGGGGGTGGCTGCTACCGCCTTGCGGCGCGGAGTCCTGTGGACCTGTCGTGCTGCATCCGAGTCCGACAAAGGCCACTGCGGTCAGAGCGAAAAAGAGGCGGCGAAGACTTGCCATTGTGCGACGACCTTCCGGGTTGTGAATTGCCTTGCAGGGACTGGCCAGCATAATGCCCAGGATCATGCTTAGTAGTGACCTGCCTCGCGATTGTGGCTCAAGTATTCGACTGCGACCACGCCGCCCCGGTAGTCGCTCAGAACATCAATCCGACGTTGAGGTGGAACCGCCAAGAGCTGTCGCCGGGCTTCGGGTTGAGCGGTATCGCGAAGGCCAAACTCAGATCGCCAATCGGCAACTTGAAGACAAAGGGCGCGAAACCGACACCGTGGCGAAACTCCGAGGCTGACAACCCATCGAACGAAAAAGCCACCACGCCACTGTCGAGAAATGCCGACGCATACCAGGGACGCACGATGGGGACCTGCAATTCGATGTTTTGCACAACCCGCAGATTGCCACCCACGGGCTGGAACCGGACGCCGTAGAGCCCATACCCAAGCGGCGAGTACACCGTCTCAGTCAGGAGGCGGTCCAGGTCATATCCGCGAACGGTCGTGTCGCCGCCGGCAAAATAGCGTTCCACTCTCGGCAGAAGTGATGCGCCTCCGAGCGGAAACCCTTGATCGTAGCGCAAACTGTAGTGCAGGCTCAGCCACGACAAGAGCGGCACCACGGCGAGGGAATGGCCCGTAAGCTTGACGAACGAATCCAGCCCCAGGTCGAACGAGAGGCTGGGCAAGGCCAGCTCCGCGCCCATGCCGACCTTGAAGCCGCGGGTCGGCACCAAGGTATTGTCGAGGCGCTGCCACTCGATGCTGGTGCTGAAGCTGCCCACGATGGTCCCGATGCTGACCGTGTTCTCATCCTCGTCGGGCCCCGCACGGCGCGCGAGGAACTCGGTGTGGTAGGTGTCGCGGAAGTTGTAGCGGAGGTTGGCATCCAGGCCTGGGGCTAGCTCGCGAGCAAATCCGATGAAGGCCGCGCCTGATCGCAGATCCCCTAGGCGCACCGTGGCCTGGCGTAGGTAGTTGCCGCCGACCTCCAGGCGAAAGAGCGAGCCGAGGAAGCGCGGGTCCAGAAAGCTCACATTGACCCGGGAGAGCGAGATGCCAAGGGCTGTTTGGGCGGTCAGCGTCCAGGCGTGCCCGAAGAGGTTCCGGTGTTCGTAGCCCAATGCTGCGTATCCACCGACGGGGAAACTGGAGTTGGGCGACTTTTGGTCGGTGGAAATGCCCCCGCCGATCGTAACGATGCCGAAGTGATCGTGTCGTTCTTCGACTTCGACCACCATGGGAACCACCGGTTGGTGTGGGTCTTGGCTGGGGAAGCTGACCGAGTTCGGGTTATTGAAGAGCTGGATCATGGCCAGGTTACGCTGGGCCCGCTCCACCGCCCGGGTGGTCAGCAGGGATCCCTGACGGAGTTCGGCCCAGGTCATGATCGTGCCTTCCGTGGTCAAGAAGTTTCCCCGCACGAACACGGGGCCCACGTGCACCTGCCAGCCCGGCCTTATGTTCCAGACGATGGTGACGTGATCGCCCTCCCGCTCGATATGGGACTCGACGGTAGCGTTGCGATAGCCCTCATCGCCCATCAGGCGTTTGAGCCGTTCTTCGTCGCGGTGCACGAGGGCCGGCTGGTAGGGTCCTCCTGGCGTCGTACGCAGCGATTTTCGCAAGAATGCGTCGTCGCGGGGCAGGGGCGTGGCGGGGTCGAGAGAGACAAAGCGCATCTCCGACACCCACACCAAGGGGGCTTCCTCTATCAGGAAGCGCAGGT
>PMCR01000526.1:6603-6766 GCA_003155465.1 Myxococcales bacterium | reverse complement strand
ACGCCGCGATCTGCGTGACGACGAAGCTCTGTTGCTCCTCGGTCAGTTCTGCAAAAATCGGCAAGGCCAGCGCCTCCCGGGTGGCCGCCTCAGCGTGGGGAAAATCCCCTGCGCGGAAGCCCAATCCAGCAAAGCAAGGCTGCAGGTGCAAGGCCAGCGGGTA
>PMCR01000526.1:0-6514 GCA_003155465.1 Myxococcales bacterium | reverse complement strand
ACGTACTTGGGCCGGCTGCCGTGCGCACGCAGCAAGACGACCTTGTCCGCCACCTGGGCGTCGTCACACAGGACCGCGCCGCCGTCGCCGAATGCGCCCAGGTTCTTCGAGGGAAAGAAGGACAAGCAGCTCATGATGCCGTGGAGCTTGCAGGCGCCGATGGATTGGGCCGCATCCTCGACCACGGGCAGGTTGACCTTGGGCAGACTCGCGGGCCGGCCAAACAGGTGGACCGGAATCACGGAGCGGGTCTTGTCCCCACAGGCTGCTGCGGCGGCCCCCGGATCAAGATTGAAGCTTTCGGGCTCGATGTCCGCGAACACCGGACGCGCGCCCAAGCGCGCAATGCAGCCCACAGTGGCGTAGAAAGAAAGCGGCGTGGTCACCACTTCGTCTCCCTGACCCACACCGAGAGCCATCAGTGCCACCAGCAGGGCATCGGTCCCCGACGAGACCCCAATCGCCCGCCCCACGCCCAGCGCCGCGGCCAGCTCTTTCTCGAAGGCTTCCACTTCAGGCCCCAGAATGAAGCCGCCGTTGTCCATCACCCGGCCCATGGCCTCCAGCAAGGCGCCGCGCAAGGGGGCGTTCTGCGCCTTCACGTCAAGCAGGGGTACTTTCATCGCGCTTGGCCAGGCGCCTCGGACAGCAGGGTCTTTCGCCCGGCCGCAGCTGTCTCGCGATAGCGCTGGCCACAGGCCTTGCACTGCCGGACTTCGTCGTTTCCGTCAGGCAGGCGCACCCCGCAGCGGCAGATCCAGCCCATCTGGCGCGCCGGCACCCCGGTGACCAGCGCATAGGCAGCCACGTCCTTGGTGACCACTGCGCCCGCGCCGACAAAGGCGTATTCGCCAATGTCGTGGCCGCAGACCACGGTGGCGTTGGCGCCCACCGTGGCGCCGCGTCCGACCCGCGTGGCCCGGTACTCGTGCTTGCGCTCGATGAACGAGCGCGGGTTGACCACATTGGTGAACACCGCGGAGGGTGCGACGAAGACGTCGTCTTCCAGGATCACGTCGTCATAGAGCGAGACGTTGTTCTGGATCTTGCAGCCGTTGCCCAGCACCGCCCGCGCCGCCACGAACACGTTCTGTCCCAGCACGCAACGGGCACCGATGCGGGCCCCAGCCATCACATGGCAGAAGTGCCAGATCTTGGTGCCCTCACCGATCTGCGCTGGCTGGTCGACGATCGCGGTTGGATGCGCCCAGTAGGTCATTGTCTCGCCCAGCCGCTATCTGGCGGGGTGAACCGCCACTTGGCTAGTAGACGACACCCAGGCGGCCAACCACCACATGCTTGGTGTAGTCCACGCCCCCGACGTTGGTGGCGGCATCGCTGTTGTTGGTGCGGGCCAGGGTCAGGGTGTAGCCAACGCCGATGTAGAACACGCGCTGGATGACGTAGTCAGCACTCAGGCCAGCGATCACTACCTGATCGGTTCGACCTTGGGCCGCAAGCAGTGGGCCGCCATGGTACTTGCGGTTCTCGAAGCGACCGTAGGCAGCCAGTGCCACCCGACCGCCGATGAAATCCCGTAGTGCCGCGTACGCCGCGTCCAGATCGTAGAAATTGCCGACGAACGGAGAGTTCTGGAAGTCGTGCCGGTAGCCCAGCCCTGCCTTCGAGGTCAGGGACATGTTGTAGATGAGTTCGCCCATCAGGAGAATGTTGCCGAAGCCGGATGGGTTGCTGGCGCCTGAGGCGTAGAAACCGTTGCCGTACCCGGCTGCGAGGTTGAGGCCCAGCTTCTCAGTCAGAAGCCCGCGCAAGCCGGCCGTGGCCCTGAGCGGGTAGGACGTAGGGCCAGTGTTAGATTTCAGATAGGTCACAGCCCCCTGGGCAAGCTGCACGAAGAACGCGGTCTTGGGCAACCAACGCCACGACAGATCGAGGACACCCTCGTTGCCCATGTTGTTGGACTGGTCGTACCCGCTGGTCTCGTACAAATCGAGGACGTTGTTGTATCGCAACAGAATCTGGATTCGTCCCCCGCCCGGCGCTACCTTCAATTCAAGCGAGGCGGTGTTGCGATCGTGGGTGATGAGCTTCGCGGTCGACACGTAGGGCGGATCCTGGGTTCGGAAGAAGTTGTCGGAGAGCGAAAGGCTGAGCGTTTGTTTGGACGACAGCCGCAGAAGGGCGGCCAGACCTGGGTTGAAGGCGCGCAGCTTTCGAACCTCGTCGCCACCCGAAAGGTACTCGCGGTAGGTCAGGTTGGCGCCCAGGTCGTAGTACACGCCGTCGGGCACGCTTCCGTCCCGCTCGGCATTGCTGATGTCGAGGGCAGGCGTGACATGCGCGACCGTGGCCGATTTTGGAGTGGGGGAATAGAAAACGTTGCTGTCGTAGCCAACGTCGGCACCCAGCGCCGCATGCAGGAGAGTCCCTTCCCCCAGCTTGGCCCCGATTGCTCCATTGTGCGGGTTAATCCCCGAAAGCCCATAGGACATCGACTCAAGGTTTGGCCCTGTGACGCTGGTCATGCCCACCTGCCCCCAGGCGACAGAGGTCGCCCCGCAGGCAAGACAAACAACCATGGCTGATAGCCGGAGCCTCATAGGTGGTTTCGTTGGTTGGGCACGGTTAGGGGTGTATTGGTCCGACGCGCTCTAGCTGCGGGGAGCTGCCGACCTACTGGTAGAGGGAAGCGGCGGGTGGACGCTCAATTGGCGGAGGTTCCAGGCTGGGATCCGTGACCCCCGCGGGCAAGTCAGGAGCCTCGACTTCCACCCGGGTCGCCCCAATGTAGTTGAGCTCCGCGCCGACGCAAGTCTGACCCTCGTTTTGCAGGACCTGGACCTTCTGGTTGACGATAGTGATTCGGGTGTACTCGTGCAGGGAAGACCCATCGTCGCTGCGGGCGGCCGCCTCTTGCAACTTCTGCAGGGCCTGGTCAGCGATGTTCATGTTGACCTTCACCTGCACCATCTTGTCCATCACACAGTTGAGGCGGATGACGTCCTTCTGCTTTCGCGCCTGCTCGACCATGGCCTGCAGTTCGACGACCACCCTGTCCATGTTGGCCCGGTATTCCTGGCCCTGCTTGACCATGTCCTGGCCACTCAACGTCGAGCGCTGGGGAACCGAGACATCCACCGCAGCCGGTGGAAGATTTGCCGGCGCCGGCCCCCGCGCCCCCGGAGACCCCGGTTGCGCCAGAGCAACTGGTCCGATCAACAAAGACAGCCAAATAAGTCTTGCCCCCCTAGACATTCGAGACCTCACAATTTGATGTTGTTCGACGTCCTTTTGACGCGAAAAGCCGCAAGCCGCTATGACGATGAAAGATATGCAGTTTCCGGCGCTGAGTCAAGGCAAGCTCCTCACTGAGATGCCGTGAAAACAAATGGGAACTCGACCTCGACCGACCCGCCCGCCGGTGCCGGGAAGCGCCAACGCGCCACGAGTTGTTTGATGCAGCTAGCTACCTCGGAATCACCCATGCTGTCGTCTGAGATGTCCACACCCGACACGGTCCCGGCCGCGGTGATGGTCCAACGCACTTTGACTTTGCCGCTCAGGTTCGGGTTGCGCTTGAGCGCCCGCTCGTAGCAGGCCTTGACCGCGCCGATGCGCGCCCTGACCTCTTTGGAAACCAGGGCCGGATCCAACTCGCCGTCCACTGCCGGCGCCTCGCTCCTGACCACACCTGAAACCCGCTTCTCGGTCACGCCCGCACCGGTGTTGCCGCCCGCGATGGCGCCCGCCCCGCGCAAGCTGCCGATGTCAGCCACTTTTCCAGAGCCACCCGTGCCGGATTTCACCCCGCGCAGCGAAGCGTCACTTGTCGCGACGGCCAGGCCGCCCACCCCCTGGAAGGCCTTCTCCTGATCACGGTCCACGTCACCCTTTCCCAAGACGTCCGCAATGGACCCAGACCCGTCGGCCTTGGCCCCGAGCAGCTTCAGGATACCAGTATTGCGCACCTGCTCCGAGAGACGCGCACGCCGCTCAGCGTCTAGACGCGCCTTCTCTGCTGGCGAAAGTTCTTTCTTGGCCGTGTTTTTCGCCGCGCCGCTGGAAGCCACCTTGTCTGGTTTCTTCTCCTCAGTGCTGTCGTCCTTGGTGACCTGGGTCTTGGGCGGCTCGGGCGGCTTGGCCTTCACCATTATCTGGACGAAGCGATCCGGGATCTCCTCGATGTCCGGCTTACGCGGCCAGTCCACGTTACGCAGATACATGACAAACACCAGGTGGGCCAGGAAGGACACGCCCCCGATGACCGTGAAAACCCAATCCAGCCCGGTCGTCCACGACCCACGGACAGAAGCCGGTAGTCGCGGTCGCGGTTGCGGCGGCGGGGGTGTCACGAATTGGAAGAGAATGGTCAGATCGCCGACGGAGATCTTGCCGCGCGACCGCTCGTCGAGCAGCAAGAGCCAGGCGGTTCCTTGGCGGCGAATCCTGCCTGCCTGCTTGAGCTGCGCCAGCGAGATGACCTCGTTGCCCACCGCGATGCGGGCATCCATAGCGTCAGCAAAACGCGCGACGTAACCCTTGGGCGTGAGCTCGAAAAGCAGCCACTGCTTGGGCAGGGCCTCTGAGGGAACCGCAAAGGTGGCCTTGCTCGACCAACCGATCGAGATGTTCTCGCGCGATCGAACCAGGCGTTCTTCAATAATCCTGCCGCCTTGGACTATTCCAATGCGCAGGACGCGGACCTTCGCTGCGGAGCTGGGTCCGTGGCCCGCCTGGGCTGTTCTCGCCGCTGCCTGGATCGCCATTGGCTGGTTCCCTCGATAGTTAGTTCGATCAGAACGGTGCTTTCGTCACGCTGTCCAGGATTTTTGGTACGAACTCCTGTTTCAGCTCGTGCCAATCGTAGTTTATCCCCGATTTCTGCAGTACGTAGAAGGCCTCCGGCTTCTGGATCTTACCCTCGATGACGATTGCGCCCTCGATCTTGTAGACCTTCCTGCCGCCGGTGCCCCGTTCAACCTTCACCTTCGTCGCTTCGCCAGCCTCCGCCGGTTGCGCGGCATCTGTCTTGGCAGGCGCGCTCTTGGCCGCCGCCTTCTTCTTGCCCTGGGCGAAAGCCGTGGGTGGGAAGGCCGCAAGCGGGCTCAAAGCTGCCGCAAGCATGATCACGAGACACCGCCTTCTTCGCTTCATGGCGCCTTCCTCGGGGCTGGGCTGGGGGCCGCCGGCGGCGCTGCGGTGGGAGCCCGTGGGGCCGGACTGGCCGCCGGCACAGCGGGTGTCGCTGCGGCGGCAGGTGCCGGGCTGGACGGGGCAGCCGGGAAAGCCGCACTGGCCGGCGGGGCCGCCCCGGGCGCAGACTCGGCCGTTTTCCTTGAATCGTCTGCAGCTTTCTTGGCCGCGCGCTGCTTGTCCCGTTCTTCCTGCTTCTTCTGCCGCTCGATGCGCTTCTGTTCCTTCTTGATGCCGTCCTGGGCTTCTTGGATGTAGGCGTCGGCTTCGGGGCCAACCGTCTGGCCGGCGCCCGCCACCATCTGCTTGTACTGCTGCAGATAGGTGGTCGCAGCGTTGAATCGAGCGACGACATCCAGGTTGGGCATCTTCTCGGCGTCGAGATAGAGGATGCCCAGATTGAAGACGGCGTCCGCGTAGCGAGGGAAAAGCTGCAGGGCATGCTGGTACTCGGCCAGCGCCTTCTCGTACTCCTTCACCCCGCGGTAGGCGCTGCCCAGGTTGAGATGCGCCTTGGCGAAGCTGGGTTGAAGCTGGCTCGCCTTCTCCAGCACAGGAACAGCTTCCCGATAGTTCTTGGCCACCAGATACTGGGCGCCCAGGTTGTTCCACAGCAGGGCGTTGTCAGGCCGCGCGCCGGTGGCCTTCTTCAGCATCTCGATGGCGCCGGGCGTGTTCTGTTTGTCGATCTCCATGAAAGCCAACATCTGGTAGATGTCGGCCCGCTCGGCTTCCGAGGCGCCGGCGTTCTTCATCATCTCGCCCAGAGTCTTGACCCACTCGTTCTTGCCCAGCTTGAAGTAGGCCTTGGCCATGATGAGCATGGCCGGCGTGTAGCGCTCGTTGCGATTGAGCGCAGCCTTGGCTTGGGCCACCGCGCCGGCATAGTTCTGCGACCGGTAGAGCTTCTCGGCCGCCTCCACTTCCTCGGTCGGAACCACCGCGGGGGGTGGTTCGCGCCGCTTGCGGCCGGCGCCCGCGGCCGGAGCCGCGCCCGCGGCCGAGGCAGCCGGCGCGTCGGCCATGAAGGTCGAGACGGCGGATGCCGTGAAGAGAAAAACCAGAAGAGGTGCACGCAAGATCATGGGGACTCAATCCCGATGCGTTCGTCTTTGATGAAGGGGAACTCGTCGGGCAGGTACTTGGACAGATTCTCCCGCGCCTTCTTCACGTAGTCGTTGGTCACGCCCAAGGTGACCGCCCGCTCGAGGGTCGATTTCCACTGGCGCTTGGCCTCCTCCTCCACCGGGGTCACGAACTGGAAGATGGCGTCCTTGTACTCGGTCTCGGCCACGCCGCACAGATTGGGGTCGGCCGCGCACGCCCGCTTGGAAAGTCGCTTGACCTCGTCGGGCGGGTT
>PMCR01000204.1 GCA_003155465.1 Myxococcales bacterium | reverse complement strand
TTCGTTGCCGCCGATGTAGAAGAAGTACCGGATTTCATGCGCCAGCATGACCTTGAGCATCTTGCGGCAGTATCCCTCGTCGGGCTTGTCGCGGGTGGAGCCGAGCGCCGAGGCGGGGGTGCGCGCAACCTCTTCCAGGTTGTGCGTGGTGGCCTGGGTGAGGTCGAGGAAGTCCTCGTTCAAGATCCCGCGCACGCCATGGCGAGCGCCGTAGACCTTGCTGATCTCGGGAAACTTGCGCGCCTCGAGAACCACGCCCGCGAGGCTTTGGTTGATGACAGCGGTGGGACCGCCTCCCTGGGCGACCAGGGCTTTTCCGGACAGTTTCGCCATTTGGGTACTCCAGCTAAGGGGACTTGTTGCAGGAACCTATGCGACGGCGAATCGTATGGAGATACGGGCCGCACTGCAAGTGCCGAGGCACGAGAACAACAACCGAAAATCCACACCCTACAGCGCGCAGCGCCGTGCGGCCAGCAGCCGCTCGCAGACCTCGGCGAAGCCCGCCGCCGCTTCACCCTCGGTGATGTAGGCCGGGCGATCCTCCCCCAACTCGGCGAGAAACCGCACGACGTTGTGCACGCCAACGCTGGTGCGGGAGAACCGCGCAAAAAGCGGCCGATCGTTGCTGCTGTCGCCCACAAATAGAATACTGGCGTCTGCCTCGGCGACCGCGGCGGGCAGGACAGCAGCGAGCCCGGCCAGAAGGCCATCCGCCTTGTCCCAACCCGACGGCCGCACGTGAATGTGGATCGAGCTTGCCATCACCTCGAAGCCTGCATCGACAAGCTGCTGGCAGCCGCGCAAGGCATTGGCGTCGAAGCCGTCGGGCCGCAAGAAGGCGCGCTCGAACAAACGAAACGTGTCGTCGGGGGTGCGAATGAGGGCGAAAGCGCGCGCAACGCGTTCAGCGTTGTCAGCCAGGGCGCGCGCAAAACTCGCGTCGCGCGGCGGCCCCAGGTCACGCCGCCGGCCCGCGCCGTCGAAGGATACCAAGCCGTTCTCGCCCACGACTAGGCTCACGCCGGGAAGATAACCGGCCAAAGCCTGCGCCCAGCCAGCGGGACGCCCGGTCACCAGAACCACGACCAGCCCGGCGGCCTCCAGCTTCCCGAGCAGATCCAGGGTGCGCGCGGGCAGCTTGCCGCCCGCGGTGATGGTGTCGTCTATGTCAGCGGCCAACACGCGCAGTCGGGCCAGTGCAGACCCCGGCATGGCCGCAAAGGGCTGCAACCTGGGAGATTCCTGCTCTGACGGCATGGACCCACGGTCAGCGCCGGCTGACATCCCGCCCGGGTGAAAGACGCCCCTACAGCTCGAAGCCGTAGGCCTTCTTGTCGTCCTTGCCCTTCTTCTTGCCCTTGTTGTCAGCAGCCTGCTTCTTGACTTTCTTTTTTGGGCGACAGATCGATCCGTCAGAAGAAGCGGCCGGATGGAAGGAATGCGCTGGGGCCGCGCTGGCGAGTGCTGGCGCACCCATGAGCGCAAACACGACGGTGAGGAAGACTGCGAGAACTTTCATCATTGGTCTTGCAGTCTAGCGGATCTTCCGCGCATTTCTCCAACTAGTAATCTCTCTGATTGGTATTTGTTTTCAGGGCGCGACCGGCGCCCCCATCTGACCCATGAAGGCGCTGACCACCCGCGCGACATTCTGCAGGCTGCCAAAGGGCACCTGAAGCTCCAGGGCAGGGACCTTCCCGCCATGGCCAGACAGGACCACCGGGGCACGCAGATCAGCCAAGCCTGGCACTGCCGCCATCATTCCGCCAAACGGCTGGCCCCCGGGCTCCTTGCCGTTTGAAGGCACCTTTCCGAGGACAGACACCACGTCGACCAAGCCCAGGTAGTCGGCCCCGGCCGCGTCCAGCAGGGTCCGCGCCACGATTGGCGCCGCGGTCTTCATGGCCTGCTGGTTCTGGCCGTAGCGATTGAGTATGTCGCGCGGCTTGGGACCGATGGCCATGACCACGCGGCCGTTCTTCACCGTCAGCGCAGTGCGCATGAGATCGCCGCCCAGAATCGCCTTCATGACCGCCCTGGCTTGCGGATCCTTCTTGTCTATCGTCTTTTCGATCTCCACCACCTTGCCCCTGTGCTTCAACTTAAGCGGGCTTGGTTTGCGACCATCGATCTCGGCCTCCCACGCGTTGGATGATTCGAGCAGCGCCACATAGCGGTCAAGCGCTCGGGAAGCATCGACGCCCGGACGCACGGTCAGACTGCACATTGAGACGATGGGCACGACCCCAACATCTACCGCACAAGAACCACCGTCTATCGATTCGCCCAGGAGCGCCCCGATATCGCGACTGGCCGCCTGGCCCGCAGGGCCCGAAGCCTCCACAACTGGAATCCAGTCCGTCAACCAGGGTGCCATGTCGCCCCACGCGATGAGCGCGGTGGCGTCGCTGCGCACAGGAAGTTCCGGATCGAAAACATAGGGGGAAACATGAGCGAGCTTGGCAGCCAATCCTGAACCCGGCGTGGGCTGGGCCTCGGCCCGCAGAAGCACACCATGCCCAGCCCCCATTTCGAGACTGACGCGGACCACGGCAATCTCAGTCAGCGGGCGGACCAGGGCGGCAAAAAAAGCCTCGGTCATCTTCTTCGATTCGGGCGTCATCGGCTTGCCGGTGGCCGAGGCGTCCTTCTCCATCTCAAGCAAAGCCGAACTGAGGATCGCGGCCGCCACCAGTTCAAGTGACTGGCCCGTGCTTCTTGCCATGACCGACGGGAACACAGTGAAGAGAGCCTGCCCCGACATAGGCGCTCCCTGCGCCGTGATAGCCAAAGCGCCGGCGGCCAGCAGCGTCTCGCGGGAGCTGGCAAGCAACAACTGGTGCTGCTTGACCGCGCCCCAAACCAGATCGCCCGACGGCAGGCGGCGCTCATGGATGCCTTCGCTCTGGGCGCCACCCGTCCCCATCCCTTGCAGGGCATCCGACGCGAAGGCGCGCTCTTTGAATGCAATGGCGGCGCACCAGCCAGCCGGCGCGGCGCTGCCCTTTGCCAGCCAGACCACGGCCGCCGGACGAGTGCTATCCAGGCGGTCGAGCATCTCGCGCGTCACCTGGACCCCGCCGGGGCTGAACCCGCTGGCCAGGGTGGGGAGCAGCGACTGCCCAAGCGGCAAGGGCAACTCCAGGCTCTTGGAGAGCGCATCCAGATCCGCCACCAACTTCATGGGCGAGGCGATCACGAAGCTCATGCCACAGGCCGCTGTCGCGGCCGAGGCTGGCCCGAGCGCCGGCTCGACCGCCATCCCAGTCGGCGGTAGCGCCGAGGCCTGCGCTTTGGCTGGCGTGGCTACCGGAGCCGCCGTGACAGCCGTCTTGCAGCCGGCAAGTGCGAAGCAAGTTCCAAACAAATACCCTGCGAGCAATTTGACGTTGGACATGATAGTGCCCCGACACTACGCCGGTTTGGCCCGTTCATCTACCCCCCTGGGTGCGCCGTAATCCCGCGGCAAGCGTAGCGACGCCGCCGGGCGCATGGCGGAAGGGGGTAGGCCAAGACGAAGTCGCTCGCCTGGCCAGCCAATGAAGGGTGGTCTTGGCCGTAGACGTG
>PMCR01000386.1 GCA_003155465.1 Myxococcales bacterium | reverse complement strand
AACCTGTTCGACCCGCAAGCCGCCTCGGCCCATCAGATCGAGTTGCGCTCGCCCCTCATCTACAACGATGAGATGGACAGGCTTCGCGCGCTGGAGGGCTGGCGTGGCTTCCGAGCACGCACTCTGGTCACGGTGTTTCGCGTTGCCGAGGGTGAGCAAGGGCTTGCCCAGGCGCTGGACAGGCTGTGCGCACAGGCGGCGGCGGCAGTGGCGGAAGGCTGTCAGATCCTGATCCTGTCGGATCGCGGGTTCGATCGCGAGCACGCGCCCATCCCGTCGCTACTGTCCTGCGCGGCCGTGCACCATCACCTGTTGCGCGAGGGCACGCGCACACGCACCTGCCTGGTGGTGGAGAGCGGCGAGCCGCGCGAGGTTCACGACTTCTGTCTGCTGATTGGCTACGGCGCGAGCGCGGTCAACCCGTACCTGGCGCTTGAGGTGATTGAAACTCTGGCGGGTGAAGGGGTGATCAGGGTCGACGCGGCCACCGCGCGCAGCAACTACACCAAGGCCATCAGCAAGGGGTTGGTCAAGGTCATCTCCAAGATGGGGATCTCGACCGTGCAGAGCTACCACGGGGCGCAGGTGTTCGAGGCCATCGGGCTGCATCAGTCGCTGGTCGACAAGTACTTCGCCGGCACGGCATCCCGTATCAGCGGTCTGGATCTGGGCGGCATCGTGGAGGAGGTGCGGCGCCAGCACCGGCGCGCCTTCCCCAGCCGCAGCTTGCCGCAGGCAGGACTGGATCCAGGTGGGGAGTACCGCTTCAGAAGCGAAGGCGAACACCACCTGTTCAACCCAGAGTCGATCTCGAAATTGCAGATCGCCGTGCGCACCGACAACTATGCCGTGTACAAGCAGTACGCGCAGTTGATCAATGACCAGTCGAAGAACCTGGCTACCCTGCGCGGCCTGATGGAGCTGCGCCACCCGCGTCCGGCGGTTCCCCTTTCCGAGGTCGAGCCGGTGGAGGAGATCGTCAGGCGCTTCAAGACCGGCGCCATGTCGTACGGATCGATCAGCAAGGAAGCGCACGAGACCATGGCCATTGCCATGAATCGCCTGGGCGGCAAGAGCAACACCGGAGAGGGCGGCGAGGATCCGGCGCGCTGGGTGCCCTTGCCCAACGGCGACTCGATGAAGAGCGCCATCAAGCAGGTGGCCTCGGGACGCTTTGGCGTGACCAGCCCGTATTTGGTCAATGCCGACGAGATTCAAATCAAGATGGCCCAGGGGGCGAAACCGGGCGAGGGCGGCCAGCTTCCTGGCGCCAAGGTGTACCCGTGGATCGCCAGGGTTCGCCACTCCACCCCAGGGGTTGGGCTGATTTCGCCGCCGCCCCATCACGACATCTATTCGATCGAGGATCTGGCCCAGTTGATTCACGATTTGAAGTGCGCCAACAACCGGGCGCGCATCAGTGTGAAGCTGGTGGCCGAGGTGGGCGTGGGCACGGTGGCCGCGGGCGTGGCCAAGGCCAAGGCCGACGTCATTCTGATCAGTGGACACGACGGCGGCACCGGCGCGTCGCCTCTGTCCAGCATCAAGCACGCGGGTGGTCCCTGGGAGCTGGGATTGGCCGAGACGCACCAGACGCTGCTGCTCAACGACCTGCGCAGCCGGGTGGCGATCGAGACCGATGGCCAGCTGAAGACCGGCCGGGATGTGGTGGTGGGCGCGCTTCTCGGCGCGGAGGAGTTCGGCTTTGCCTCTGCGCCACTGGTGGCCATGGGTTGCGTGATGATGC
The DNA here is from genome assembly GCA_003155465.1 of Myxococcales bacterium. The sequence continues at coordinate 6,833 of PMCR01000386.1, read as the reverse complement.
GCGTGTGTCACCTGAACACCTGCCCGGCCGGCATCGCCACGCAAGATCCCGAGCTGCGCAAGCGCTTCTGCGGCCGGCCCGAGCATGTGGTCAACTACATGCGCTTTGTGGCCATGGAGGTGCGCGAGCTGATGGCCGAGCTGGGCTTCCGCACGGTGAACGAAATGGTTGGTCACACCGAATGCCTGTACATCCGGCACGCAGTCGACCAGTGGAAGACCAAGGGCGTGGATCTGTCGGCCATTCTGTACCAGCCGCAGGTTGCCGACGGGGTGGGCACGCGTTGCCTGCACGCGCAGAACCACAAGGTAGAACAGGGCTACGACGACACCACCATCATCCCCATGTGTCGACCTGCCCTGGAATCGGGGCGCAGGATCACTGCGACTCTCCCTGTGCGCAACACCCAGCGCACAGTGGGCACGCGCCTGGGCAGCGAGGTCACACGCCGTTATGGCAGCGACGGTTTGCCCGAGGACACGATTTCCATCCACTTCAGGGGCTCGGCCGGGCAGAGCTTCATGGCTTTCGTGCCCAAGGGGGTCACCTTCGTCCTGGAGGGAGACGCCAACGACTATCTGGGCAAGGGCCTGTCAGGCGGAAAGCTCATTGTTCGTCCGCCGCTCGATGCCGGCTTTGCGCCCGGGCAGAACGTGATCGCGGGCAATGTGGCGCTGTATGGCGCCACCAGCGGCGAGGCCTACATCCGTGGCATGGTGGGCGAGCGCTTCTGCGTGCGCAACAGCGGCGCCGTGGCGGTGGTCGAGGGCGTGGGCGATCATGGTTGCGAGTACATGACCGGGGGCCATGTGATCGTCCTGGGTCCGACCGGCCGCAACTTCGCCGCCGGGATGTCGGGCGGCATTGCCTATGTACTGGACGAGCAACGCCAATTGGAGTCCAACTGTAACCTGAAGATGGTTGGGCTGGGTCCGCTCGACGACCCGAGCGAGATCGAGCAGGTGTTGGGCCTGATAAGGCGGCACGCAGAATTCACCGGGAGCCTGCGCGCGCAAAATCTGTTGTCCCATTGGGCGGAGTGGAGGCCGCTCTTCGTGAAGGTCATCCCGCATGACTATCGGCGGGTGATGGAGGCGCAGAAGCTGATGCGCGACAAGGGCCTGTCGCCGGAGGAGGCGGAGATGGCGGCCTTCCAGCTCAACGCCAAGGACGGGGCACAGGTGCAGGGGAAATAGCCCATGGGACGACCCACTGGTTTTCTCGAGTATCCCCGCTCGACGCCGCTCAACCGAGAGCCGGGTGAGCGGCTCTCCGACTGGCGCGAGTTTCACGGCCACCTGCCCGAGGCGACCATGCGCGAGCAGGGCGCGCGCTGTATGGATTGCGGTGTGCCCTTCTGCCACACCGGCAAGCTGGTCGACGGCTTGGCCATCGGGTGCCCGCTGCATAACCTGATTCCGGAGTGGAACGACCTCATCTACAAGGGACGCTGGCGGCAAGCCTTGGACCGGCTGCACCGGACCAACAACTTTCCCGAGTTCACTGGTCGGGTGTGTCCCGCCCCTTGCGAGGGATCCTGCGTGCTGGGCATCAATGCGCCACCGGTGACCATCAAGGTCAACGAGCGCGCCATCATCGACCGCGGCTTTGACGAGGGCTGGGTCAACGCGCAGCCGCCAGCGCAGCGGACGGGCAAGACTGTGGCCGTGGTGGGCTCCGGCCCCGCGGGACTGGCCTGTGCCGAGGAACTGAACCGCGCCGGGCACCTGGTCACAGTGTACGAGCGCGCGGATCGCGTGGGCGGCCTTCTCATGTACGGCATTCCCGCCATGAAGCTGGACAAGAGCCTTGTCGAGCGGAGGGTCAAGCTGATGGAGGATGCTGGCGTGCGCTTCCTCACGGGCGTGGAGGTTGGCAAGAGCGTTTCAGTGTCAGAGTTGCGTGCGGGACACGACGCGCTGGTCATTTGCGGGGGTGCATGCAAGCCGCGCGACCTGCCAGTGGAAGGGCGCAATTTGCGTGGCGTGCACTTCGCAATGGAGTTTCTCACCGCCAACACCCGCAGCCTGCTCGACAGCGGTGGCACGGACGCAAGTCCGATCCAGGCGCACGACAAACACGTGGTTGTTGTCGGGGGTGGCGACACCGGCAATGACTGTGTGGGCACTGCGCTTCGCCAAGGCTGCAAGAGTGTCACCCAACTAGAGATTCTGCCGCGGCCGCCGGTAGAGCGTGCAATGGACAACCCCTGGCCGCTTTGGCCCAAGATCTATCGCGTCGACTACGGACAGGAAGAGGCAGCCGCGCGGTTCGGCGCGGACCCGCGACTGTTTTCTGTGCAGACCAAGCGCCTGCTCGGCGAAGGCCAGGTGCAGGCCATCGAGATCGCCGATATTCGCTTCGTGCCCCAGCCCGAACGGCGGCCGCCGAAGATCGAGGAGTTCCCGGGCACGGTGCGCACGTTGCCCGCAGATTTGGTACTGCTGGCCATGGGCTTCGTTGGCCCCGAGCGCGATGGTATGCTGGCCGAGCTGGCAGTGGACATCGACGGCCGCGGCAACGTCGCGGTCGACGAGAACCAGCAGACCAGCATCCCGGGCGTGTTCGCCGCCGGCGACATGGCGCGCGGTCAGTCCCTGGTGGTCTGGGCCATCATGGAAGGCCGGCAGGCGGCGCGAGGCGTGGATCGGTTCCTGATGGGCGAGACGGTGTTGTTGTAGAGAGGGGCGTCCCTGGACGCTCAACAAAGGCGATCGATCTTCTATTGCTCCGACCCGTTCGAAGCGACTTGCCAGTCCAGGAAGTAATTGAGCAGATAGGTGGTCGAGTTGGGGCGCCGGCCGCCGGAATAGTCGGCGAAGCTCATCCCAGAATACTCCCACCTTGCGGCGATTTCAGGCAAGCTACTCCTCGCGAGGGCGTTGCCAGCGATACATTCAGACCGGCAGAGTGGCTTTCCAGCCGGGGACAAACTAGCGCCTACCATCCTCGTCGAACAGAATGCATCCTTCGTCGCAGTGAAAGCCACACTATTCACGGTGCCCCCAGCGCAGGCATCGACTTCTTCATCGCGCACGCCGACCTGGCTTGGCATGAGCGCGGTGGTCGTGGGCGCGAGCATCCTTGGACTGTCGGCCATTTTCGTGAAATGGGCGGTGGCAGGCAGGGCCACGCCGCTCACCGTTGGCACCTGATCACGACGACGAGACTGCACTGGTGCAGTCTCGTCGTGCCGCGCATCTGCGATCGGCAGGGAGCGCTGCTCAGCGGTGCCCGTGGTGCGATTCGGCCCTGTGCTCTCGGCGCTCTTGATGGTCGCTGTGGTTGCTGCGGTCGAAGCGACCGCGTTCGCTGTGTTCCCTATGTTCCCTCTCCTGAAATCGGGCCTCGCCGCGGCGCCCTGGCATTTTCCGTCGATGTTCGTTGAAATTCGGGCCTCTGGCAGCCGAGTAATGCCTGTACCGGCCAGGGGGAATGCGCAGCAAACCTCGCGGGACGTCTCGCCCGTGGGCGACGACCCAGCCGCCCCGGTGGTCTCGCGTGTGGTACCACGTCCGGCCCGCGCGGTGCCAGTACCAGCCGTCCACGAAGAAGACCTCCTGCTCGTATTCCGGAACAACCTGGATACCGGGGCTGACTTCGACCAGAACAGGCGGGTTTTCAAACCGGATTGTCGGTACGCCGATCTGGACCTGAAGGTTCACTTGCGCTGCACTGGTTCGGGGAAAGGCGACCGACAGCAGCAACGGCGTGATCGCCACGCACGAAATGGCAAACGTGATTCGCATGGATGCTCTCTCCTTTTCAGACGCGCCTCTTCACTGGCAACATCGGCGCGATCCCAACGCGGGCAATTGTAGCGTCCCGCAAGACCGGCGCCAGCGACGCATTCAGGGACTTTTGTGCCTTGCTACTCTCCCTGAATGGTCACAATCACCGTTCGGCGGTTTCGTGGGCCGTCGAAATCACATAGGAAGATGTTCTGCCAGGTCGAGAGGCCGAGCTTGCCATCGCGGATCGGGATGACCTCGCTTGGGCCGACGATGCCGGCTTGAATGTGCGCTGAACCGTTGTCGTCTACCCGGTCGTGGCGCCATCGGCCCTGCGGAGCCATGCCTTCCAGACAATCGAGTACGTCCAGGGTGATGTTCGGATCGTCGTTCTCTTGAATCATCAGCGCTGCCGTGGCCCCCTGGGCATACAGGGTGCAGATGCCGTTGCCGATCGCCGAACGGCGGACTTCCTCGCGCACCCGCTCGGTGATGTCCACCAGCTCGCGCTTGCGCTGGGTGCTGACCTGAACTGTAGCGAGGAACTGTTTCACGGGAGTGCCTCTGCGAAGCGCGCGCCGATCTCGGGGGAGGACGTCTTGAAGCGCATGGCGGCAGTCTACCTGCGTTTCTGGTCTTTTCTGCGAGGCCTTGCGCGTCAACTCGAAATGGTGCAACTTTTAGGCAACCGAAACGACATATGCAGGAAACCTGCACGAAATCTGGGTAACGAAAGACTCTTTCCCGCAACCTTGGCGAAACCTAGATCTTTCAATCAGCCATGCCGTTAGCTACTGTGCTCGGCAGCAGTTACCGGCAGCAACGCGGGAACCGCCCGCGGCAGACATCGACATGGAGGGCACCGTGAGAAAGCGCATGACGACGATCCTTCTTTGCTGTGCAGCCCTGGCCGCGATCCCAGCCCAGGTGTGGGGTGGGCAGGAAGCCGTGGCAGGCGGCCTTCGGCAGGTCGAGCAGTACAACTTCTCGATCCACATCCTGGCCATGCTGCTGGTGGGTTTCGGCTTCTTGATGGTGTTCGTGAAGAAACACGGCTACAGCGCGACCACGGGCACATACCTGGTGGTGGCCACCGGCATCCCTCTCTATCTGCTCGTGCGCGCGTGGGGCGGGCTGTCGGCCGAGCCCGTCACGCCTGACAGCACCAAGGCTCTCCTGCTCGCGGAATTCGGCTGCGCCTCGGCTCTTATCGCCATGGGCGCGGTGCTGGGCCGGCTGCGCCTGCACCAGTACGCGTTGCTCGCCGCACTTGCGATCCCGTTCTACCTGTTGAACGAGTGGCTGGTGCTGGACGGCGGTTTGGGCGTCACCAGTGGATTCGTGGATTCGGCAGGATCCATCGTCATCCACGCCTTTGGCGCGTACTTCGGGCTGGGCCTGGCCATCGCGTTGACCCGCAAGGGCCAGCGTGCCGTCGCGGTGCAGACCGACGAGACCTCTGACCGTTTCTCCATGCTGGGCTCCATGGTGCTGTGGATCTTCTGGCCCAGCTTCTGCAGTGCGGTCGTGCCGTCGGCCGACCTGGCCCGCACTGCCATCGCCACCGTGCTGGCCCTGTGCGGGTCGACCCTGGCGACCTTCGTGGCCAGCACGCTTCTGCGCAAGGGCAAGCCATCCTTCGCCGACATGGCGAATGCGGCACTGGCCGGGGGCGTGGCCGTGGGCGCTACCTGCAACGTGATAGGCCCGACAGCCGCGTTCGTGGTCGGAATTCTGGCCGGAACCCTGTGCACGGTGGGCTACGTCGTGATCCAGCCGCGCGTGGACGCGGCCCTGAAGATCGTCGACACCTGCGGGGTGCACAACCTGCACGGCATGCCCGGCCTGCTGGGCGGCGTGGCCGCGGCACTGCTGATCCCCGGGATTGCCAAACCGCAGCTCATCGGCATCGGCTGCACCGTGTTGCTGGCTTTTGTGTCCGGCAGCCTGAGCGGATACGTCGTCGCGTTGACCGGGACCAAGGTGGTTGCCTACCAAGACCATGACGAGTTCTTGGGTGCCCCGGGCGACAAGGATGACGATGACGACGAGTCCATGGTCGCCGAGCCGTCACCAGGGATGTAGCTTCAGCCCCGTCGGGAAATTCCGGGCCGCCCGAAAGGGTTGGCGCGCGGAGGAGGACCACTCCGCGGACGAGGACAGGTTTGTTCTGCTCGGACTCAGCGCGCGGTTGCAGACGCGGGTCGTCTGTCACTGCTACCGACAGGGCGACGAGGTCATTCCACTCAACTATGCGAAATCCCGCAATCTTGACCCCCGAACTGCGGAAGTTGGGCTAGTCGTGCCTCTTGCGACGGCCCAGCAAGAAGAGGCCGGCGGCGAGCAGCAACCCCATTGCTCCAGGATTTCCGCTGTCGGATTGGCCCATCTTGCAGGAGCATCCGCTGGCAGAGGCAGGGCTCTGCGCGGATCCTTGAGTAGCTGGACCCGCTTGAGTCGCACCACCGGTGTTGGTGGGGATGGTGGATCCTGGGGTGCTTTCGGCGGCAATTGCACCGCCCGTGCTGCCCATGGCGCCGCCGGGAGCAGACGTGGTGCCGCCAAGCATGGCAACGCCACCCGAGGCGGGAACTTCACCGGATGACACTTTACCGCCGGTGGCCATGACGCCACCCGAGCCAGGCACGCTGGCCGAGGTGGTCGAGGCCATGACTCCGCCCGAAGCGATGGCCCCAGCAGAGGCGATCACGCCACCAGAGGCGGCTGACCCACCCGAAGCGGCCGTGCCGCCGACGGCCATGACGCCACCCGAAGCCATGACTCCGCCCGAAGCACCGACGCCGCCAGGTGCGCCCACGCCACCAGAAGCTGCCGCCCCGCCAGACGCAACCGCGCCGCCGGTCCTAGCTCCACCCGTGGCCGTTGCGCCGCCCCGTGCGGTTGTGCCACCGGATCCTGTGGTGCCGCCGGTGCCTCCGTCAATGCCGGTTTCGGCGTCGAACTTCACGCCATCAAAAGGCACCACGATAATCTTGCTGCCGTGCTTGTCGTTGCCCAAGTCCAGAGTCTTGTCGACGTCAATGGCCGCGAAGGTGAAATAGGTGATGTGTCCATCTTCCATGTAGATCCCGACACGTTCCA
>PMCR01000465.1 GCA_003155465.1 Myxococcales bacterium | reverse complement strand
AAAGGCGAGAGGCGCAGAGCAGTGGGAAGCAGCGGGCAAGGGTTGACACGTACTTCCTGGCTGAGCAAAGGACTCCTTCTGTCCGGTTAGGCCGCGAACAATTTCTAGGGACAAGATCTTAGCTAGGCGATCTACCCTGTCAACAGGTAATGGTTCGCGAAAACCGCGAGTTTGCGTTGGGGATTCACGATGTTTCGTCCCAGAAGATGCTGTCACTTGACAAGCTCGAAGCGTTACGACGATCTCACCGCCGACGAGCGTCAGTATGCATGCACCAATGGTCGGACCTCGCTGCACGGGCGGCACAGCGCGTTCGGGAGACCAGAGTTGCGCCGGGTCCGGCCCGCCACGGCCTTGAAGACCGCGCCGCTCTTGGTCTCGTCGCACTGGATGCAGGGATTAAGCGTTCCGTCGGGCAGCTGGTAGGGCTGGCCGAGCGCAGCCATACACACGTCGAGACACGCGGTGCGGGTGTTCGCCGTATTGTAGGCCCAAATTTGGGCGCACGGGGTATCGAAGCCTAGCGCTTCAAGGCACGCGACGTTGGCGGCCTGGCCCTGGCCCATGGTTGTGATCCCGCAGCTACGAACCGGTGCGGTCAGGTCGTTCTCGCGCATGTACACCGCGAGGTCGGCCAGCGGGGAGCAGCGCCCGCAGTGGCCGAAATGCGTGGGGCTCGCCCCGGCGGCGCGCGCCTCGCTCTCGGACGCGTAGGTGACAAGCGTGTACGGACGCGGCATCGCCGGTACGCCGGGCAACACCGCGCAAACCGTGTCCGGCGGATCCTCTGCGGCTGGCTGGGAGACGTAGGGGTCGGCGTCGAGCACCGGCAAGGGCTCGTTCAGCACCCAATCGTCGACCAGCGACTGGGTGAAGGCCGCGTCGTAGGCGGGCGGTGCCCAGACCACGTCGCCGCAAGCACATTCGGGTCGGCACTGGTCGATAGTGAGACCGGTGTTCGCGTTCGGAATGCCGAAGAGCACGGCGCACGGGTCGGTGTCAGGGGTCGCAGCATCGATGACCGTCGTGCTATCAGGCTGGGAGTCGTGGCCGCAGGCCGCGAGGGAAAGGACCGCGCATAGCAACCGCCTCATTGGTTCTCTTCGTACGACGCCCGCAGAGCGTTCAGGGTCGTGTCGGGGTTCGCTTCGGTTCCATCGCCGAAAAAGACCTTGCACTCCATGCCCGGGTAGCTGACCTCAAGCCGGAGCGTCTTCCAGTCTGCCACGGTCGCCGTGCCCCTCAGCTTCCTGTCAAAACCGTACGGCCGAAAACCATCCACGCACTCGTCGACGCACTCGCCGTACCTCACGAACTGTATATCGAAGCCTTCAAGGTTCGCGATCTCTCTCGCCCGTGTGCGAAGCGTTGCCATTCCGATCTCCTTTTCTCGAACGTGCTGCACGACAGAATACCATGCCCGGCTAGTACTACTGTGTTATATGGCACGGTAGGCTCCACAGGCGTGGCACACGCAAAACTGAGCCGCGAGTATTCGCGCGATAATTCGTCGAAGGGTGGCGATGGAGGCTGGGTTGTGGCGCTCAGGTCTTAGCGGGACTGCCCCGAGGGCGGAAACCTCGGGGTAGTGGAGCGGCTTTGAGGAAGGCCAGAGGCGCCGGGGGGGAAAGCCGAGCACGCTCGGCGACGAGGAATGCGTAGGCCGCTATACATAAGGCAGCGTGGTGGTGAAAGCCTGGCCAGTTGCGGCCTTCGTAGTGGTCGATCCCGATCTCGTCCTTGAGCTCCTGGTAGTCGCGTTCGATCCGCCAGCGGAGCTTGACCAGATTGACCAGGTCCGTGATGTTCATGTCGGCCGCGACGTTGGAGAGCCAGAATTTCGTTGGCGCCGACTCACCGTTTGGCCATTCGATGAGCAACCATTCCTCGGGCCGAGGTTCGCTGCGCCAGTAGTCGCGGTGGGCGGCTCGCACTCGGACTCGCGCAAAACGCGAGCGCATGTCGCCCTTGGTACCGCTGCGCCACCGGATTGACTTCCACGCCGACTTGGGCAGTGACGAGGCAAGCTGGGCGACGGTGAGCGGCTGGGTATCCTCTGTCCGGCGCAGCAACGTCGCTGGCCGCCCCCGTCCCGGCCAAGCCTTAGGTGATGGCGGCTGGTTGTCCTCGGACCACACCGTCACTTCGCTCTGGACGCCGACTGCATACACCAAGCCCTGTTCGGCCAGCCAGTCTCGAAATTCCGTGGTGCTGCCATAGCCAGCGTCAGCAACCACCGGTGCCTTGGGCACTCCCTCCTGCAGTAACCGCGCGATCTGGTCGCGTGCGATCTGCCACTTGGTCTGGAACCTAATGTCCGTGGGCACCCGCGCGATTTTTCGCCGCCCAAGGTCGTTGGCCCAGATCTCCGGCAGATACAGCCTATGTGCGGCTGGAACGCTCAAGACCTCATTGACTAGCGACACCGTAACGGCGACCTGACAATTGTCCTGTTTGCCGAGCACCCCGCAGTACTGCCGCGCGACGCCGACGGAGTGCTTACCCTTTTTCGGAATACCCGTGTCGTCGACGGCCCAAGCCTCGATGGGGCCGTGGCGCTCGAACTGCTCCACGGCCCAATCACGTGCCACCCGCAGGACTGCTCCTTCATCCCAGGGCGCATCGGCTACGAAGTGATGCATCGACTGGTGGCGCGACTCCACGTTGCGAGGATCGATCCTCGCCGCCATGGGCTCCACGCTCTTCCGCTCGCCGGGCAAGAGCAGCCCAGCGATATAGGCCCGCAACGGCTCTCGACGGTCAGCGTGACCGACGGCCTCGAACAGGCGGGTGATGAAGTCTTGGAAGCGCTCTTCGGTAGCGACCGGTTTTCTTGCCATGCCCGCAGTTTCGGGCACCCTGAGTGTCGGTCAACTTTTGCAACACAGTAGTACTAGGGTCTAGGGTTCGCGCGGCGTGATGAAGTAGACTGTCCTGCGTGCTCGACACAGACCCATCAGCAACCTCGACCCGC
>PMCR01000149.1 GCA_003155465.1 Myxococcales bacterium | reverse complement strand
CTCAAGTGGGATCCGTCGAATTCGAAGGACGCTTCGTACGCCGGCGTTTCAGATGTCGTCTTCATCGATGGAATCAAGCTGGACGGAACCCGGCTGTGGCGCATCGATGTTGGCCAAAACATTCGCGCCGGGGCGCACGAGACGCAGTTTTCGGTGTACGACTTCGACGGCGACGGCAAGGCCGAAGTGGCGTTCAAGACCGCGCCAGGCACCAAGGACGGCAAGGGCAACTACCTGCATACCGGGCCGGCCGCGGGCGCCGACCACGGCAAGGACTACAGGGACGCCACCCAAGGCGTGGCCATGGGGGGACCGGAGTGGCTAACCGTGTTCAGCGGTACCAGCGGCGAGGAACTGGCGACTGTGGAGTATCCGGTTCTCTATGGCAGCGGGGATTGGGGCGACACGAAGGGGAATCGGTCGCATCGCTACAATGGTGGGGTTTCCTTCGTGAGCGATACGGGCAGCGGCAAGACCGCGACCGGCCGTCCGAGCATCATCCAGCAGCGTGGCTACTTCACGCGTCTGACGATCAGTGCGTACAACTGGCGGGATGGGGGACTGACCAAGGTCTGGACCTACGACAGCGGATCTGCCGCCGGCAATGAAGCCTATAGCAAAGGCAACTTCTCGCTCATGACTGCGGACGCGGACAACGACGGCGCAATGGAACTTATCCCCGGCCCGTCGACCATCAACAGCGATGGGACTTTCAGGTGTGCGACCAGCAACGGTGGTGGCGAAGACATGCACGTGGGAGTGTTGATCAAGGGCAAGGGGATCCATGTGTTTATGCCTACTGAGATAGGCGGGGCTGATTGCCATTCCGCGGATACCTGCGCATTCGCCTTCAATGTTCCGGGAGGCTCGGAGGCCATCCACGGCGCCGCCGACTGGGTCAGCCCGAGCAACACCACCAGTGCATCTTGTACCGCTGGGATGGGAAGTGTGAACTGTGCCGACGGTACCGCCGGTGCCCCGTCCGCGGGGACCAGTTTTCTCATCTACTGGGACGCCGATGAATCGCGTGAGCTTCTGCGCGGCACCACCATCAGCAAGACTGTTGCCACAGGCCCGTCTCCAGTAATTTTGTTGAGCGCTACCGGCTGCTCGTCGAACAACAGCACCAAGGCCTCGCCTACCTTGACCGCCGACATTCTGGGTGACTGGCGCGAGGAGCTGATACTGCGCACCACTGACAACACGGCTCTGCGCGTGTACACGACGACAGATGTTACCGCGCGCCGGATCTACACACTCATGCATGATCCGACCTACCGCATGCAGGTTTCGTTCGAACAGTCATCGTACAACCAGCCGCCCCACGTGGGTTTCCAGATCGGTGCCGGCATGGCCGATCCGCCCAAGCCCGACATCTATGTGAAGTAGAGAGGCCCTCTTTATCCCGGCTTGTTCGGCCAGACGCAGGTCCTCCGCCTGCAGACTCGCGTCGGGCGTGCCCGTGCCAGCCATGACGACATTCCACTGCAGTCATGGGCAGGTCGAAGGAACAAGGCAGGGAACTGGTCCCCAACCTCGACCAATGTGGTGCCAGGAGGCCGTGGTTGCTCAGAAGCTCATGCCCTGTTGAAACTACGTTCGCTTGCGGCCGACGGACAGGTTCGCCTTGCGCCGCATGCTTTGGCGTTGCTCGCCGAATGCCTCGATTAGCTTGGCCAGGACACACGCGTCGAACGCGGCCCATGCCGTGGGCCCGAGGTTCTGGCGTAGCAGGGCGATCGGGGCGGTTGCGCGTACCATCCACCCCCACGCTTCACGGGTCGTCATCGCCGGCAGTGTGTGCACGACCTCGTGAACCTCGACGTTCTCGAATCCCGCTGCCGTCATCTCTCGACGGCAGTCATCGAGGTTGCCCAAAGGAGGTGTTGAACCGCCGAGCGGCAAGTTCGGCAGGTGCTCTCGAACCGCGCCCCAGATCACGTTGCGCCAGGTGTCGCCGTCCTCGGAGGCCCAACTCGACACGACCGCTACACCTCCCGGCACGAGCACGCGCAGCAGTTCACGAAGACCGAGGATTCGATCGGGGAAGAACATCAGGCCGAACATCGAGAACGCACCATCGAACGACGCATCTGCGAAAGGCAACGCCTGCCCGTCCCCCACGTGAGCTTCGATCGCCACCGTTTCGGCCGACGCGCGTTCCCGCAGCTTCACCGTCATCGCGGGCGAGAAATCGATGGCCGTCACGCGCGCGCCAGTCCGCGCTGCCAAGAATGACAGCGTCCCGGGTCCGGCGGCCACATCAAGCACGCGCGCACCGAGGGGGAGAACGGCGAGATCGATCGCCTTCTGGGCAAACCAGGCGAACAGGGGAGCGACCTCGGCAGCGTACTCGGATGAGACGAGGTTCCAGGGTGCAGGACTGGCAAGTGGATTCAATGAAGTCACGGTGCGGGAACTGTACACGAAAGACTCACTCCGGATCTGTCGCAAGTCTGCGCGCGAGATCTTCGAGTAGTCCCAGGCGGGCGTCCCCGGCTGGCACCATGCGCGGCAGCCACTGGCGCAAGTACGCCAGATCAAGGCGCCCAGCTTGTACGGCAAACAGTCGGTCGAGGTCCTGCACGTCCTTGGGTCGAGCGTAGAGCAGCTTGGCCAGAGCGGTGTCTTCTGGCGAAAGAAACCATCGCGGTTGCCCGTCAGGCGTGGGCAGCGCAACACGCCGGCGCTGCGTCTCCGCGTGCCATGGATGATGGGCGATGAACAGATCGATGCGCGTCCTGCCGAAGAACGCGACGAAGAAGCCTGTGCGTGCGACCGAGCGGTGGGCTTCCACTCGCTCCACCACGGCGCCTGCTCGCTCCACGCTGTCGAGCAATCGGTCGAGTTCTCCCTCGCTCACGAAGACCGACACGTCCACGTCCGACGTCGTTCGCGGCACGCCCCACGCCCCCAGGGCCAACGCGCCGCCCAGGGCATAAGGCAGCCCATCTTCGTCGAAACGATCGGCCAGCCGCGCGGCAACCTCGGTCGGTGCTGCCTCCGGCGTCCTCACTTGCTGTCACCTATCTGCTTCAGCCGCTCGAGAATCGCCAGGGTGCTCGCCGGGAGCGGCTCGGGTGCATCGGCGCGCGCGCGCACGTCCGCGGGCCAGAGCGATCGGAACCATGGCACCAGAGCGCACAGGCGCCAGGTCTCGGCCACGCGCTCTGCCGGCGTCGCGTCCCGCCAGGGCGCGGCCTCGTGGCGAAGATGTTCGTCCCCAGACAGTGCACGCACTTGCTCGGCCAGGCGTAGGTTCTCTGCCTGCAAATTCGCCTCGGGCGTGCCGGTGCCAGCCATGACGATATTCTACTCCAGCCATGGGCAGCACAAAGGCCTTCCAGCAACACCGCCCAGGCCGCTATCCTCGGGGGCATGCGCTCCATTCTCGCCGGCTGTGTCGCTGCCTTCTGCGCCTGTGCCTCCACGGCGCCTCCCCGCGCCGAGCCGCCCCCGGCCGTCGCTCCGGCCGTTGCGCCGCCAATCATCGCGCCGCCGCCAGCGCCGTCGCCTCAAGCGGAGCTGCTCACAGCCGACACACCGAAGAGCACAGCAGAGGGGGCCACCTTCATCGCCCCGGCCGGCTGGAGCGTCGCGGTCCGCGGCGCCGCTACCATCCTCGAGCCGCCCGAGGGGGACTCGCACGTCGCGCTCGTCGACGTGCGGGCAGCGGACGCCGCCGCCGCTGTGGCCGCAGCCTGGGCTGCCTACCGGCCCGAGGCGACCTGGCCACTAAAGGTCGTCACCGACGATCCGGACAAGGACGGCTGGACCGACATGCACTGGTACTCCTACCAAACCTCGCCCAATGAGAAACGCTACGTCGGGGTCGGGGTGCGGCGCGCCGGTGGGGTCTGGACCGTTGTCGTGTACGACATGACCTGGGCCGTCGGTGAAAAGCGCCGTGCCGCCGTGTCGCTGATCTTCGACCGCCTCTTGCCCAAGGGCTAC
>PMCR01000525.1 GCA_003155465.1 Myxococcales bacterium | reverse complement strand
ATCGACGAGAAAGCCGAGCTGCGGGGCGTGGCCGCGACCCTTGGCTGGCGTCTCAGAACTGAAGGTCAGCTTGGGCAGTTTTTGCAGAGACTGTCTGAGCGAGGTCTGTAGCAAGGCCAGTATGCTCGCGTCGGCAAGCTTCACGCCCCCGGAAAATGGGCCGATCGTCACGAAGATCTTTCGGTCCTTGACCTCCCGATCTTCGAGAGCCGAAAGCGCGATCTTGATCTGGGTGCTGACGAAGGAATCGTGCTCTCGTCCCAGCAGCGCCTTCAGCGCTGCTGCGCCTGGTGCGCCACCCAGCTTGCCCAGCGATTGTGCAGCCATGGCTCGCACCGACGTACTCTCGTCGTCAAGCGCCCTGATGAGCGCATCAGTCCCCGCCTTCTCGCCCAGCTTGCCCAAGAGCAGCGCCGCCTGTACGCGCACCTTGAAGCTGGGATCGGTGAGGAGGGCTTTGGACAGATCTTCAACCTTGCCGCCCCAGCCCACCTGCGCCGCCGCCAACACAGCAAACACCGTGGCAATGGCAGCCACCCGTCGTCGCGACCAAGACGCCGACGTGCTCATCAGTCCGTGCGCAGCCTCGGAGGCGGCCCGCTCGAAGGAAGCTCGATGACGAAGGCCGATCCGCCTCGGGGCATGTCCTCTACCCAGATGGTCCCACCGTGCACCTCAACAATCAGCTTTGCCAGAGCGAGCCCCAGGCCATGACCGATAGGCACATGCTTGCCGACCTGTGAATAGGGCTCGAAGATGCGCGTGCGCTGGTCCGCCGGAATGCGATCATGATCGCCGCCCACACGAACATGGATCAGCCCACCCGCACAGGAAATGTTGACCCGGCACTGGCGGTTGCCCGGCTGGCGCAAAACGTGGCCCATCAGGTTCGCGATGGCCTCCTGGAGATAGTCAGGGTCACCCTGCGTCGGCTGGGCGTTGGCTGCTGTTTCGATTGCAATGGTCTTGTTGCGGGTGCCAGTCGAGGACTCGATGAAGGTCTTGGCTTTCTCGGCCAGATCGGCCAAATAGACCTGCTCGTCGCGCAGGGCGACCCGGTCTGACTCGAATCGTTCGTAGTCGAGAACCGTGCGCAGTCCGTGCGCCATGTCGCGGAATAGGGCGCGGCAATCCTGGACACACTCGTCGACCTCACTCTTGGAGGAGACGGGGCCGAGGGACGCCAGCTCGTGCGCCAAGAACTCGAAATTCGCCTGCGCGGCACCAATGGAATTCTGCAGATCATGGATCAACCCGCCCACCCAGCGACGTCGGTCTCGTATGGCGGCGCCCTGAACCACGCGCTTCTTCTCCTCACGCCGATAGAGCACCTGAGTTCGTAGGAGAGCCCACAGACGAGCCCGCCGTTCGTCGAGGCTGGTGGCGGGGGAGAAGATCGCGTCCGCGCCCGCGGTCAGGGCACGCAGATGGAAAGCCTCACTGCTCTTGTCGCCAGCCCACAAGACGACAGGCACGAAATGCGAACGGGCGTTCGCCTTGAGGCGTGCGCAGAGATCGACCCCTCCCGCCGCTGTGGCGCGTGTCTCGATCAGAACCAGATTCGGGCGGTGCAGGAGCACCTCCTCGAAGGCAAGGTCCGCGCTGTCGGCCACCTGGACGTTGATGCCTTCGGACTTGAGAAACTCCACCAGGGGCCGCGCCGACAGCCGCGCCGACGCAACCACCAGGCCTTCGACCTGACCCGGGGTTGGTACGACATCGTTCCGTGTCGTCCGTTCACTGGATAGCATTGGTCGGCGAATCCCGCGCCGGGAATCAAGGTATCAAAAACCGCGAAGCTTTTCAACGCTTAGCACAACGTGTGGACTCATCTAGCTTAGATACATCAAAACGCACATGTAGGTTTCTTGACTTCATTGTGGGTCGTGGCACCGTGTCAACATGAACAACCGTGATTCCGCTGACCGAGCGCCCTGCCCTCCCGTCCACGAAAAGCGCCAGCACCTGCGCTTCGACAAAGTCTTCCCGGTTCGGGTGGAGTCGATTCTGTTCGGCGAGCTGGACTGTGTGGCCCGCAACGTTTCAGCCGGCGGGATCTTCGTCGAGATGAGCGAGCCCCTCCCCCTGGGAGCCCACGTGCGGGTTTCGTTCCTCAGCGCGGACAACTCGGCTGAGATTGTTGCGCTCGGTGAAGTGAAGAATCACTACTTCATGAACTTCACCAGAGAAGGTCTGACCCATTCTGTCTCTGGCATGGCCGTCCGTTTCTACGGCTTCGAAAACGAGAGCCAGCAGATCCTGGCGGACTGTCTGGATCGCTTCCGAGTGCTGAACTAGGTGAGTCTATCTGCTTCGCCCTGCGTCCCCGGGGGGACTACCGCCACTACGGGGCTTGATCCTGTGCCGACTCTGCTGAGTTCTGGCCTGGCGCAGGCAAGCGTTCGGCCAGCAACTCCCGATACATCGCCTTGGTCGTCTCGGCGATAGATGTCCACGAAAAGTGTTCCTCCACCCGCTTGCGTCCGGCCAATCCCAGCCGCCGGGCCCATTCCCGATCTCCGAGAACGCGGTTGATGGCATCGGCCAGGGCGTGCGGGTCAGCCGGCGGCACCAGTAGGCCCGTGGCTTCTGGTACCACAACCTCCTTGATGCCACCCACCTCGCTGGCCACTACCGGCCGTTCGCAAGCCATGGCCTCCAGATTGATGATGCCGAAAGGCTCGTACACCGAGGGGCAGGCAAAGAGCGCAGCATTGCTGTAGAGCTCGATGTACTGCTCCTCGCGCAACAGGGTGTTGATCCACACGCAGCGCGGCTGTTCCGCTACCTTCGCCGCGATCTCCTCCTCGACTTCCCGCGTGTCGGGCGCGCTGGTGCAGCACACCAGGCGGGGGCCGGGAGCCACATGCTTCATCGCCTCGATGAGGTGCACCATCCCCTTCTGTCGCGTGGTCCGACCAACGAACAGAATGTAGTCACCGTCAATCCCGTAGGCCCTGCAGGTTGCGCGGCTCTCTACCCGTTTCCACACATTGAGCTCGATGCCGTTGTGGATCACCACCACCCGTCTGGGGTTCACGTTGAACAGCTCCAGGATCTCNNTCGATCCACGAGGTCAGGTGATACGAGCGACCGAGTTGCTCTTCCTTCCAGGGCCGCAACGGCTCCAGGCTGTGCACGGTGGCCACATAGGGGACCTTGTAGAGAGTCTTGGCCATGAAGCCCGCAAGTGCGCCGTACCAGGTGTGCGAGTGGACCACGTCGGCATCGATGTGATCGCGAATCTGGGACAGGTTGACCGAGAAGGTCCCGAGCGTGCTGTTGAAGAGCTTGTCCTCTCCTTCCCACATGCGCGGCCAGGCCTGATACCCGCGCACCCGCAAGCGACCATCGGTCGCGTCCTGATCGCCGATGCAACGGACTTCCACGTCGACACTGCGCGCCAGCTCCCGGGCGAGATTCTTGAGGTGCACCCCGGCGCCTCCGTACACGTGGGGAGGAAACTCGCGCGCGAGAAAGGTGACCTTCATGGCCGCACCGGCTTGGCCGCAGCCGCGGGCCACACGCTCTTGCCCGAGGGCACTTCGGCCCCGATATCGTTCTCCGTGGCCTCGATGTGGACGAGGCAGTTCTTGCCCACGCGCGCCCCGGCCGGCAGGCGCACATTCATCGCCAGTACCGTGGCCCCGCAGGAGAGTGAAGCGGGCTTCTCTTCACTGGCGACAGAGTCGCCCACGCCCACCTGACAGCCGCGCGAAAAGACCACGCGCTTGTCCGCGATCGCACCTGACACCTGTGCATCGGCCTCAACCACGACATCGTTCCAAAGCACCGAGCCCCTCACCACCGCCCGTGGCCCCACCCGCACACCTGGGGATAGCACACTGTCCTCCACCATCCCTTCGATCACACAGCCCGCCGACACCAGCGAATTGGCGATGCTGGCCCCGGGCAGGCAGCGGGCCGGAGGCGGCGGTGACGCGCGGCCGGCCATCACGTTGGAATGCACGTCCCAAGCTGCGATGTCCACCGCCGGCGCGGCCCCCAGCAGATCCTGGTGGAAAGCGTAGTACTCGTCCAGCGTGCGCGAGTATGACCACACGCCCCGGTGGATGAACCCGTACGCCCGGCGGCGTGAGATCATCCGGCGCAGGACCTCATGGATCTGGAAGGTCACCGTCGGGTCCTCTCCGCTCACCGCCCGGCGCAACTCATCGAGCAGCACTTCTTTCTTGAACACGTAGACCGACATGGAAGCCAGGTTGGTGCGAGGGAACTCGGGTTTCTCGATGAAGTTGATGATCTGACCGGTGGCGTTCAGCTCGCCGATGCCGAACCGGCTGGCATCCGCGTCGCGCGGCGCGAACACCATGGTCAGATCGGCATCACGCTCGTGATGAAAATTGAGCAGCGGCCCGTAGTCCATGGAGTACACATGGTCGGCCGACACCACCAGCACGTCGGACGCATCGGCGCGCTCGACAAAATCGAGATTCTGGAAGAGGGCATCGGCGGGACCGCGATACCATTCGCTGACGGAAAGCTTGAGATAGGGAGGAAGAAAGCGAACCCCGCGGCTCGCCCCCACCAGGTCCCAGGCCATGCCCGTGCCCACGTGATCCATCAGCGACGCCGGCCGATACTGCGCCAGGATGCCCACCTGCCCGATCCCGGCTCGGGCCAGGTTGGTCAGGGCAAAATCGATACAACGGTAGATCCCGCCGAAAATGACGGCCGACTTGGGGCGCCGCTCGGTCAGAACCGACAGATCCTCGCCGCGCCCGCCGGCAAAGACCATGGCTATCGCTTTGCGCATCGTATTCTCCTGCATCTGCTCACGACAGCCACGGAGGCACCGGGGGAAGGCGCAAACAGGTGGCCGTGGCGCATGCCCCTTCAACGTAGCGTATCTGGGCGAGGATCGAACGATTTTTCGTCAGGCCGTGCCAGCAACTTGGCCACTGCCTCGAAGGTTGCCTCGGGAATCTCGCTGCCTTCCTCCACCTCGCGCAGCGACTGGGCCAGTGCCCCGTCGCCCACGACCGGCACCACGGCTTGCAGTGCCACGTCTCTGATCATGGCAGCAACCAGCCGCTCGCCCTTGGCCACCACCATCGGAGCGCCCGGCTGGTCAAAGTCGTAGCGAAGCGCCACGGCCAGGCGGCTACCATCGACCACCACCAGCTTGGCCCGGCGCACGTCGTCGATCATCTGCTGCTCGAGGATCTCGCGATGTAGACGCTGGCGCTCGGCCTTGTGAAGAGGATCTCCTTCGCTCTCCTTTTGCTCGCGCTTGACTTCCACACGGCTCATGCGCAGCGACTTGGCGTGCCGGTGGCGTTGCCACAGATAGTCCGCCACTCCCAACCCCGCTGCGGCCACCGCCAGACGCAGCCCTAGCCTTTCGCCGAGAAACCCAAACACGGCCAGGGTTGAACCCGCCGGTGCGCCCGTCAATTGGGCCACGTCCGACATGGCTGGGGCCAGGATCCACCACGCCAGCGCGGCCACCACCAGGGCTTTCAGCAAACCCTTGCCGATTTCGCCCAACCCCTCAATCCCGAACAACCGCCTAGCCGATGGCAAGGCTCGCGCAATGTCGAATCTGAACGGGTGGGTAGAGAAAAGGCAGCGCGTCTGGGTGAGCCCGACAGCGAGCGCTGCCACCACCGCCACCCCGAGCGGCCAGAGCAACCCGTCTCGGGCCGCGTGCAAAGCTTGGCGCCCGGCCGGCGCCAAGCTGGGGCGAGAAACGGCGTCACCCAGGGCCAGGCGCAGATAGGCCACCAGTCCGCCTATCCAGGACCGGCCGCCAAGAATCAGGGCGACGCAAAGGGCGAGCCCAGTCAGCGCGGACTGCAGGTCGCGGCTCACGGCAATCGAGCCTCGGCGGCGTGCCTCCGCCAGACGCCGCTGGGTCGGCTCTTCGGTCTTGGAGGCGGCGGTGTTTTCAGCCATCAGGCGGACCGTCAATGTCCAAGTTGCGCTGCCCTCTCCAGCAACCCCAAGAAGCCGCGGAACCCCACGGTCAGCGCGGAATCCAGCGTCGCCAGCCCTGCCAACATCGCGCCCACGCCGAGCAATGCCTTGGCCGGCATGCCCACGAAATAGAGCTGGACCTGTGGGACGGCGCGGCCCAGGGCGCCCAGAATCAGGTCTGCCAGAAGAAGCGCAACCACGGCGGGAGCCGCCAACCCGATGGCGGCCTCGATCAACTTGGCAGACGCCGCGATGACCAGAAAGGCCGCCCCATGCACGCCGTCCGAGCCCGGCGGCGCCCCGATCGGCACCGCCTCGTAGCTGCGGGCCAGGGCCGTGGCAAGGTAGCCTGCGCCGCCCATCTCCAGGAAGATCACCACGGCCAGAAGCAGCAGCAGGTCGCCAAGCGGGCTGCTGCGACTGCCCTGCTCGGGCGCGATGGCTTCAGCCAGGTTCGCCCCACGCAGGATGTCTGTCAGCCGCCCGGCCGCCTCAACCGCGCGAAACATACATGCGGCCACAAAACCCATGACCAGCCCCACCCCAATCTCGCGCAGCGAGAGCAACACCCAGAGGACAGGTCCCCCCGAGGGAACCCGGCCCGCAACCAGCGGGAAACACAGGGCCGACAGCGCCAAGCCCAATGCCAACCTCACCCGGGCAGGCAAGTTCGGCCCTCCGAAGGCCGGAATCAGCCAGACGAACGGCACGGTGCGAGCCGCGCCCATGGCGAAGGCGACCAGGGTTGGTTCGAAGTTGTCCGGCAGCAAGGGCATTGCGACCATCAGTGGACGGTTGGGATGGCCAGCAGTAGCGCCTGGGTGAAGCGCAAGACCTGAGCGCCGAGAAGCGGACCCATGGCAATCAAGACGAGGGTCACCGCCACCAGTTTGGGCACGAACGCCAGGGTGTGCTCGTGGACCTGGGTCGCGGCCTGCAGGACGCCTACGATGAGCCCGGTAGCCAGGCTGGCGAGCAGCGGTGGCGCCGACACCAAGATCATGAGCAGCAGGCCCTCGCGCACCGCCCGCAAGATCAACTCGTTGCCCAGAGCACTAGACATACGACTCCACCAGGCCCCGCAGAAGGAGCTGCCAACCGTCAGCCAGCACGAAGAGCAGCAGCTTGAAGGGCAGCGACACTGTGGTTGGCGACAGCATGTGCATGCCCAGCGCCAAGAGCAGGTTGGCAATCACCATGTCGACGACCAGGAAGGGAACAAAAAGCAAGAACCCAATCTCGAACGCGCGCCGCAGCTCGGAGGTCAGAAACGCGGGCACCACGATCAGGAAGTCGCGCTCGGAGATCCCAGCCCGTTCTTCCGCCGTGCGCATGCGCAGGGCTAGACGGTGAAAGGCCGCCCGATCCCTGGCGCTGGCGTTCTTGAGCAGGAACTCGCGCAAGGGTTCCTTGGCCTTGGCTGTGGCGGCGGTCAATGCCTCCGCGGTTTGCCCGCTCAGCAGATCGGCCCCCGCGCCCTGACCCAAGAGCGGCTCCACCGCTTGGAACATGCGCATGCCCGTGGGGGCCATCACGCACAAGGTGAGGACGAGGGCCACCCCGGTTACCACCTGGGAAGGCGGTATCTGGGGCGTGCCAAGAGCGCTCTTCAGCACCGAAAGAACCACCGCGATCTTCACGAAGCTGGTCATGAGCAAGAGAACGAACGGCAGCAAAGAAAGCGCAGCAATCACGACCAGGAGCAGGAGTGGCCTCGAGGCGAGGCCAGCATCGATCGCTACCGCCGTCCCGACCAGCACCGAGTTCACGACTTCGCCCTCCCCCGGAACCGGGACAGCACATCAGCGAATCGCAGACCGCCTTGTTGGACGAGCGCCGCGGCACCAGTCGCGCCGGTCACGGCCGCCGGATCGATCTCAGCCAGCATCGACATTGGGCCATCTCCGACCCCGACCAGAAAGCAGCGACCTGCCACTTGCAAAAGATAGACGGCTCGCCGAGGTTCCAGCGAGCAGCGAGCCACGACGCGCACAGGACCCTCACTGCCCCCAACGCCACGGCGAGAAAACCACCGCAGGGCTGCGTACGCCAACAGGCAGACCGCCGCCAGAGACACAAGCGACAAGGCGAAGGAACTACCGAGGCCAGGCAGATCAGCCGCTGACGCACCCATCCCGCCCTGTTACCGCCATCCACCTTGCGATGTCAACCGCAGAATCGGGGCCAGCCCACCCGGACCCGAGAGAGGGTCCTCGCTTCTTCAAGACCGAGGGCACTGTGCTTGACTGTGCTCGCGCGGCTGGCCCCCGCGGCCGGCCTTCCGGTCCAGTGCCGATTGGCCAGCGTGAGCGCGACGGGCGAGCGCGAAGCGCGAGGTGTGGGCAGGGTGGGCTGTCCGTCCCGAAGCCCCCCAGGGGTGAGCGGTAACGTGGGCGGTAGCGACCAGCGTGGTGCGGTTTGCGTGGGCGATTTGCGTGCGCGTGCGCGCCCCACGCCACCCGGAGCGCTCACGCCCTCGCACCACGCTTTCCGCCTTCCGCGTATCCCACACGAACACGCACTCGCACACGCGACCCGCTAGGCCGCCCTCACGGGCAGCCCTACTCGCCCCCGCCCCGCTTGCCCCGAGGCGCCCGCCTGACAGTGGCGCCCGACGGCTTGGCGCCTCGAGCCGCTGACTCCCTCTTGACCCCGGCCTTGGGCGCCGCCGCCTTGGGCGCGGCTTTCCTCGGCCGGCCGGCCTCTTCCACGGCCTTGCCCTTCTCAGTCGATTCTTTCTTCGGCTTGGCCTTGCCCTTCTCTTGGGTTGGCTTTGACTCGGGCTTCTCTGTCGCACCCTCCGCCGGGATCAGCTCGAGCAGCGACATAGGCGCCGCATCCCCCGGGCGCGGCCCCAGCTTCATGATTCGAGTGTAGCCCCCATGCCGGGTCAGATAGCGAGGTCCGATTTCCTCGAACAGCTTGAGCACGGTTTGCCGGTCACGAATCGCCCGCAAAGCCATGCGCATAGCATGAACCACACGCGCCTTTTCCTCGTCGGTACGCTTCTCGGGCTTCTTGCTCAGCACGGGGCCAAGCCGACGCGCCCATGTGATGGCCCGCTCCGCGAGCCGGCGCACCTCCTTGGCCTTGGCATCCGTGGTGCGGATGCGTTCGTAGGTCAGAAGGGCTGCCACAAGGTTGGAAAACAAAGCCTTGCGGTGTGCTGGGGTCCGAGAAAGGTGCAGTCCTGCTCTTCTATGTCGCATGTTTGCCTAGCAACTGGTTGATTTGGCTCTGAGGGTCGGCCTTCCCGATCAGGCCTTCTTGGGCGGACCGTCTCCCGGCCAGCCTTCCAATTTCATGCCCAGGGATAGGCCCATTCCGGCCAAGATCTCCTTGATTTCCTTGAGCGACTTGCGCCCGAAGTTCTTGGTCTTCAGCATCTCCGATTCGGTCTTCTGCACCAACTCGCCGATGCAGCGGATATTCGCGTTCTGCAGGCAGTTGGCCGAGCGCACCGACAGCTCCAAATCGTCCACCGACTTCCACAAATTCTCGCTGAGTTTCTGCTGCTCCTCGGAGACGGTGGCCTCGGGCGCGGGCTCGGCGCC
>PMCR01000179.1 GCA_003155465.1 Myxococcales bacterium | reverse complement strand
ACCGTGCTTCCCTTGGTGCAGGCAACGATCACGGAACCAGTGGCGTCGTCGTTCGTGGTGGCGTTTGCGACGATCGGGTCGTAGGCGCCAAAGGCGACAGGGGCCGTCGAGATCGTGCAGTTTGCGCCGACCGCGGCGGTCACGCTCAGATTCGTCGTCGCGCTGCCTGCCTCGACCCGGCTGTCGGAGATCACAGCCAGCACACCGATTGTCGCCAGAACGAAGAGCAGCTTGCTGATTCTCATGTTTTCCTGTCGTCCTTTCCGATTCGCTGTTTCGTGAAGCAGTGCCTGTGTTGGAAAACTGACGGTAGGGTCATGATAACCAATTGAGAACTTTTGTCACGCAGTTTTTGTGATGTTTATCACTAAATAGTGGTGGTCAGGTGTGAGCACAGGTCATCACGTGTGCGCTAGAAACAGCACTTAACCAGTTGAAACTCCTACGTCACCTCTCATGGACATGCCTGTTCCCGCCACCACAGAAGAATCGCACAAATCGACATTCTTCGACTAAAGCCCCCAGACATTCCAAACCTTCATCCACGCAACCACTGTAATGTATCTTACATTGTCGAAGAAGTGACATCAGCGGCCTGTGGAAGTTGTGACCCTGCGGATCGCGCAGACGGCCTGCACACCGTCGGGAAGCGTGGGCGCTGGGCTGACTCATGCGACATCGAAGTCCCGTGACCGAGCCTGATCGTAGGTCAACCCGCGGACGCGCGCAAAAGATTCGCCCGCCACCAACCTCTCACCGACGGAAAAACAGCTACACCGAACGCAGGCGCCCGCGATCTTTCGCTCTCTGTGCCTCGCGGGCCGCGGCCACCACGTCGGCCACGCCGCCCAAGAAGGAGTCGATGGTGGCGTCGGGCAGCTCGCCCATGTTCGAGATCTGGACGTAGTGCGCGCCGAGAGCGCCCTTGCAGCGATAGATAATGAAGCCGCGTTCCTTCAGGCGGGCGTACAGCTCGTCGACCGCGATCGCGGCAGGCACCCGCATGGTCGAGATGGTGTGCGACTCGCGACCGGTGTTGGTCAGCGACTGGAAGCCCAGATCGGTCAGCACGCGCCTGATGAGGAGGTTGCGCCGGCGGTAGGTCTCGCGCCGGGCCGCCACCCCACCCTCCTCGAACAGCTCGTCCAGCGCAGTCTCGAGCGCAAAGAACGACGAAACCGCCGGGGTGAACGGCGTTTGCGCCAGCTCGGCCAGGTAGCGGCGATAGCGCCGCAGATCCAGATAGTACACGCGCGGCGGGATCGATTCGATGCGCGGCCACACCGTGGGCGCCACGCACAGAAACGACACGCCCGAGCAGGAGTGCAGACACTTGTTGGCCGAGGAGTAGCAGATGTCCACGCCGTCGCGTATCACGTCCAGATCCTCGACCCCCAGCGAAGACACGGCGTCCACCACCATGGTCACACCGCGCGGCCGGCAAATCCGGCCGACGGCACCCACCGGATTCAGCAGGCCCACCGAAGTCTCGTGGTGGATCATGGCCACCACCGCTATGTCGGGATCGGTCGCCAGCGCCGCCTCGACCGCCACGGGGTCAGGCAGGCTGCCCCACGGGCAGCAGAGCCGCACATGACCCAGGTGGTGAAGCTGCGCGATCTCGGCCAAGCGCTCGCCAAAGGCGCCATTCTCAATAGTGAGGATCTTCTTGCCGGCCGGCACCACCGACGAAATAGCCATCTCCATGGCTGCAGTGCCCGAGCCGGTTACCAGCAGCATCTCGTGCTCGGGCGACGCGCCGAAAACCGGACGCAGCTTCTGCTGCAGCCGGCGCACCACACCCGAGTAGTCCTCGTCACGGTGGCAAATGTCGTGGTGGACCAGCGCCGCCTTGACCCGTGCGGAAGTCATCACCGGCCCGGGATTGAAGAGCGTGTAGCGGGGAGCGTCCTTCTCGGCCAGCAGGCGTTCGATGAGAGCCAGTGTGTCAGCGCCGGTAGTTCGCACGGTGCCGCGCACATCCGGGTGGCGCAGGTCATCGCCGTAGACCCGCAGCAGCCACTCGGCATGCTTGCGCATGTCCGCCGAATCCACGTCCTGCCACACCGCCCCTGCCACGTCGTACGCCTCGACCTGCCCGCGCCGCGCAGCCTCGGCCACGCCATCGGTCAGCGAAGGCACGTCCGCGGCAGCCAGATCTTCGAGACAGGCAACCAGCGAGGGCGACATGACGAAGAGGCCCGCGCTCACGGCATCGTGAAGCAACAGATCCTTGCCTATCGACGTGACGTGGCACAGAGCCCCGCTGCCTTGGGCAGCCGCCAGACCAACCTTGGTGGCGTCGTCGAAGTCGAACACGCGCGACAAATCGCGATCGACCGCCAGCACGGTGACATCGCCGGACGCCGGCAGCTTGGTCATGTCGCGCACCATGTGCGGCGCTGCGATCTGGTCGGCCATCACCAGCAGAGACCGCTCAGTCACGAACGAACGCGCGGCCAGGACCGACAATCCATTCGGCTTGTCCCAAGCCGGGTTGTCGAAGAAGAGGACCTCGGGCGGAAGGCCATGTTCGGAGGCATACATGGCTTCGATGCGTCGGCGGAGCACATCGCCCTTCCAACCGACCACGATGCCCACGCGCCGAATACCCGCACCGGCCAGCACTCGCAACGTGCGCAAAATCAGGGGAACCCCCGCCACTGATGCGAGGCAGTTGGGCGTCTCCGGGTCGGCGACCGGACGGCCGCGGCCCGCCGCGAGAATCAGGGCATGACGAACCATGCTGGTATTGTGGACAGCGTAGCTCATGGCCGCGGTCTGTTGCAACCGCTGTTCCACTGCAGGCGCCACTCGCCCACAGCCACAAAATCAAGGTTTCGGGACGCTCGTCTCCTGGTCCGCGGCCAACCCCGTCGAAATCTCACCGCCCGGGTGGTGTCAGGTCCTAACCAGATTTCGCCGTGGCGCTCGCGGCTGCTTCGATTGCCGGTGGCGAACGGAAACGGAGGCGATAGACCGAGTTCTCCGTCTCGACGTAGATGTCCGCAGCCCCGAACTCGCTCAGCACCCGCCGCACAGGCGTGGTCACCATGCGGTGGCCGCTGGGATCGCGGAAAATCACCATGCCACGACCAACGGTGGGAAAGCTGATAAGATAGCCGGAATAGGGCCGGCCCATGCCAGAGCACGCAGATCGCGGTTGCGTGTTGTCGCGAATCTTCGTGGCGGTGACGTTCACCATTGGGACGCCTGCTACAAACCAATTCTAGCACAGTCGGCGCAAGCGCTATAATCAGGTTTTTGATGGGTAAGCCGCCTCGAAGCCCCCTGCTCGGGTACAACCACAACGTTCGCTATGGAGGGCGAATTCTCCACGTCCAGACCGAGGATTCGGGGCCGGCCAATCCGCATCTGTACACCCATCTCTTCTTCGAAGGCAGCATTCTCGCGACCAAGCGGTGCCAGTACGACGCCGCGTCTCGCGAGGAGGGCGTGCGCGGGCTGATGCAAGGTCAGCACAAAGAGATACTCAAAGAGCTGAAGCAGGGCCTGTATGACGACCGCCTGGGGGATTTCTTTGCGGCGCGGGGCGAGGTCTTCGCCGCCCCTGCGCAGGCCGCGGCCGAGGTATTGCAGGCGCCGCTGCTCGCACCCGAGGATGAGGTACTGATAACGCATGAGGATGCGCCCGATGCGCCCGCAGCACTGCCCGAGGCAACCCCGAGCCCAGGCCCGGAAGTCCTCGATCTGGATTCCATTCCTACGCCGCCTCCGGACAAGATCCAGACGCCCGAAGCGCTGCCGGTTCACAACATCCGGCCCACCGCGCCCGGGCCGGGGACCTACACTTTCCGGCGACCTACCCGCGACATAGCATCGCTCGGCCCGGGCGAGATCGGGATGCCGCCCGAACGTCGCCGGTTCCCCAGACCCGAGGCCCCAGGTGGCACCGCCTCACCCGTCATGGTGCAGCGCCGGGTCGTCGTGGGCGTCGGCGGCAAAAACCCAGGCGCGGCTCGCCCCATGGCGCCACGCCCGCGCCGCCCTGGCAGCGGGGTCCCGTATGTCGTCCAGGAAGGCAGCCACCCCAACCTTCTGACGAACCGCCAGGCCGAGCCAGACGCGCCGCCGGCCCAGCCCATGACCGAGACCGCCGACCCGGCCGACGCGCCCCGCACCGCTGCGCCCCCGCCCGTGCAGCAAGAGCCCCCGCCCGAGAGTCTGGTCAGCACGCGGAGCCTGGATGACGTGATCCTCGCGTACTTGTCGAAGGGCGACCAGCGACGATAGCTAGACCACCCGCCAGGTGGTGCCCTTCGGGCCATCCATCAACTCCACGCCCCGTGCTTTGAGCCCGGCGCGGATCTCGTCGGCGCGTTGGAAATCCTTGGCAGCGCGGGCCGCGACTCGTTCGGCGATGCTGGACTCGACCGCCTGCGCATCGATCTTGCGCCGCACGCACAAGCGAGCACGACGGCTGGTCAGGAACTCTGCCGGTTTCCGCCGCATGATACCGAGAGTCGCGCCCACCATGCGCGCGTCGCGCGCCAGCGCCGTCAGTGTCGCCTGTCGTTCCGCCTTGGGCGCTGCCTTGGGATCGTCGAGCAGCTTGTTGGCCAGCACGAACGCATCGTAGAGGTGCCCGATGCCGGCGGCGGTGTTGAAGTCGTCGTCCATGGCCTCGAGAAACCGCGTGGCCAGGTCCGACGGCGGCGGCGAGGGCGGGTTAGCCAGGCTGCCCGCGAAGGCGTCCAGCCTGTCCAGTGTGCGATAGAAGTAGTCCAGCCGCGTTTCGGCCTCGTCGAGATCGGGGTACACCGGCTGGCCCGCATCGTCGCGCGCGATGCTGAACGCGGCAGGGCTGCGATAGTGGACGCTGATGAGCAGGAGACGCAAGGCCTCGAGATCGTGCGTTTCGGCCGCGCGGCGGATGGTCACCACGTTGCCCAGCGACTTGGACATCTTCTCGCCGCCGAAGTTGAGCATTCCCGAGTGCATCCAGTAGCGCGCAAACGCGCCGAACGCGCCTTCAGACTGGGCAATCTCGTTTTCGTGGTGCGGAAAGATCAGATCCGAACCGCCGCCGTGGATGTCGAAGGCGTCGCCCAGATAGCGGTGCGACATGGCCGAGCACTCGATGTGCCAGCCCGGGCGGCCCGGCCCCCAGGGGCTCTCCCACGAGGGCTCACCCGGCTTGGCCGCCTTCCACAGGGCGAAATCGAGCGGGCTCTGCTTGTGCTCGCCCACCTCGATGCGTGCGCCGGCCTGCAGTTCCTCGGGGCTTTGCCCGGAGAGTCCGCCGTAGTTGGGAAATCTGGCCACGGAATAGTACACGTCGCCTCCCGCGGCGTAGGCCAGACCACGTTCTTCCAGCCGGCGGATGACGTCGATCATGTCGGGGATGTGCGCGGTGGCGCGCGGCTCGATGTCGGCCGGCGCCACACCCAAGCCCTCCATATCAGCAGCCATGGCGTCGGCGTAAGTGCGTGCGACCTCGGCGGCGGGTCGACCCTCGGCCAGCCCCTTGCGAATGATCTTGTCGTCGACGTCGGTGATGTTGTGCACATAGCGCACGTCAAAGCCACGCGCGCGCAGGTGGCGCACAATCACGTCGAACGCCACGGCGGTGCGCGCGTGGCCGACGTGGCAGAGATCGTACACGGTCACGCCGCAAACGTAGAGCGAGACCTTGCCGGGTTCGCGCGACCGAAACTCCACCTTCTTCTTGGCGCGCGTGTCGTGCAGCCGAATCATGATTTGGCTAGCCGCCCCGACGGCGCAGGGCCAACAGATTGACAATGGCAAAGCCGAGCAGGAAGGCAGCGATAATGAGCGACTTGAGGTGCTCGCGCGGCCGCTCGCCTTCGAAGAGGATGAGCGCGTCGTCGGGGATCTGCACCGCAGCCAGGGTGCCGATGCCTTGGATCTGGGCGGCCGGAAGCGCCTGCGCGTTCCCACCCGCGGTCTTGACCACGATCGCATCAGCGGTGGAGCCGAGATCTGCGACGCGGGCCTTGTGTGTGGTGTGGGCAGGCCCGATGTGCAGCCGGCGGTCCATTTCGCCCAGCGCCTGCAAGGCCTGGTCACGCCCCTCGGGCGGGAACGTCACCACCAGGGCCAGGCGCTTGGGATCCACGGCATCGCCAGGTGCCTCGATCACCTGCCCTCCCTGCTGTTCGACAGCGGAGCGGGCCGCGGCCTGGTCAGGGAATCGCCCGCGCGGGAATTCAACCCGGATCTGGCCGGGACGGTCCATCTCAATGACCAGCTCGTCGTTGGCAGCCAGGACCACACGATCACCGAGCAGGTCAGTGAGCGCCAACGCCCCCCCGGATGCCTGGGCCAGCGCGGCCCGTACGTCGGTGGGCGCAAAGAAGTGCGTCGCGCTCACATGACCCACGAAGTGGCGGCGGATGGCTGCCTGAAACGAAAGGTCGGCAAAACGCATGAGCCGGCCCACGAACACGTCGTGGGCTGCCATCTCGGCCGGCAATGGATCAGCCGCGCGTCTGACGAAGATCCGGTTGTTGGTGCCAAGCAGTCGAAAGAACTGCATGAAATGCCACGACCCCTGCGTGTCCAGCACCACTGCGCTTTCACGATCGGCATGGCCCGCCATTCGGACGTACCGGTTGATCGGCAGCGCTTCGGTCTTGGCCGTGCTGACTGAACGCGCATCCCCCAGATCCTGCACCACGCCGGGCGCGAGGGCATAGCGCACATCGTCCTTGATCTGGAAAATCAGGAAACACGCCAGAGCCGCCGTCGCCAAGGCGATCACAGGATGGCGCCCGCGCGGGGACGGGATCCCGGCGAACTCGTCCTCGCCCGAAGGCGCGGCAAGGCCGTCGGGCAGCGGCCCTGCGGCCGGAGGGGGGGTGGTTTTGGTTTCGTCGGTCACCGTCGAGCGCGGCTGAATCTAGCACGAATCCGGCCAGGGAGCCGAAGGGCGATGTGCGCAGCCCGCCACCACCGCGGCTCCGAGCAGGGGGCCGGGGTGTCGGGCACCTCTCTCGAGGACGCAAAGCTATGGCGTGTAGCGAAAGCCACCCATCGTCGTGGGCGGAGTCGTGGTCGAGGCGGGAGCCAGCACGCCGACGGCCAGCAAGTCGCGTCCCGTCCAGACGAAGTTTGTATCCTGCATCCTGGGAAATCCGGTCACATCGACCGGGACCCATCGATCGGCAGACGGGTCGTAGGTCGACAAGACGACGGCAGGTTCTCGATCGCCGGGCGCCCAGATGAACGCCCAGACATATGCCAGCCCCTGCTCTTCAGCCCACAAACCAGACCACCCATTGTAGGTGGGGGGAGAGCCCTCCTTGCTGATGGACGTCCAGGTGTTGGTCTCAGGGTCGAAGATGCCGCCGTCGTGGAAATAGTTCTGCTCGCCCAAAGAATTGGTAGTTCCATCGGTGCCACCCCAGATGAACATCTTCCCGCGCATGGCAAGGGCCACCATGCCCGAACGCGGGCTGGGGGCGTTGGTGGTCGACATGGCGGTCCATGTGTCATCCGTGGCGCTGTACACGGCGCCGGAGTTTGTCAGCTCTGACGGCTGAGTCGGGGACTGGGTGTACGCCTGTCCCGCGATGTACGGTGCGCCGCCCCAGCACACCACTTTCTCGCCGAGCACAACGTCGGTGCCGTTCGTGGTGGTGGGTGCATTCACCGTGGACATGTTCCGCCAGGTGTCCGTGGCTGGGTCATAGAGAGCACCGATCACGGGTCCTGGAACAGGGCTACCGCTCGGTTGGGGCAGGCACGAACTGCCTCGCAAGACCACCTCGTTCCCCGTGAAGCCACCGCCATCAACCGCGAGCGAAGGAGCCCCGGTCGTGTTGATAGCGGACCATGTGTCGGTCGCTGGGGAGTAGACGCCGCCCAGGTTGTTACACACGAACTCGGAGCCTGTCGGATTGACCACGCCCCTCCAGCCCGGGCCTGTCGTGTCGACCACGCCCCCCCAGTAGACGACTTGCGATCCCGTCCACACCAAACCAACCCCCGTTGAATAGGCCTGTTCCGGCCAATGGCCTTGTTGCTGCAGCCAGTCGTTCTGCGCAAAGCGGTAGGTTAGTGCCCGCCCGGTCTCATTGTAGCCCTCCCAGAACGTGACCCGATCGCCCATCACGAGAGGCTGCGACGGGGAGGAGATCCAATCCAAAGACACCGAAGCAACGGGCTGCCACTTGGATGGCCTGACATCGGTCGTGGCCCCGGCATCAGCCGGGCAAGCCTGGCCCGTTGGCAAGCACCGGTTAGTGGTATCGCAACAATTGTACCCGTCGAGGCAAGGGCAAGACATGCCTTCAATAGGGACGTGATTCACGCAGGCGCCGACACCGAACGCTAGGACAATCGAAGTGAAGCGAAGACACTGGGTGGATTTCATGAGCGACCTCCTGCCGTTGAAACGAACTAGAGGAGCGACCTGGACAAGGGAATCTTCCAAGACGCCTAGAATCGCGCGGACAGGTTGAGCTGGGTGGGCCAAAAACCGACTTGCATGGACCAAGGGGAAACCAGACCACCTCGCGCCCACTGGCCTGAGAATCGGTCGGCGGAGCCTTCGGCGCGCCTCTCGTCGTCCTGCACTCGGTCGTCGTCCTTGGCAGGGGGAGTTGACCGATTCTGGGCACGGTCGGGCCTGGTGAAGAACCAGGTGAGTGCGCCCGCGGTCAGCGCGGCGCCGGCCAGGGCGAATGCCACGGTGGCCTGTGTGTTGCGCGCGTCGATGCGATTGTTCAACTCGGGCGCGCGTTGTTGCGATGACCGGCGGCCCTCGTCGGCCGCGCGCGAGGCGTCCCACAGCAGGACGCCCCCGACTGCCGCACCGACCGCCGACGCCGCGCCCAAAGACCACAGCACCAGCTTGCGCGTCGTCGACTTGGTGGTCTTGGCAGGCGGGGAAACCGTGGCCAACAGGTCCAGCTTTGTCTCGTCGAAAGGCAGCGAGAAGATCAGGCTGAAGGCCTGGTGAGCCGCGCCTCGCTCCGCGACCCGCGCATCAGCAAAGGCAAGCTGGGCCAGGTCCACCACGTCGTCGGCAGGCGGTATGGTCAGCTCTTGATCGTCGCTCAAACGGCGCAGGTACAGATTGCCTGTGCCCGCCGGACGCACGAGGCGCAGCGCACGCCCCTTGGCATTGTGAAAATCCAGCATGCGCACCCCGCGCTGGTCCTCGACCAGATAGTGCGAGCTGGGGAACCCCTCGCCGACAGCGAGCGAACGTCCCTGGTTCACTCGTAGATCGATCAACTGCGACGACGAGGTCGGCGCGCGCGCAAAAATCTTCGGGCGAAATTTCCCATTCACAATGGCTTGGTTGGCGCGTTCGAGAAACGACGCCATTTCGGCGTAGCTGATGCGGCCGTCACCGTCAAAATCGGCCGCGCCGTACAGACCCGAACGCACCTCGTGGCTGAAGACCCCGGCCTGGAAGGCGCCCCATTCATGGCTTTCATTTCCGGTCGAGGTGGACAGCAGGAGCCCCAGATCGTTGCGCCGGCCGAGGTCGGACAAGGCCGAGAAGCCCTGCACCGGACGACGCTCGCCCCCGGGACCGCGGCCTCCCACCAGAAAATAGGAGTAGCACGCGTCGACAATGAGATGGGTTTCGTCGGCGGCGATGGCATCCAGGACCTCGTGCCCCAAGGCAGCCCCATCGATCCGTGCGTCCTCCAGGGTGAGGTAGGCGTGCTCCCCAGCCACGTTGCCGTGCCCGGAGTAGAGCACATAGAGGGACGTCTTCACCCCGCGGCCGTGCGCGATGGCGATCTCCGAGGCAAGCAGCGACACAGCCTTGGACAGGAACGCGCGCGTGGGCGGCAAGGCCTCGGCTGCTGCCTGCGGCGACAGGGCGCTGGTTTCCTGATCCAAATTGGCCAGAAGCACGGTCTTGGCGCCCAAGCTGCGAAACAACTCCTGGTAGCGAACAGCATCGTCGTCCGCGTAGTGCAAGGGCTTGAGGTCCGCATCCACGCCGTGGTTCACGCCCAGAATCAGGGCGAAGACGGCATTGCGCGGCGGCTCGGATGCGGCCTGCGCCCCGTCGGCCCAGAATGCCAGCACAATTCCCACAAGGCCGACACGCCCCAGTCGTTTCATCGGGTCACCGCCAGCAGCAGTTTGCGATCAATCTCCCCCGCGGCTGTATCGGCCACATCCGCCAGGGGTGCCGCACGCGCCACCCTTTCCTCGATAGAACGCACATCCGCGGCACTATTCATGAACAGAGCGTGCAACACAATCCGATCCCCCTGCAACGGCTGCCGCACGGCCTCGGGCAGTTCCTTGAAACCGACCTGCCTGGTGATGGGAATGGCCTTGGGGTTGCTGGCCGCATCGGTCCACCCCGGGTGGTACCAAGCCACGCGCCCAGCAGCGTCGACCGCGAAGATCATCAAGAACGCCTTGCCGCGCTCGTTGCGGTAGGCAAAGGCCAACTCGTCGCGCGCGGACACTCGGTCGCGCACGCGTTCCGATTCGCGATCGCCCTTCACGCGGAAGACCGCCACATCCAGGTCCACTGAAGGGCTCCCGGTCACCGAGCCGCGCGATACGAAATCATTCTGGGAAGTCGGTCCTTTTGTCAGAAAGAGGACAATCCCAGCTCCGCCTGCCAGGGCCACAAGGCCCAGTCCAAGACGCGATCCGCGACGGCGGCCCGGGGACGTGCTCGCGGCTGACAATCCCAGCGCGAAGGCCAGGCGCGCGCGCGGGTTCGATCCCTTGGGATCGAGCTGCTCGGCCATCAGATAGGAGTCGTAGATTTCGCGACACGACGGGCAGTCCGGCAGATGGGCGCGCAGTCGAGTTTCCTGTGACCGCGACAGCCCGCCGGCAAAGTGCGCATCGATCAACCGGCGATGACTCTTCTCGCATGTGTTCATGAAGGGGACCTCCTGCGCAAATACGCGCGCAGCAGTTTGCGGATGCGCAGCTCACGGTAGGCCAACGTGGTCCGGTGCATGCCTAGGCGGCGCGCGGCCTCGCGTTGGTCAAGTTGCTCCACGAAACGGGCTTGGAAGATCGAGCCCCATTTTTCGGGCAGGGCCTCGCGACGAAACCGCTCTATGAACACGCGAAGCGCGGCCCGCTCTTCCATGCGACGGGACTGCTCATCTGCCAAGGGCGGGATGGCGTACTCGGCAAAGCTGGTTTCCCGTCGGTGTCGCCGCCAGAAATCCACAGCCAGGTTATGCGCCAGGGTGGCCAGCCAGGCGTGGACGGAACCTCCCGCGAAGTTGCGGCGCAGCTCGGGCCTGTCCAAGAGACGCAAGTAGAGTTCGTGTACCACAGTCTCTCGGTCGGCCCCGCGCAATACGCCCCCAACCGCCGCATCAACGCCTTGATAGCTTTCTTGATAGAGCCGCCCCATGAGGGCGCGATCGCCAACGTGAAACATCGCCCTGAGCGATTCGTCGTTCAGATCCAGGGGCTGGTCGGCAGGCATGACAGGGAGTGGCAAGGCCGGAACCACAGTAGGCTAACGACTGCCGCGGTCTCCTTGGACGAAATAATCGTTGGTGGCATGGAAAAGGTGCGCCGCCGCACACCGTAGTGAGCTCGGCGCTCCGAATCCAGGTCACGGAGCAACCGTTGCGTATTGGCCCGACCGGCATTAGCTTCGCCTCCGATAATGACTCGATTGCACGGTCACAACCTGTGAAGACCCGATCCCCCTTCAGCACTATCCCTGCGGCCATCCTGCTGGCGCTGCCCATGCTTCTTTCGGCCTGCTGGCAGCGCGGGTCCGATACGCCGGCCGAAGCCAAGGCGCGGCTGGCCGCAGCGGTAGCGGCGCGGGATCCGGCCCGGCTGTGGAAGGCGCTGGATCTCGACACGCAGTGGTCGTGGATGACCGTTCTTCGCGCCGGGCGCGAGTCGTACGACATCACGCTCAGCAATGTTCCCGAGGGACAGCAGCGCGACCGCATGATCCGGCGCTTCGCGCCGGCGGCCACCAGCGAAAGCGCCGCCGAGCTGTTCGCCAAGTTGCTGGCCGCCGACCTGTGGCCAACCTTGGCCGGGCAGCTGGCGGCAGCGGGGGATCGGGCGCCGGTGGAAAATGCCGCGGGCAGCGAGGCTGAAATCGTGTGGCCCGCCGGTCGTCTCGTCTTTCGCAAGACCAGCAAGCCCGCGTTCGGCTGGGGCTTTGCAGGTCTGGCCAGTGAGGCGGAATCGCTCAAGCGGGCAGCCAGTGCGGATCTGGAAGCCTTGCGCACCAATGCGGCGGATTACGAGCGTGCCGCTGCCCGGGGATCGCGGTAATGCCGCGCCGAGGCAAGACCCCGCCCGACGCGACCCCCAAGCTTGCGCCGGCAGAAGACACGAATCAGCTTTCGTTCGACAGCCGATTGGCAAGACAACCGCCCCGGGATGCCATCCCGCTCACCGGGACACCAGCGCCGAGTCGCGTGGGGAGCCCGCCGGCCGGCATTTCGCCTGCGCTTCCGGACGCGCGCATCTTCGCTGTGTCCGAGCTGGTACGAGCTGCCAGACATGTTCTCGAATCCCGCTTCTCCGATGTGCGCGTCGAAGGCGAACTGTCCGGCTTCAAGCGTTCGGCCAATGGACATCTCTACTTCACCCTGAAGGACGCGGAAGCGCAACTAGACTGCGTGATGTACGCACGCGAGGCCGGTCGACTGCGCTTTCGGCTGCAAGACGGGCAACAGGTGCGTTGTCGTGGCCGCCTGACCATCTACGAGGTGCGCGGCCGCTTCCAGCTCTCGGTGCATGCAATTGAGCCAACCGGCGCCGGTGCCCTGGCGCTGGCCTTCGAACAGCTCAAGCAGAAGCTGGCAGCCGAGGGTCTCTTCGCTCCCGAGCGCAAACGTCCCCTGCCCTTCCTGCCGCGCCGGCTGGGCGTGGTGACCTCGGCCCAGGGTGCCGTGATTCGCGACATCGTGCGGGTGGCCCACCGCCGTTTCCCTGTGCCCATTCTGCTCGCCCCCACACCCGTGCAGGGCGAAGGTGCGGCCGCTGCCATAGCGGCGGCCTTGGCCGCAATCGTGAAGGTCCCTGATGTGGACGTGGTCATCGTGGCGCGCGGGGGCGGCTCGCTGGAAGACCTGTGGGCCTTCAACGACGAAGCCCTGGCGCGCGCCATTGCCGCTTGCCCGATCCCGGTCATCTCGGCGGTCGGGCACGAGACCGACTTCACCATCGCCGACTTCGTGGCTGACCTGCGCGCGCCCACGCCCTCGGCGGCGGCCGAGTTGGCCGTGCCGGTGGCAGCGGATCTTCTGGCCGAGGTGCAGCTTCTGGGTCGTCGCATGGGCCGCGCCCTACAGGGCGAGACGCGCGCCCTGCGCCTGCGACTGGAACGTGCACGAGCCGCGCTGGGCGATCCGCTCCGACTCATCGACCTGTACCGTCAAGCTCTGGACGATTTCGCGGAACGCGCGGCCCGTGCCCTGTACGCGGCCACCGCTCGACGCCGCACTGACCTGCGCGCGGCCGAGACGCGCCTATACCGTTTGCACCCCCAGCGTCGGATCGCCGATCAGCGCGCCGCCCTGACCGCGGCTGAGCGGCGCCTGGTAGCCTCGGGCACCTCGCTGCTGGCACACCGGCGTCGTTCGTTGGAAGCGCTGGCAGGCAAGCTCGACGCACTCTCGCCACTCAAGGTCTTGGATCGCGGTTACAGTCTGGCGCGCGGGCCTGACGGCCAGGTCCTGCGAAGCTGCGCCGGCCTTGGCCGGGGTGACGACGTGACGATCACCTTGCGCGACGGCGACCTGCGCACGCGCATCGAAGAGATTCTTGCCCGACGGGGCAGTTAACTCCGCCAGCGCTGCGCGATCTCAGAAGCGATGTCGTCCAGGCTGCGGCCGTCGGTGTCGATCACTTCGTGGGCCATGGCCTGGTAGAGCGGCGTGCGCCGCTGCAACACATCGCTAATCTCATCCGTGAAGTTCTTTTCACCGGTCAGCGACGGACGGTTGGAGTCGCCACCGATGCGAGCAACGATGGTGGCGGGCGTGGCCTTCAGCCAGAAAACGCGCCCGCGCTCGCGCAATGCCGCAAGATTGGCTTCGCGCTCGACCACGCCGCCGCCGCAGTCTAGGATCTGGCCGTCCTCGGCCCCGAAGCGGCGACAGACCTGTTCCTCCAAGTCGCGGAAATGCCCCCAGCCACGCTCCGCGACCAGTTCAGGAATGCGTTTGCCCGCCAGCCGCACGATCTCGTTGTCCAGACTCACCACAGGCTGGCCCAGCATCCGGGCCAGCCGGCGCGCGATCACGCTCTTGCCGGTGCCTCGGTATCCGACCAGCACCAGATTCATAGCCGCGCGTCCAACACCCGGCGCATGATCTCCGTCGGCGCCGGCTTGTCCGTCCACAGCTCGAACTGCAACGCGGCCTGACCGAGGAACATCTCGTTCCCTTCGATCACCCGACACCCGGCCGCGGCTGCGTCGTGCAGGAGCATGGTCCGGCGTGGGTTGTACACGGCATCGAAGACCACCAGATCGGAACGCAGGAGCTCGCGCGGCACCAGGCTGCGCTCGCTGTCGGGCTTCATCCCCACCGGCGTGCAATGCAAAAGGATCTGCGCCTTGCCGAGGCCCGCGGCCAAGGTGGCGTCGGTCAACAACTCGGCCGCAACCTTGCAGCCCGTGCGATCGGCCACGTCGCGCGCCAGCCGCGCCAGCTCGTCCTCGATGGCGCCCAAGATGGTCAGCTCGGCCGGCTTGGCGGCAATCCCAATCGTGATCGCCAACGCCCGCGCAGCTCCCCCCGAGCCCAGGATGAGCACGCGACGGCCCGCCGGATCCGCTCCCGCTTGCCGTAGAGCACCGAGCGCGCCCAGCCCGTCGACGTTCGCGCCACGCAGGCGACCGTCCCTTATGACCACGGTGTTGATGCAGCCGATGGCACGGGCCGTGTCATCGACATCGTCGACCAGACCCAGGGCGGCCACCTTGTGCGGCATGGTTATGGAAAGACCGCGGTAGTCCATCGCGCGGGCGCCAGCAAAGGCCTGAGGCAGTAGCGCCGGTTCCACATCGTGAGCTACGTATACCAGCGGCAAGTCCAGGGCTTCGAAAGCGGCATTGTGCAGAGCGGGCCCCACCGAATGGCGGGCGGGGAATCCGAACAAAGCGCAAACCCTGAAGTTGGCGTCGATGCGGCTCATGAAGAATCTCGCTTCTTCATAGCATGGCCGACGCTGACCCCGCGTCAGTTTACGACGATGTTGTTGATGACGGAGTTGTTGTCGTCGCAGGCGTTCTTGCCGGAATTGCACAGAACCTGGTTCACCCCGCCGGCTCCACCTGGGTTGGTCGCCCCCCCGCCCCTCGGTCCCATGACCACCTCAAGCACGACCGCGGTTCGGTTGTCGAAGCCGGTTCCCTCCGAGCGCACCACCACCATCTGGTTCCCGTTCACCACGGCTCCGTCGATCACGTACTTGCCCATCCGGCATTCGGCGGTGTCGTTGCGAACATACACGGTATAGCTGCCCATGAAGGCATTCGGCGCACCATTGGGGTTGTCGTCCGGAATGGGTTCAGTCCGTGACACGCTGGTCGGATAGGACACCCGGTAGAGGGGAACCCCGGCCGCGTCCCGCAGAATGGCGCCTCGGCCGATGGGCTGGCCTTTGCTGTCGAGCGAGTTTGGTATCTCGTCCGCCGGATGGGCCACGTGCCCGGTACCGCCCAGCATGGCTGGGAAATCAATCTGAGCCGGGCCATTCAAGACATCGCGCGCCCGCTCGATCCCCGCTTCAGCAACGTACAGCGTCTGGTTGCGAATATTGGTATTCGAGGCCATCTGGACGTTGCCCCCGGTAAGAAACACGCCTGTCAGCCCGATTCCCAGGAGTCCGATCATGGCCAGCATGACGATGACGAGAACCGCGCCGGCCTGACCGTCTCGGCAATCGACTGGATTGCCCACTGTCGAAAGGCAGCAAACGCCACGTCGACCGGGCCGCGATAATAGGGACATACGCACGGGAAGACCCGTATCTAGACATCGACACTCGGGGCCGCCAGCTTGACACCACCGTGTCGGGCTTGCCCGTCTCCCACCGCGGGCTACATTTCATGGCAGGGAATCACATGGCCGAAAGGGATCCAGTTTGTGGAATGACGGTCGATCCCGCGAAAGCGGCCGGTCAGCACGAGTACAAAGGCACCCTCTACTATTTCTGCAACCCGTCTTGTCTGGCCCGTTTCAAGGCCGAGCCGGAGCGGTTCTTGACGTCAGGCGCAAGGCCAACCGGCATGGCCGAACTGGGCCTGGTTAGGCTCGGCGCACCGCGCCTGGCAGTCCTCTCGTCACGGGCGGTTGCGGCGCCGCGGCCGCCCGTGGCGCTGCGCTATCTGTGCCCGATGTGCGCAGGCGTGATGAGCGACAGGCCTGGGGCATGCCCGAAGTGCGGCATGGCGCTGGAGCCCGAGACCGTGTCGCTGGAGGAGCCGCCAAACCCCGAGCTGGCAGATATGACCCGGCGGTTCTGGATCGCGCTCGGGCTATCAGCGCCGCTTGTCATCTATGGCATGGCCGAGATGGCGCTTGGGCATTCGGCCTTGCACCTCCTGCCCGCGCGCGCTTTGGCCCTCGTCCAGATGGCCCTGGCCGGACCAGTAGTGCTGGCAGCGGGATGGCCGCTCCTGCTGCGGGCGTGGCGCTCGATCGTGCGCCGCAGCCCGAACATGTTCACCCTCATCGGGCTGGGCACTGGCACGGCATTCGGATTCAGCGTGACTGCGGCCTTGTTTCCCGATCTCCTGCCGGACGCGTTCCGCAAGCCCGGGGCGTCTGTACCGCTGTACTTCGAGCCAGCGGCGGCCATCACTACTTTGGTTCTGCTGGGCCAGGTGTTGGAACTGCGAGCGCGCCAGGCCACCGGAAACGCCATTCGCGCACTTCTGAGCCTGGCACCGAAGAACGCACGCCTGGTTGCTTCGGACGGCTCTGATCTCGACGTTTCCGTCGAGCAGGTGCAGGTGGGGGATCGCTTGCGGGTTCGGCCAGGCGAGCGCGTGCCGGTCGACGGCGTGGTGGAGGAAGGCACAAGCGTTGTCGACGAATCCATGATCACCGGCGAATCCCTGCCCGTGGACAAGGCGCCCGGCGACAGGGTGACGGGCGGAACGCAGAATGGCTCGGCCAGCTTTGTCATGCGCGCCCTGCGGGTAGGTGCCGGCACCTTGCTGGCTCAGATCGTGCGGCGGGTGGGCGAGGCCCAGCGCAGCCGCGCGCCGATCGCACGGCTGGCCGACCAGGTAGCGGGTTGGTTCGTGCCTGCGGTCGTCGCAGCTTCGCTGGTCACCTTCGTCGTGTGGTCGCTGGTCGGGCCGCAGCCGCGACTGGCCTACGCGCTGGTGAACGCGGTCGCCGTTCTCATCATTGCCTGCCCCTGCGCGCTCGGCCTGGCCACGCCCATGTCCGTGATGGTGGGCATGGGTCGTGGCGCAGCCGCGGGCGTGCTGGTGCGCGACGCCGCGACCCTGGAAACCTTGTCCCGGGTCGACACGTTGGTGCTGGACAAGACCGGCACCTTGACCGAGGGCAAGCCCAAGCTGATTTCGGTGCGAGCCGAGGGCTTCGCCCCTGACACGGTCCTGGCTCTTGCTGCCAGCCTGGAACGCGCCAGCGAGCACCCCCTGGCCGCGGCCATCGTGCGCGCCGCGGAGGAAAAGAAGCTGGCATTGGCGTCGCCGCAAGATTTCCACAACCAGCCCGGCCGCGGCGTCAGCGGTCAGGTCGACGGTCATGCCGTCCTGGCAGGAAGTGAGGACTTCCTGCGCGGGGCGGGCATCGATGCGACACGCCTTGCGTTTCTGGCAGAGGAGCCGCGCAGCCGAGGCCATGCCGTCGTCATGCTGGCGATCGATGGCAAGCCGGCAGGCGTGCTGGACCTGGCCGACACGGTCAAGCCATCCGCGGTCGAGGCCCTTGCCGGTCTGCGGGCCGAGGGGTTGCGCTTGGTGATGCTGACCGGTGACCACCACGCCGCCGGCCAGGCCATCGCCAAGGAACTGGGCATCGCCGAGGTGCTGGCCGAGGTCAGCCCCAGTGACAAGGCCAACGCCATCAAACGCCTTCAGGCGCAGGGTCGCGTGGTGGCCATGGCTGGTGACGGCGTCAACGATGCGCCGGCCCTGGCGCAAGCCCAGGTCGGCATTGCCATGGGCAGCGGAACAGACGTGGCCATCGAAAGCGCGGGCATCACCCTGGTCAAGGGCGACCTGCGCGGGATCCTGCGCGCCCGGCGTCTCAGCCGTGCCACCCTACACAACATTCGACAGAACCTCTTCTTCGCCTTTCTCTACAACAGCATCGGCGTGCCCCTGGCCGCTGGCGTGCTCTACCCGGTGTTCGGCCTGCTGCTCTCGCCCATGATCGCCAGCGCCGCCATGAGCCTGTCGTCCGTCTCGGTCATCGCCAACGCACTCCGCTTGCGCAAGCTGAGTTTGTGATGGCTCTGACATGGCTCCGTGGATAGTCGGCGCTCCCGGCTGGCGCGCCGATGACTGACCGTGCCCGCATAGCGGCTTGAAATTGCGAGTGAGAAGCTACCCCACCGGCGCGCCCAAGCCTTGCAGGAGCTGGGCAAAACTCGGGAATGAAGTCGCGATGTCCTGGCTCGGCACCAGGGTGGCCTCGACGGCTACCAGGCCCAGGATGGCGCCCGCCATGGCGATGCGGTGATCACCGTCCGGCTGAACCCGGCCGCCCAGTAGAGGCCGTCCCCCTGTGCCCATGACAGAAAAACCGTCAGCGGCCTCAACCACCGTCACGCCGGCCCGCCGCAGCTCGCGCGCGATGCAGGCGATCCGATCCGACTCTTTCACGCGCAGCTCCCGTAGGTCACAGAAATCGGTGGTGCCTGTGGCCATCGCTGCTGCCACCGCCAGCGCCGGGATCTCGTCGATCGACCGGAGGGCCAACTCCCCCGCAACCGTCGTGCCGCGCAGCCGTCTTTCGGTCCAGCGCGCTCGCACGCT
Organism: Myxococcales bacterium; assembly: GCA_003155465.1. Next base: position 9,509 of record PMCR01000179.1, on the reverse strand, counting down.
GCCGACCGGCTCGCCCATGGCCTGGCCGGTGACCTTGATCTCCAGGTCAGCCCCCATCGCTTGGAGGACATCCAGGACCCCGGTGCGGGTGGGGTTCAGCCCCACCTTCTCCACTGTCACATCGCTCTCGGGCACGATCAGCGCGGCGACCAGCAGAAACGCCGCGGAAGACAGGTCGCCGGGCACGCTCACCGCTCCCGCGCGCAGGCGACCATTCCATCCCGTCGGATCCACCACCACGCACCGTCGCTCCGGCTCGGCGCTCACCGGCGCTCCGAGAAAGCGCAACATGCGCTCGCTGTGATCGCGCGACAGGCCCGGCTCGCTGATGACGGTTCGGCCCTGGGCCTGCAATCCAGCCAGAATCAGGGCGCTCTTGATCTGTGCGCTCGCCACCGGAAGCTCGTACTGAATGCCCTGCAGCGCCCCGCCGCGCACCGTTAGGGGCGGAAGCAGGCTACCCGGCCGGGTCGCGTCCTGCCGGCCGTCGACAGTCGCGCCCATGAGTCGCAGGGGCGCCGCCACCCGGGCCATGGGCCGGCGTGACAGCGAATGGTCACCGGTCAAGGTGGAGGCGAAGGGCCGGCCCGCCAGAAGCCCGCAGAAGAGACGCATGCTGGTGCCCGAATTCCCGCAATCGAGCGCGGAGGAAGCCTCTTGCAGTCCAGCCAGGCCGACACCCTGCACGCGCACCTCCGTGCCCGCCTGCACGATGGGCACGCCCAGCGCACGCAAGGCCGCCATCGTGCTGACATTGTCGCCGCCCACGCCCAGGCCACTGATCTCGACGGTATCGTCGGCCAGCGCGCCGAACAGCAGCGCGCGATGCGAGATGGACTTGTCGCCCGGTACACTTGCCGTGCCCCGAAGTGCGGGACTGCGACTGACCCGCAGCAGGGGTCCCGACCTCAAGTCTTCTTCCTTCATCGGACATTTCCTTCGGGTACTCCCTCGCTCTTGCCTGCCATGCTGGCACGACGGCGCGCAAGCTGCGCCGCCACCAGTTCCATGCGATCCGCAATATCCGCCCGCTGCTCCTCGGGAATCCGTAGCCTTGCTTCCACTCGGCTCTCGCGGGTTGCGAAGCCGACGCTGTCTAGGATGGGCTGCAGTCCCAGGATGAACACCAGCGACCGGTTGCGCTGGTCGCGCAGCGCCGCGGACAGACGGGCAGCCAGGTCCAGCGCCTGTTGGCGCGTGGACACCATCCCGACCATGGCCAGGTCCAGGTCACGGCCGAGGTCGAGGCGCGCCCCGACCTGTTCCAGCGTCCCGCCCTCGCCCATCTCGGCTGCAAGCTGCGCCCGCTTGGTTGGACTGACCAGCATAGCCGCGGCCACTGCCGGCGGGCGCCGCGACGGTCCCCTGCCCTCGCGAAGCATGCCCTGGAGCGCCGACAACCACGACTCGTTGGCCGCACTGCGGGCCAAGCCAAACCCACAGTCGATCGTGGCACGAACAGCCACCAGCGAACCGGACACGACGGTTCGCTTGGTGAGAAGGGCAAGGGACTCATCACCTTCGGCCAGCACCCCAACGCCCCGGTAGTCGGACACCACCGTCTGGGGATGCTGGCGTCGGAAGGCTGCACTCAGCCGGTCACTATCCATGCGCCCCTGCGCGACCAAGATGCTCACACCCTCGCCCAACGAAGGAACCGTCACGTAGAGCAAGCGGTCCACTTCTTCCACTTCGTCAAAGCCGCGCGCTGCAGCCCGAGCCGAGAGCTCCTCGGGTGCCGTCTTGAGAAGGGCCGCCTTGGTCCAAGCTGATTCGCGAAGTTGGGCCATGTCGGCCCAGACCAGAAGCTCAGCCTCGGCGGGCGCCAGCGTCCAGAGATCCTCGTCGTCGGCAGCGGTGCGCGTGGCCGTCGGAACTGCCGATGGGCCTTGCAAGGCCGGGGTGGCGCAAGAGGCAACCAGCAAGGCGACAAGTGCGCCTGGCAAACCGTGACAAGGGATGGCCACCCTCATTTCACCAGCCGCTGGCGACAGGCCTGCCCGAGAGCGAGCGCGGCCTCCAGCGCCGGGGCATCCCCCGCCGCCATGGCCGCGCCGATGGTGCGCACCCGTTGCTCCAGCCCCCGCACCATGGGCAGCAGGTGCTCCCGATTCGCGAGAAGGATGTCCCGCCACACCTGGGGGCTGGACGCGGCGATGCGAATCGTGTCACGCAAGCTGGTGGTGGGCCTGCCGGGCAGAGCATTCGACTCGACCAACGGGAGGGCATCGGTCAGGCTGGCCGCCAAGGCGAAAGCGGCCACATGGGGCAGGTGGCTGACCGCCGCCATCAGACGGTCGTGCAGCGACGGCTCGATGAACACCACCTGGCACCCAAGGCCCTGCCAGAACAGGACCGCCGCCCTCCGCGCCTCAGCGCTGGTTTGCTCCGTCGGACACAGGAAACACACCCGGCCCGCGAAAATCCCTGGGTCGGCGGCGCCCACACCGGCATGTTCGGCCCCGGCCATAGGGTGACAGCCCACGAACCGTCCGCCCGGCAACGCCACATCGGCTTCCAGCACCACCTGCTGCTTGACGCTGCCAACGTCAATGACCGTCGCCGTGGGAGCCAACCTCCGAGCGATGCGACCGGCCAGGCCGGCCAGGCTCTGGACCGGCGCGGCCAGCAGGACCAACGACGCTCCCGCGGCCGCTTCCTCGGCACTCTCCGCCATGTCATCGACCACGCCCCGCGCGCGAGCCAGCGGCCCAGCTTGGGCGTCGACATCGTATCCGGTCACGGAGCCGACCAGTCCAGCCCGCCGCGCGGCCATGGCGGCCGAGCCCCCGATGTAGCCGACGCCGATGAGCGCCAGGCGGGAGAATGGAACGTTGGGATCCACGCAGCAGGAACACTACCAGGTTATGCGGCCCAAGTCGGCGTGCCTGACAGCCTCAAGTTGGATCGCCCAGCAGCGCCTCCAGGCGAGTCCGGTCGAATCCAACCAACAGACGACCGCGCACGTCGAGAATGGGCACACGGTCGGCGGGAATTCCCAGGCGCGAGGCCTTGCGTTGCAGCTCGCGCGCGGCGGACGCATCGTTTTCAATGTCTCTGTAGGCGAAGGGAATGTGCTTGGAGGCCAGGTACTGTCGCGCCGCTTTGCAGGCCCCGCACCACGGCGTCCCGTACAAGATGACGACTGGCGGGCTGCCTGCGGGCGCATGACCTGCCGCCCCAGCGTCCGTGCCCGCTTCCTCGGATTCCTCGGGCAACGGCGGGCCATGCGGGCCGGCCAGCGTGCTGGAATCACCCGGCGGCAACTGCGCCAACGCGCCGGTTTCGAAGGCCTCACGGGACATGGCCCGGGCCCGCGCCTTGCCGTTGGCCAGCAGCTCGCGCAGATCAACGACATAAACGTTGGCCGTATCACGCCGCTCGGCCACGCCTTTGGCCGGATCGATGACCCGCACCAGGCGCCGGGCGATCTCTGGAACAGCATCGGGCTTGTCAGTCGTGGCGAATGTCCCCTTGGGCTCAACGTGGGTGAAGAGCAGCGCCGAATCCTTGCTCACGTCGAGTGGCGGCAGCTCGGCCTGGGCTGTGGGCGGCGGAGCCGGCGGCGCGCCCTTCTTGCACCCGCCGGCCGCGGCCAAGACAAGCAACACGAAGACCCCCTGGGCTCGCAAGACCTGGCTGTTGAACTGCATGGCGCGGACCAGTCTACCCGCGTGCCTGCGCACCGGCTCTCCACTTTCGACTCGCATGGGCGCCCGGCTACTTGGTCTTGTGTTTCCTGCGGCGGGGTGAATCGGGCAGGGTCGCGGTGGACATCTTGGTTACCGCAGTGCTCACAGCCTGCTTGAGCGCGCTTGCGAGGGCCGTCTTCCTCAGGTTCTCCACGTCGCTTTCCATGCGTCGCTCGGCAAACTCACCCATGAGCGAAGCCTCGCCGTCGCCGGTGAAGTTGAGTTTGCCTCCGGGGTAGGTCGTGCCGTAGACCCCCAACTTGACCTGAATGGCCATTTGCTTGTCGCGTCTGCCGGGCGCCGGTGGCCTCATTTCCTGCTTGAACGTCGCGATGCGCAGGTTCACCTGAAAGCCGCGCAGCCCTCGCTTCTTCATCTCCGCAGCCGCAGCCGCCTCGCCCTCGGCGCCACCCAGGTCCTGGGTGAACTCGGAGCGAGCCGAAATCTCCGCGGCGAGGAGCTCCTTGGCCAATGAGATAATCGTTTTGTCTTCGGATGTTATGTTGCTTATTGTGAAGTAATACTTTGGCTTCATTCCGTCCCCGCTGGCGAGAGCGGCGAGGCTGGTTGCCACGGTCAGCATTCCGGCCAAAGCAAGGACTCTTGGAATCTGCATGGTCACGCCCTCCATCTGAACAGTTGGTGGTTAAGTCGGTTATGGGCGCCCGCCATTCCACCACAGAGCGAGCCGACACGATAGTCGCCAATGCCACAATGACCCAACCTCGACTACCCAAGTGGACAAGGGGCGTATTTTTGCTTAGCGTGATCTCATGCTGATCCTGACACTGGCCGAGAAAGGTGGAGACTCCAAGGATCTCAGCTTCGACAAGTCTGAGATCCGGGTGGGACGGGTGCGGGACAACGACATCGTCCTTCCCAAGGGCAATGTGTCCAAGCACCACTGTCACCTGCTGCTCCAGAATGGCCAGCTCGCGGTCGAAGACCTGGGCAGCACCAACGGAACCTACGTGAACGGCCACAGGATCACCGAAGTCACTTCGATCTCCACCACCGACAAGGTCTTCGTGGGTGATTTCGTGATTCGAGTCACCAGCGGGATGCGGGCCGCCGAGTCACAACTCAGCCTTACGCCGTCGCCGTACACTCCCTCAGTGGCCGCCGAAGCAGGCTCGCTCAGCACCGCCCTGCCCCGACGGCCCCCGCCCCCTCCTCCGCCCCCACGGCCCGCTGCCCTGCACGGAGGCGATGAGTCTTCCGGGCCCCCACCCGCACGCACGTCCCAGCCCCATGTCTCGCCGCCAACCTCCCCGCCACTCCCCAAGCGAGAAAGCAGAGCCATGCCCGTGGCGGTCGTCGAGGCACCTCCCGCGCCTCCAATTCCTACGGACATAAGCCTGGACGACGATGACGGGCTATCCAGCCCGGCGCCGCGCCTGAACCTCCCGCCTCTCAAGCCGCCGGTTCCCTTCCTATCGCCGTCGCCCGACGAGCCCCTGACCACGCCCCGGGGCACGCCCCCGCCACAACTGGTCCGCGAGCTAGAGCGACCCACGGTGGCGGCGCCGCAACCTGTGCCTCCGCCCCCGGCCGCACCCCCTCCCCCGACCATCCCTCCTGCGGCGACCGCGCACGCCCCTGCCCCTGCCATGCCTCCTGCGGCGACCGTTCAGTCCAGCGGCGACTACCCGCCTTGGCTGGTTCGCCTGCTGGAAAGCGAGGGCACAGCCGCTGTGTTCTTCTCCGGAACGCAGTCGGTGGAGGTTGAGCGGAACGGTCATCGAGAGGCGGCTGTCGTCGCATCCGCTGATTTGGCGTCGCTGCCGGACCACCTGCGCAAGCTGGCTGGCAAAGGTGTGCCGCGCCCAGATCCCGATGCGCCGGTCATCGACACAACCCTAGCTGATGGCACACGCATCACAGCCCTGTTCCCGCCTATCTGCGACCGCTTGCACGCCTCAATCCGACGGCCGAACGTCGGCCGCAAGACGCTGGAAGAGCTGGCGGCCGACGGGAGCCTATCGCCCGAGATGCAGCAAGTCCTAGAAGCATGCGTAGGCACTCGACAGAACCTGCTCATCGCGGGCGACCGTCCGGCTTGCGACCTCCTTCTCGGCACCTTGGCCTGGTCGCTCGATCGAGTGGCACGCGTCGTGGTCCTGGCCGATACCATCAGCCCGCCTGCTAGTGCAGCCGCCTGGTTGAAGCTGCCGATCGCGGCCCGCAGTCCTGACCTGGTCGCCGCTGCGGTCGCGCTCCGGCCTGACTATGTCGTCGCCGACACAGCGGCATCCGTGCTCTTGGGCGATCTGCTGCGAGAATGCGCCCGGGGGCAGAACGGCGCTCTCACCGCCCTGATCGCCCGCTCCGCAAACGATGCCCTCTACCGGCTGCGGGTGATGGGCGCGGCCTATGGGCCATCCTTGACGCCCAATGACCTACTCGGGTCGAGTCTCGACGTGCTGGTCAATGCGGTCACGCAAACAGACGGGAGCGTCCGGGTCATGGAGATTGCAGAGCCCACCTTGGGATCCTCTGGCGAACTGCGCGCCGAGACCCTCTTGGCCTGGCAAAGCAAGGGCAGGGGCAAGGGGCGCTTCATCGCCACCCGCACGCCGTCGCGCCTGGCTGGCAAGTTGGAAGCGGGCGGCGTGGTTGTCTCGGACAACGTATTGCAGCGCTAGTCGAAAGCGAACCCTCCTAGGGTTCCCCTATCGGAACCAGAACGCCCTCTGGCCCAGATGGTCGTGTTCGTGGTACAGGGACGCCACACAAAGAATGTGGGGGCCGAGGCGGCGACAGTGTTCTGCCGCGATGCAACTTCTACCCCCTCGGTGCCAGTGCCCAGATGAGCGAATTGAACGTCAACCAAATCGTCCTCGTTGTCGCGGTGGTAGCTGCTGCCCTGGCCTTCGACTTCATCAACGGGTTTCACGATGCGGCCAACTCCATCGCGACCATCGTCTCGACTCGCGTGCTCACGCCGTTCCGCGCGGTGCTGTGGGCGGCCTTCTTCAACGTCATCGCCTTCGCGCTGTTCAAGCTCCATGTGGCCGGCACCATCGGCAAAGGGATCATCGACCCTGGCGTGGTCGACGTCGCGGTGATCATCGGTGCCCTGGGCGGGGCCATCACCTGGAACCTGCTCACCTGGTGGTGGGGCCTGCCGTCCAGCTCTTCCCACGCTCTCGTGGGCGGCCTGATCGGCGCGGGAGTATCGAAGGCCGGGCTCGGCATCCTAGGCTGGCAGAAGATCGGCAGCACGGCTGCGTTCATCATCCTGTCGCCCCTGATCGGCTATGTTGCCTCGTCGATACTGGCGGTCACCGGCTCCTGGGTGTTGCGCAAGTCCACGCCCGGACGCGTGGACAGGTGGTTCCGTCGTCTGCAGCTCGTGTCCTCGGCCATGTTGAGCGTCAACCACGGCGGCAACGACGCACAGAAAACCATGGGGATCATCGCCGTGCTGCTCTACTCGCAGGGCCTGCTGGGCGAGGAATTTCACACTGCTGGTCGCATTCCAACCTGGATCGTCTTTTCGTGCTACCTGGCCATGGGTCTGGGCACCATGGCTGGTGGCTGGCGCATTGTGAAGACGATGGGAATGCGGCTAACCAAATTGCGGCCTTTTACCGGATTCTGCGCTGAAGCCGGCGGCTCGCTGGCCATCTTCATCGCTACGTGCATGGGGATTCCGGTGTCGACCACCCATACCATTACCGGTTCAATTGTGGGCGTGGGCTCCGTGTCCAACCCGGGACGCGTCCGCTGGGGCGTGGCCACTCGTATCCTGTGGGCATGGATCTTCACCATCCCGGCCTCGGCGGCCATCGCGGCGGTAACCTACTTTGTGGCCCGGGCGTTGGGCGTGTAGACAGCCATCATAGGACGACTGAAGGTCGGGCACTCGCGCTCCAACCGACGACAGGCGTGGACCAAGACGGCACTGCCGAGGTTGAGCCGGACTCGCGGCGGCGTGACGTTCTACGGGCACTTCTTGCAGTAGATGCGCGCGCTGGCGCGCACGAAATCGCTGGATGCGCTGGTCACCGTCACACCGTACGATCCCAGACCGAACTCACGGAAGGACCACTTCGCCCGCGGCCACGAAAGGGCCGCTAGCGTCGCGTCCGCGCAATACCGCGGCCAGCTTTTTGGCCCCGGCAGGCAGGTCGACCACGATCTCATCGCCCGGCGCAAGTGTTGCGGCAGCTCCCCGCAGCTCACGCCGACGCCCGCTTGCATCCTCAGCCAAGACGCGCAGAGCCCCGCCCTCCTTCGCCTCACCGCCCAGGCGAACCGTGACCTTCGTTCCCGCTACCGCCATCTCCAGGTTTGCACGCAGAAGATGGTTGAGCAGGCCCGCTGCATAGCCGGCGATCTCAGGCAAGAGAGAGAGCGCCATGTCCGCATAGACGGCGTCATCGAGGAAAAAATGCACTTCCGTCCCACTGCTTTCGTAGGCGAGCACGCGACGACCCTGCACCGCCAAGTAGCGCCGCTGTTGTGCCGGCCTAAGCACCAGTCTGGACACTGTGGGCGAGGGAAACGCCAGCGATTCGCGCGCCCGGCGAACCACGTCGGTCACCTGGGTGTCGCGATTGAGCGAGATATCGGCAGGGATCGTGCCTTCGGAAAAGAAGCCATGCTGCGTGCGATTGGCAAGTCCCTTGCCATCGGCGGAAGCGAAGAAGCTTGCGATGTCGGGCCGAGACACGGCTGCGGCCGCGGGGGGAAGCGCCGTGCGGCCATAGTGCTCCGCCACGAACCGCTCGTAGGCCGAACCGTCGTTGCCCTGCAGGAACGCAACCCGGAAGTCGTTGCGCACGAAGGCCGGCTGGCCTGCGTCCTGCAGCACCGCCACCACCCCGCCCAGAGCCAGCAGTGCCCGCACCAGTGCTGATTCGCGCTCGCGCAGCTCGGCCAGGCTCACCGCTCGCTCCCAGTTGTCCAAGAAGGCGGGAACGCCCAAGTCGTTGCCGGGCGACTCGATCCAGGCCAGCGCGGATTTGCCCTCCAGGGTGAAGGCCGTGCCCGTGGCCAGACCGCGCACGCTCGCGCCGCCGTCAAACAGTAGGCGCACGCCGTGGGCGACACCTGACAGCCCCGGACCATCGTCAAGGCCCTTCCCACTGGCCGGATCCAAGAAGTGATTCGCACCGCGCTCGGGCGGCGTCTTGGCCAACACCGCGCCCGCCACCACCCAATGGCCCGCACCCGCCACGCCGTCAGGCCCGGGCCGGTAGCCGCCGGCCGGGTCAAGCGCGTCGAGACGGGCCTGCAAGGCCCGTCTCTCGTCTTGGTCGAGAAGGTCGAGACCGATGCTCAGAGGCTCAAGAACCCCCAGGGGGCGACCGAGACGAGCGAGCACCTGGTGCAGTCGGGAGGCTTCCACCGCTCGCTCGGTCAAGCCGGCATGCGTGGTGGCGGGCTCATACGCGCGTACGGCCCCATGGATGAACAGCGCTCCCGCGCACACGAGTGCCGTCAGAGTGGGCCGCGCGCTGGCAAGACGGCTTGTCTCTCTCACGGCTTGCCTCCCGGCACGAACGACGACTCCGACGGTGGCAGAAGCCCGGTGTTCTCGGGCGACGGGAGCTTGACCTCGGGCAGATGGCTTTCCGCCAGCTTGGCCAGGCGCAGGATCATCGACGGTTCAGAGCACTGAGCAAGACCGCAACTCAGTTGCATCACGACGCCTTTCTCGCGCAGCAGGAAAGCGAACCCGGTCACGTCACCGCCCCTGGCCCGCAGCGAAGCATCTCCCATCTCCTCGGTCGCGACTGCGCCCGGCAGATCGCCGAGCAGCTTTCTGAATTGCGCCTCAGCCGCTTCCGACCCGATGGCCCACACCCG
>PMCR01000321.1 GCA_003155465.1 Myxococcales bacterium | reverse complement strand
TTGATTTCAAAGACAACGCCTGGTCTCTGCGGTTCAAGGTCGTACGTAGCCCGATAGGCGACTTTCCCAACAACCACAACCTCAGGTGTCTTGACCTTAATGGCGACGGCAAGGACGAATGTATAAACGGCGGCTACGCCATCGATGGGACTGGAACGGTCTTGTGGAATCAGAAATCTCAGGGCGTAACCCACGGCGACCGGTGGCATGTGGGCGATCTCGATCCCACCCGGCCCGGCCTGGAAGGCTGGGCCGTTGGACAGTCTTCTGGATATGACTGGTACTACTATGACGCCAAGACCGGCGTCGTACTGCGCAAGTATGGCCCCGGTGTAGTCGACATGAACCGCGGGACATGCGGAGACGTCGACCCGGCCCACAAGGGCTACGAATGCTGGACCGACAGCAAGGTGTGGAACAATTCTGACTTGAACACTGCCACGACCTTGAGCTCTGCGCCTCCTACGCAAATAGGGTCCGGTCAGCCGGCGTCGAACTTTCGCATCTTCTGGGACGGCGATCTGTTGAGCGAAAACCTGGACTCCAACACTGTATCAAAGTGGGCCTATCCGGGCATGCCCAGCGGCGGGTTTACCAGTGCGAATCTTGCCGGCATGGTCCCAACACGTAACGCGGCCCCGCTGTACGGCGATATGTTCGGCGACTGGCGCGAGGAGGTGCTGTTCGAACAAACCGGAGGTACGTCGATAAGGATCTACACAACCGCCATCCCAACGGACAAGCGTATCTACACCCTTATGCACGATCCGGAATATCGGAACAGCATGAACGAAAAGGGCTATCAGCAATCGCGCATGTTGGACTACTACCTGGGCGATGGGATGACTGACCCGCCGAGGCCCAATATCACGTATCCTGACGGCTGCACCGGCTGCGCAGGCGCGAGTGGCAGCGGCGGGACGACTGGGGCCGGCGATGCCGGGGTCGGCGGGAGCACCGGGGCCGGCGACGCGGGCGAAGGCGGTGCACTTGTTTCGGGCGGCGCGATCGGCAGCGGGGGCATCGCCACCGGCGGCGCCGGTCCTGCGGGTGGTCGCGGCGGCAGCAGCGGCGGAGCCGGGACGATCGGAGTGGGCGGGTCCTCTGCGTTGGGTGGGACGCCCGAAACTGGCGGACGCGCAGGCGGAAGCTCCGCGGTCGGGGGTACAAGCGCGGCAGGCACTGGTGGCACCACCGCGGCGATCGCAACCGGGGGGACGACTGTGGTGGTTTCTGGAACCGGGGGTAGCGCAAGTGTCGCAGCTGGTGGCGCCATCGGCGGACAAAGCAGCACGACGGAAGTCAAAGTCGAGGGTTCGGGCTGCTCATGCGCGATCGGAGCGACCTCCGGGCACTCCTCGGCAGGTTATCTTGTCGCGATGCTGGGCCTGTTGGGCCTGGTTGTGAACCGGCGACGTGGGCGGGCGAGCTTCCGCAAGTAGCAGGCCGCTTCGCGCTCGGGTTGGGAGCCACAACCCGACGTTGACCAGACGGTGTGGCGCGTAGGCAAGTCGCTGCGCGCCGCTATCCTATCCAGACGAGCACTCGTAGCCGCGGATCGTCAATCGCCAGTCGTACCTGTGGGGAACCCTGTGCGCATACGCCCATCGCCCGGACAAGGCAAGCTCGGGCCTGCGCGGGATAGCGACCGGACGCGAAACACAATGACCCGTCCAGTTGAGTCGGTGCCCCTTCATCAACAGGAGTCACTGATGCAGACAAGTCTGACCCCTCGGATCGTCATCCTTTCCGCAAGCCTCGTTGCTCTCGCATGCCCAGGCTGTGGGAATGCCCCCCGCCCCGCGAGTTCCAGCGGCGGAACGCGAAACTCGGGCGGATCCGTGGGCAGCGGAGGTGCAGGGGACAGCACCGGATCGACGGGCGGCATGGGTGGGCAGACCACCTCTGCCTCGGGCGGGCAGACCACCTCTGGTTCGGGAGGAAATGGTGCTGGGGGAATCACCGGATCGACGGGCGGCATGGGTGGGCAGACCGCGTTTGCCTCGGGCGGAAAGACCACCTCTGGCTTGGGAGGAAATGGCGTCGGCGGTCAGACCAGCCCGATCTCGGGCGGTGTGGTCGCCGGGGGCCAGGGCGCCTCAAACCAGGGTGGCAGTGGCGCAGGTGGTTCCCCACCACCGCCCCCGCCCCCAATTCCGGGCGAAGCCAAGTACAGCATGGATCCCGGCTGGCAGTTCATCAAGCAGGACGTGACCGGCGCTGATGCTACCGCGTTCAACGATACCGCGACCGAGTGGACCACGGTCAGCACTCCCCATTCCTACAACGACGTCGATTCCTTCAGGGTGTACAACGACCACAATGTTGGCGACACGGGCACCTATCAGGGACCGGCTTGGTACCGCAAGCATTTCAAGATTCCAGCTACGTACTCCGCCAACAAAGCGATCATCGAATTCGAGCGAATCAAGCAGGGCGCCAAGTTCTACATCAACGGCACCCAGGTCGGCGTCTTCGACGACGGCATCACGGCCTGTGGCATCGACGTTACCGGGAAACTCAATTTCGGGGATACCGAAAACGTACTCGCCGTTCGGGTTGACAACAGCGGTGACTACAAGGAGTCGACCACGGGCGTGGTCTTTCAGTGGATGGGCAGGGCCTTCAACCCGAACCATGGCGGGTTGATTGGCCATGTGTGGCTGCACCTGCCAGGGAAAATCTACCAGACCTATCCCCTGTACAACAACCTGAAGACGTCGGGCATCTACATCTACGGCACGAACTTCACCAATCTCACGCCATCCCAAGGCAATCTGACCGTGAATGTGGAATCCGAGGTGAGCAACGAATCCGGGAGCGCGCAAACTGCCACCTTGGGCGTGAAAGTGATCGATCCGGCCACCGGCACCGCCATCGGTTCATTCCAAAGTGCCGCGACCCCACTGCCCGCTGGCCAGGCCACGGTTCTCAGTGCCAAGGGTGATCTAGCCAACGCCAAGCTGTGGAGCGACGTGACGCCGAATCTCTACCAGGTTGTCACCACTCTCACTGTGGGCGGGAAGGATGTCAATGGCCGCACCACGCTCACCGGGTTCCGCAAGGCCGAACTACGAGGAGGCGCGGGCACGGGCGGTGTCTATATCAACGGCCGGTTTGTCTTTCTCTTCGGTTTCGCGCAACGTGCCACCAATGAATGGGCTGGTCTTGGCCAGGCCGTGCCGGACTGGATGCATGACTACCATGCAAATCTGATAAAGGGCGCCAACAGCAACTACATTCGCTGGATGCACATTGCGCCGCAGCGGGTTGACGTAGCATCCAACGACAAGTATGGAGTGGTCAACGTTGCGCCGGCCGGCGACAGGGAGAACGACGTGAGCGGTGTGCAATGGACCCAGAGGGTCAACGTGATGCGTGCCACGATGATCTACTTGAGGAACAGCCCGAGCGTTCTCTTCTGGGAGGTGGGCAATAGCTCCGTGTCGGCTGCCCACATGAAGGACATGGCCGACGTTCAGATGATGTGGGACCCGCCCGAAAAGGGCGGCCGCGGGCTGGGTGACCGCTCTCTGCGCGACAGTGGTGGCGTACAGTACTCCCAATGGTTCGGCACGATGCTCGGTGGGCCATACTCTGACACCTACCGTGACAAGGGACCGATTATCGAATGCGAAGATTTCCGTGATGAGGGTATGCGTGGGATCTGGGACGACTACACACCCCCGCACCTCGGCGGGTTCAAACCAGGGCCCACCGATACCTATCATTGGAACTCGGAGTCCTTCGTTGTGGGCGACTCCACGGGCAAGGGGCAAGTCGCCCGGATTGATAGCTGGTTGAACCTGAACAACATCAAGAATACGGATTCGGCCCGCTCTAAATTTTCAGCCTATGGCTCGATCTACTTCTCCGACTCCAACGCTGACGGACGCCTGCAGAGCAGCAGCGTCGCGCGCTGTAGCGGGAAGGTAGATGCCGTCCGCCTAATCAAGCAGATCTACTACTCCTTCCGAGTGGCCGGAAACACCCAGCCAGACATTAACATCATTGGGCACTGGAACTATCCAGCGGGCACCAAGAAGACCATGTACGTCCTCGCCAACACTCCTTCGGTGGAACTATTCGTAAACGGCACATCACAAGGAAAGTCGTCGAGCCCGCAGGATACCTACGCGTTCAGTTTCCCGAACATCACTTGGGCCGCGGGCAGCATCAAGGCCCTGGGGTACGACGCCAGCGGCAAGCAAGTCTGCCAGCATGAGCTGAAGACGGCTGGAGCGGCGACGAGCATCAAGCTCACGCCGACGGTTGGGCCGAGTGGTCTGCAGGCTGACGGAGCGGACGTGGCCATGTTCGACTTTGAGGTCGTGGATGCGAACGGACAGCGGGTCCCCGACGATGAAGCCAGGGTTGATTTTGCCATGACTGGGCCTGGGATCTGGCGGGGCGGCTACAACACCCATGTGCTCGGTTCGACCAACAGCACTTATCTGAACACCGAGGCCGGAATCAATCGTGTCTTTGTCCGTTCCACCCTGACCCCCGGAGATATCACTGTGACCGCCACACGCAGCGGTTTGACCTCAGGCACAGCGATGGTGACGTCAAAGGCGATCCCCATCGTGAACGGTCTGCTCTAACCAGCATTTCATGGGCCGTCAATCAAAGGGGCTGTTGCACCAGCCCTCGTGGGGTTTCGCGCGCCTGCCTTGGCACCCAGAAATGGCGTCGCGGCTATTGCGCGATGACACCAAAACGGACATTGACGAATCCGGCGTACCCCGCCGTTTTCAGCACCTTGCTGACCACGTCGGAATCCGTATCCCGGTCGGCAAGCAACAAGATCCCGCTGGCCTCGGATTCCTGCTCTTTCCCTGACTTGGCGCGGTTTCCCTTGATACTGGTCAGCTTGGCGAAAAGGGCGGGAATTCTGCCCTCCTCGTCGACTGGATCGGCCAAGCGGCCCTTGACGACGCGAGCCACCGGAACATCGGCGACCTGGATGGCCGTCNNTAGGCCGCCAGCAGGAAGAACAGCAAATTCGACAGAATGTCCATCAGCGCGGTCAGATTCAAGACCACCATTGGCGTACCACCACCACCCGACTGCCCCCCGAATACGCTACGCCTGCCGAAGCTCATTTCACCACCGTGGACACAACGACTGTGGGAAACAGTCCGAAGGAGCGCATGGTGTTCCCTTGCTTGGCCTCGTATTCACGGGCCGCATCCATGGTGCGAACCAGTACCTCGTATTTCACGCCAGTCTCGGGGGTCAGAATGACCGTGTCCGACTTGGGATAGTGCTGCTTGATGGTCCGCAGCTCGCGGGTCAGCTTGGCGAAGTCATGCACCTGCCCGTGCAAGGGGATCTGGCGAGTCATCTCGTCCAGCTCTTCCTGTGAAAAAGCGGTACCCAGCGCCGCCAAGCGAAACCCCTCCTTCTGGATGGACACGTTCACGGTCACCGCGCGTTTCATATCGGCCACGTCGCTGTCCTCGGCCGATTGCACCGGAACGGTGCCATTGATGACCATCACGATGGTCGCGCCGAATGCGGCCAGCAGGAAGAAGAGAAGGTTCGACAGGATGTCCATCAGCGCCGTCAGGTTAAGCTGCACCAGCGGAACCTGGGCCTCGCCGAACACATTCGTGCGCGGACCTGCCGTTTCCTCTTCGCCGGGCTCACCACCGCCGGACATGGCTGCTACCTTGCTCCTGCCGATCCGCCGTGGGCGGTTGCGCCCCGCGTCTCCGGGCCAGTGAGCAGACGATCCACCAGGGCCGCAGTCGCCTGCTCCATGCGCGTCATCTCGCGGTTCTGTTTCGCCGACACCAGCAGATAGGCAACGACCGTGACCGTGGCGACGGTCAGCCCGAAGAACGTGTTGTAGAAGGCGACCGCCACGCCCTTGGACAGAGCTGCCTGGCGGGCTGCCGCGTCCACCGCCTGCATGCCCGAGAAGGAAATGATGAGGCCGTGAATGGTGCCGAGCAGCCCAAGTAGGGTGGCCAGGTTGGAGATGTGGGGCAAGGCCGCAGTGCCGCGCCGGAAGCGGGCCAGCTCCGTGACCGCGCAGGTCTCCACATTGCGGCGAATCTCCTTCTCACTGCGATTGGCGCGTTCGATCGCGGCCAGCATCATCTTTTGCAGGGGATGGTTGCCACCGCACAACTGTGCCGCCTTGCCGTAGTCGCCCGCGTCCACATGCCCCAGCACCTTGTCGCGTAGTCCCTCGATGTTCAGGCGAAAGCCCAGCCACAGGGTGTAGACGCGCTGAAGGATGATCCCCACGGCGACGAGCGAGGTCGCCAGGATCCCAAACATGAACAGGCCTCCGGCCAGTAGTAGCTCAACAATCACGAGCATCGGATTCCTCCATGGGATGCGCCACCGCAAGAGGCGCGGAAAGAGAATCGCACGGCGCGATCCGGGTGGACAAGGGTTGCTTTCATTCGATCCAGATTCCGCTGTCGAAGTCACCAGTTTGGCGGGCGTAGCCCTCCTGCGCAGCCTTCCAGGCATCCAGGCGCGCCTGTGCCTTGCTGCGCAGATCCAGGGACGAAGCCCGTCTCTGCTTGCCCTTGCCTTCCTGGGCCTCAATGGCCTTCTCGAAATTCTTGAGCGAAGCCAAGGGCACCTTGCCGATGCGCACGAGCTGGCGCTGCTTGACCAGAGCCAGGCGCGCGCGGGCCGTGACGACCTCTTGCTCGGCCACCTCCACATCGGATTCCGTCACCTCCTGGCGCGCCTCAAGATAGTCCTGCTCGGCACGCGTGACCTGGCGCAAAGCTGACACGCGCGACGAACCCCCGGGAGTGGCGGACAGTCGCTTCTCGCTGCGTCCTTGGCGCTCGTCAAGCTGGTCCAGGGCTACGCGCAGGGCGCGCAGACGCTCCCCCGCTTCGTCCTGGCGATTGCGCGCGATGATCACGTCGTTCTCCGCGTCAAAGATCTCCTGGCGCGCATCTCGCGGCAGGCGGTCCCGTTCGGCCCGGCTCAAGCTGGATGAGCTGGTGCCGCACGCCCCGGCAAGCAGCAGGGCCACGACCGGCCAGTGACGAATGGTCATTTGCCACCTTCCTTGCTCGCGGGCCTGGCCGCGGGTGCTGGTCCCAGCTTGAGCAACAGCCCCAGTTCGGGATGATCCGCGGGCCCGCCCACGGTGGCGGGCAATCCGCCCGCCTTGCCAAGCTCGGCCTTGGCCTTGTCCACATGACCGTAGAAGGCATAGTGCGCGGCCAGGTTGAAGCGCGCGCCGCGATCGGATCCATCGAGCGATACCGCTTTTTCGAAGGCATCGGCTGCCTCTTGCGGCTCGGCCAGTCGCTGCAAGGTCACGCCGCGCAGGTTGTAGATCTCGGCGCGCTTGGGCGCCAAAGTCTCGGCCCGTTCCAGCAACAGCAGGGCTACGCCCAGATCCCCGGCACCGAGGTGCAACTCGGCGAGCTTGAGCAACGAGGGTACATCCCTGGGATTCTTGAGCAGCACTTTTCGCAGGGGTGCTGCAGTCGGCAGGTCGGCGCCTGCGCTCGACTTGGTTTGCGGGTACATGGTGATGATATCGGGCATGGGTTCACCCAGCAGACAACTACGCGCGGCCTCAGTCACGATCATGGCGTCCTTGGCCTTCTTGCTGCATAGGGTGCGGGCCTCGACGGCGCGCGCATCGGCGTCCGCGGCCTGAGTCTCGATCACGCTCTTCAGCTGCTTGCTCTCCTCCGCCCCCAGCCCAGGCGGCAGCTCCAGGGCACGCAAGAACAGGGCGTACTTGGCGTAGGCGTCCGCCACGCGCGAGATCCCGGCCATGGCCCAGCGGGCGTCGCGCGAGCCGATCACCGAGGCAAACGCGCGGTCCACGGTCTGTAGCAAACCCACTTTGCCGTCGACCGTGCCCACCACGTCGTCTGGTTTGGGCGCGAAATTGCGGAACTGGGCGTAGGTGATCTCGCCCAGAAGGAAACGCGCGCGCGCCGCCGCCTCGGCGGCCGGGCC
>PMCR01000481.1 GCA_003155465.1 Myxococcales bacterium | reverse complement strand
CCGCCGGTCGCGGGAAGGCCGCCGGTCGCGGGAAGGCCGCCGGTTGCGGCGGGTTGGCCGCCGGTCGCGGGCGAGGTGGAACTCACGCCGGTCGAGTCGCAGCCTTGAAGCATGGTCACGGCGCCGGCAAGCAGCAGAGAAAGGGAGCCTCGTGCCAGAGACGCAGTCACTTTTCGAGTCCTGGTTCGCATCGCATCCTCCATTATGGATTCACTTCAGTTGTCCACAGACTGCCATCCGGGGAGCGGTCAATGGCCCGTGTAACGTGTGTACGGTCGCGCCGCGGTGGGCGGGGTGACGCCCTCAACCCACGTCGGGCTGCCCTGCGACGTGATGGTGACCGTGGTCGCAGTCAAATTGGGCGAGGTCGCCCTGATGACGGTCGTGCCGGCGTAGTAACTGCGGAACTCGATGGCGGCCTTGCCTTCAAGGATGGCAATGTCCGATTGATCGCTGCTGCCTGCCGGGGTGAAGGTGATGCTGGTTCCAGTCGGAAACTCGCCCGGGCCCGACGTGATGGACAGAGTGACCGGAACACTGTTGCCAACCGGGGTTCCCTTGCTATCCACGACCGTCACGATAACTTGCGTGTCGTCCGTGCCATCCACGGCCGCCAGAGTGGTCTTGTCGGTCGTGAGTTGCAGGGCCGCTGGCGTGCCGTCGACGGGCCAGGTTGGCGGGGGAACGCTGGCGTACGCATTGCGATACCAGTACCAGCGCCGCTTTGGCAGACGGAAGTAGTCTACCATTCCGGACACCTCATTCCTGGCACCGGCAACGCTGCCGTGATCAAACATTCCCCAGCGCGCCTGGCCACTGCGCCACGGGTATTCAGTGGGGAATCCATTGGTGAGCGTGGTTTCCAAGCTGCCCCACCCCGCATCGTAGTTGCCCGGGCGAGAGGTGAAGTCGACGCCGCCGTACTCTGTCACCATGTTCGCCACGCCCGGATTCTGGAAGTCAGAAATGGTCGCGCCATCACCGTTGTAGCCGGCGATGTCGCCGATCTTGTCGATGCGTCCGGTGCCCTTTGGACGCTGGGCCCCGCCTATTGCTGCCGGGCGGGTTGGGTCTAGTTGGTGGGTGAGTGTGACCGTCTTCGTCAACAATGCCTTCATCTGGGACATGGTGGCATCGGAGGTATCGAAGACTTCATTGCACATGCTCCACGCAACGATGCTCGGATGATTGCGATGCACGCNNCGCGGATCATCGCGGTCAGGCTGTCGATCACGCTGGTCTCAAACGGGGCCTGGTCAGCGGCGTTGTTGGGATAGGAGCCGCCCGTCTTCCAGTCGCCTTCGCCGGTCGCGCCGCCAAAGCCCCAGAAGTTGTTCTCCGACCAGAACAGAACCCCGAGCTGGTCGCAGGCATCGCCAAAGGCCGGGTCCTTCGGATAGTGCGAGCCGCGGATGAAGTTGAAACCGGCGTCTTTGACCATCTTGACGTCGCGAAAGAGCCCGGCATTCGTCACGCCGTCGCACCAGCCCGCGTGGTCTTGATGGACATTCACGCCGTGAAAGTAGTAGTGCGCGCCATTGATAGAAAACCCGCTGGTCGCCGACCAACTGATCCAGCGAAAGCCAAACGTCGTAGAGAAACTGTCGAGGTTGGTCGCCCCCTCGGAAAGCGTACTGACCGCGCGGTACAGCGTCGGATGATCCGGATGCCAGAGCGACGGATTGGCAATCGGCGGCGTGGTTTGATCGACGGTCACTGTGCTGTTCGCAGCCACGACCTGTGTCGAGGACACAGTGGCCACAGTCGCGCCCTTTGTGTCCACAATGTCGGTTTTCAGGGTGCAGTTCTTGTCCGTCGCATAGTCGTTGCGTAGTTCTGTCTTGATGTTCACCGTGGCTGATGAGGCCGAGATGGTCGGCGTGGTCACAAAGGTGCCGTACCAGGTGACGTGCAGAGGATCGGTGACGACCAGGTACACATCACGGTAAATGCCCCCGGAGAACTGGTGGTCGCCGCCACGCGGAGCCAGTTGCGCGTTCCACTTGTTGCTCAACTGCACCGCCACGACGTTGTCGCCGGCTACCAGCGTGCTGGTGGCATCAAGGGAGAATCCGGTATAGCCACCCAGGTGTCTGCCGAGGGACTTCCCGTTCAGGTAGATCTGGGCGTCTTGAAACGCCCCCTCGAATTCGAGAAACACCCGTTTGCCTGACCATTCCGCTGGGAAGTTGAAATGCTTCCGATACCAGCCGGTGCCAGTGTAGAACTGGAGCGATGAAAAGTACGGCAGGCTGAACGAGTGCGGCAGCCCGACCGTCGACCACGATGTGTCATCGTAGCTGGTCGCCTGCGCGCCGGTGGAGTCGCCCAGCTTGAATTTCCAGAACTGATTGATGTTGAGAGTCTGACGATTGGTCACGGGCGGCGCGCCGCCTGAGCCGGTTGCTCCCGCACTGCCGTAGGAGCCAGCCTTGCCCCCGGTGCCGGCTGTGGCTCCCCCGCCTGCTCCCGCAGCGCCGCCCGAACCGCCTCTGCCTGCCGTAGCTGCCGAGCCGGCCACGCTGCCTGCCCCGCCCGTCACTGCACTGCCGGAACTCCCGCCTTGAGCTCCAGCGACGCCGGACCCGCCTGCGCCCGTCACACCGCCGACCGTTGCACCGCCGCCTGTCCCGGCCTGACCACCAGCGGCGTTGGACCCGCCTGCGCCGGCCCCACCGTCGGCGGTTGCATCACCGCCGGTCGCGGTCTGCCCACCTGTGTCGCCGGAAGCCGCCGCGCCGCCTCCCTGCCCGGCTGAAGCACTGCTATTCCCAGCGGCGCCTGCGTTGCCGGCTGCGTCGTCGGGAGCGACACTGGAACTGCCGGAGCTGCAGCCGGCAGGTCCCAGGAAGAGCAGGGCCAAGCCAATTCCCGCGATCTTTGCCGCTGGCGCCCGGCGGATCCGGGTTGTGGTGGTCAAGAATTGCTTGAAGCGGTGCGTGTACATGTCGTCTGTACCGTCGCGCTGAAGGGAAAATGGCCACAGCGCAACCCTCACAGGGGCACTTCACCGCAGAATCGGGTTTGAAAATCATCCAATGGCCAGCAATCGGCTGGACATCCTGCCCGAGCAGAATCTGCGGCTGGATGGCTCCTGCGAACCTACCGGCGCCTTCGCCGGCGCAGGCACAGGGCGGCGAGAGCCAGACCCAGCAGCGACAGCGGCGCGCCAGCCCGGGGCACGCCGTAGAGCGCGCAGCCACAGCCTGTGCCTTTGCTGCTGGCCACTTCTTCGCCCGCATCGGGATCTCCTGCACCGGCATCGATCCAGGGTTCTTCGGGTGCGCCGCCTTCGGGATAGGGGAAGGACTCGTCGGCGTAAAGGGTGACCGGAACACTGACGGGCGAGCCCAGCGCTCCGTCAACCGTGACGGTCACCGCGGCGTGCTGGATACCACGGGTGATGAAGTCGCTGAGCAGCGTGAAGCTAATCGTGCCGGCGTCAGCCTGCCGGACATCCAGCCATGGCGCCGAGGGATCGGGCGTCACGACCACCGCGCCCAGCGTTCCGCCCCCGGTGTTCTTCACCTTGATCGTCTGTGCGGCCGGCGTGGCGTCCGCGCCGGCATAGAAGGTCAGGCGCGAAGGCGTGAGCAGGAGGCGAGGCTGGCTGACCTTCTGCCACAGCGGTCCCACGTAGATCTGAGGGTAGCCGTCGAAGCCTGGATCCTGGGTAACGCGCGAGCGCTCGCTCGGACCCGCGCCCAGTTCGTGCAACCAGATGTCGTAGTCGCAGCCGTCGCCCTGATGGCAACCGGCCGACGCCATGTACACCAGCCAGCGGTTGTCGTTCGATACGCGCGGGTTGTATTCATGGCCCCAGTCCGCGTCTTCGTGGGCCACCTCGGGGGCGTACGAACTTCGCGTCGCCAGGTCGGCCAGGCTCATCCGGTAGATGTCAGGATGGGTCGGACAGTTGGCGCAGATGTGGAAGACCAGATCTCCAGCGGGCGGCGAAAACGGCCAGCACCCGCTGCCCACGAAGTAGACCCTGTCCTTGTGAAACAGGTCCACCACCAGAGACGAATACTCCGACGTGAAGGATCCGTTGGCGCCGGTGTATCCAGTCATGTACAGGTGCGAACCAACCAGCAGGTAGCGGTTGTCGTGGGTCATGGCGTTCGGTTGGAAAGTGGTGCCGGCGAATTGCGGGAAATCCTCAGTGTGGAAGAGCAGCGTGGTTTCCTTGGTTTCCGGGTCGTAGAGGTTGTAGCCGGTGGCATCCGACACCACGAATCCCGAGTTGTCGTGCAACCAGAAGCAGGGCCAACCCGTCGCCAGGGTTTGCAGTTCGCTGCCGTCGGGGCGCATGAGGTAGATCGTGCTGGCATCGTCGCGGTACACGATCCAGCGGCCATCAGGAGCCCAGAAGGGGCCGAGACCTCCGGTTTGGGTCATGCGCGTGACTTCGCTGCCGTCCGCGCGCGCTCTATAGACCTCATGGCGGGCGTCTTGCCGGTTGGACTGCCAGATCACCCAGCCGTCGGCGGGCGGCGCTGCCGATGCCGACCGAGGCAGCATGAACATGCCGAGCAACGACAGAGCCAGAGACCAACGTTGAGCTTTCATGAATTGGACCATGCGGCAACCATGCTATCCGGTCGTGTGCGGAAAAGCGATCACCGGCGGCGGCGCAGGCACACAGCGGCAAGGGCCAGGCCCAGCATCCACAGGGGCGCGGCTGCCCGGGGCATTCCGCCAAGCGCGCAGCCACAGCCGCCGCCGGCGCTGACCGCCGGGGCGCCTGCATCGGGAGTGCCCGCACCGGAATCGAGCCTGGCTGCTTGGGGCGCACCGGCCTCCACGTTGCTGCTCTCGGGTGCGCCGCTTTCCGGATGCAGGAAGGTCTCAGCCGCGGTGCCTGCATCGGGAGTGCCCGCACCGGAATCAAGCCCGATGGCTTGGGGCGCGGTCGTATCCACCTCGCTGCTCTGGGGTGCGTCGGCTTCCGGGTAGGGGAAGGTCTCAGCCGCGGTGCCTGCATCGGGAGTGCCCGCACCGGAATCGATTTCGGTTTCTTGGGGCGCAGCCGCGTCTACCTCACCGGAATCGGGTGCGCCGCCTTCGGGATAGGGGAAGGACTCGTCAGCGTAAAGGGTGACCGGAACACTGACGGGTGATCCCAGCGCTCCGTCAACCGTGACGGTCACCGTGGCGTGCTGGATACCGCGGGTGATGAAGTCGCTGAGCAAAGCGAAGGTCATCGTGCTCGCGTCAGCCTGCCGGACATCCAGCCATGGCGCCGAGGGATCGGGCGTCACGAGCACCGCGCCCAGCGTTCCGCCCCCGCTATTCTTTGCCTTGATCGTCTGCGCAGCCGGCGTGGCGTCCGCGCCGGCATAGAAGGTCAGGCGTGAAGGCGTGAGCAGGAGGCGAGGCTGGCTGACCTTCTGCCACAGCGGTCCCACGTAGATCTGAGGGTAGCCGTCGAAGCCGGGATCCTGGGTGACGCGCGAGCGCTCGCTCGGACCCGCGCCCAGTTCGTGCAGCCAGATGTCGTAGTCGCAGCCGGGGCCATCGTGGCAACCGGCCGAGGCCATGTAAACCATCCAGCGGTTGTCGTTCGATACGCGCGGGTTGTACTCATGGCCCCAGTCCGCGTCTTCGTGGGCCACCTCGGGGGCGTACGAGCTTCGCGTCGCCAGGTCGGCCAGGCTCATTCGGTAGATATCGGGATGGGTCGGACAGTTGGCGCAGATGTGGAAAACCAAGTCTCCCGCAGGCGGCGAGAATGGCCAGCACCCGCTGCCCACGAAGTAGACCCTGTCCTTGTGAAACAGGTCCACAACCAGAGACGAGTATTCCGAGGTGAAGAAGCCATTGGCGCCGGTGTATCCAGTCATGTACAGGTGCGAACCCACCAGCAGGTAGCGGTTGTCGTGGGTCATGGCGTTCGGTTGGAAAGTGGTGCCGGCGAATTGCGGGAAATCCTCAGTGTGGAACAGCAGCTTGGCTTCCTTGGTTTCCGGGTCGTAGAGGCTGAAGGCGCTCCCTTGCGCGACCATGAACCCCGAGTTGTCGTGCAACCAGAAGCAGGGCCAACCGGTCGCCAGGGTTTGCAGTTCACTGCCGTCGGGGCGCATGAGGTAGATGATGCTGGCATCGTCGCGGTACACGATCCAACGGCCATCAGGCGCCCAGAAGGGGCCGAGACCTCCGGTTTGGGTCATGCGCGTGATTTCGCTGCCATCCGCGCGCGCTCGATAGACCTCATGGCGGGCGTCTTGCCGGTTGGACTGCCAGATCACCCAGCCGTCGGCGGGCGGCACCGCCGAAGCCGACCGCGGCAGCATGATCACCACCAGCAACGACAGAGCCAGAGACCAACGTTGAATTGTCATGGGTTGGACCTTACGTGGTAACGCCCGCGGTTCCAAGTGGCTGATCTTCGCGATTTCACGCGAGAATCCCAGCAAGTCTCTTGGCAGTGCAGTGTCCGATCCCGCGGCGGCGCAGTTGGAGTACGCTGCAGGTACCCTGGCCTTCGCCAGCAACGACATGCTCTGGGACTCCCTGCAGATGCCCCGTCTTCTCCGCCGCGCGCTGGCCACCAGCCGCTGGCCGCCGGAGAAGATGCGCGAGCAGCAGTGGCGACGGTTTCGCCGCCTGCTCCTGCACGCCTACACCAACGTGCCCATGTATCGCGACCTATACGACCGTCACGGCTTTCACCCGCGGGACGTGCGCGGCCTGCACGACCTGTCGCGCGTGCCGATTGTAGACAAGGGATTGCTCCAATCCTCTGCGGCGGAGACGGTGGTGGCCCGCGGTGTGCGACTCGACCGGTGCCGGACGGTTTGCACCAGCGGCTCCACCGGATCGCCGCTGCGTATCTATCTGAACGCGGCGGATCAGCGGTGGCAGCGGGTGACGGCCTGGCGAATCCTGTTCGAGCAGGGCTATCGCTGGACCGACCGGACGATGGAGATCCGCATGATCACAGGGGATCGCCACTTTGTCCAGTCGCTCGGCGTCGCGCCCAAAGACTGGCTCTCGCTCATGGATCCGCCATCGTCGTGGGCGAGCCACCTGTTGGCCACGAAGCCCGAGGTCATCGTGGCGGGCGCCAGCACGCTGGCCGCCCTGGCCAAGGCCTTGCAGGACCGCACGCTCTCACATCCCCCGCGCCTGGTCATCTCCGACAGCGAGACCCTGGCGCCGCCCACGCGAGAGCTGATCCGACGGCGCCTCGGCACGGATCCGGTCGATGTCTTTGGTCTGGTGGAGCTATCCAATTTCGCGTGGCAGTGCGAAGAGCGGAGAGGTTTTCACGTCAGCGCCGACAGCCACATCGTCGAGATCGAGGGCGCCTGCGGCCCGATGATCGTCACCGACCTCGGGATGACCGGTATGCCAATGATCCGCTACGACACCGGCGACCATGCGGAGTTCGACTCTGCTGTCTGTGCCTGCGGACGCTCCCTGCCGCTGCTCCGGCATATCCACGGACGGGCCGTCGATTCCATCACCTTGCCTTCGGGGCGCCGGCTGTTCTGGCCGTTCTTCCACGAGATCCTGGGACGGTTTCCCGAGATCCGGCAGTGGCGGGTTGTTGCCAATCCAGGCCATTCGGTTCGCGTGCAGCTCGTCGCCGACGCCACCGCGCTGCCCGCAATACGCCACGCTCTTGAACTGACCGTTTCGGAGCCGATCGCGCTGGTCATCGAACCGGTACAGGCCATTACCTGGCGACCGGGCGAGAAACAGCGGCTGGTGGTCACGGAGGCTGCGCCGTGAACGAGACTTTCTGCACCTGGCCGCTGCTGTGCGAGCTGCGCGCCAACCTGCACGCGCGGCCGGAGTCGTTCTTCGCCGTGCAGGACAAGCTGCTCCGCCGGGCGGTGGCGCATGTGGCCGCTTCCGGCCTGTTCCATCGTCGATTTTGGCCCGAGCGAGGCTTCGACCCTGCCGGCTTTCCCGGGCTGGTGGCTTCTTCTTGCAAGAACGCAAGCGTGGTCGAGCCATGAATGTCTACAGCGTCCTGTCTCCGTACATTCCGCTGCCGATCAGCGATTCCTTCTGGCGCCTGTACCTCGGCCTCACCCCGTATCTGGGTCTGCGGATTCCCATCCTCCGCATGACTGGCCCCGCCCGTCCCCGCGGCCGCAACGCCAGGGTCCTGGTGGCCGGTCGTCCCGGGTGGTTCAATCGCTACATCTCCCAACTCGTCTTTCTCTCACCACCTTCCATCGAGACCGTTGCGGCCGTGCCGATCTGGAAGCTGCGTGGTCGACTCCGCGACCTGCGCGACACGGTCGACCTCACCATCGCTCTTGCGGATTCCAGCAACGCCGCGTGGCTCTTCGCCGACGGGTACCTGGTTGTCCCAACCTGGGTCGGCATGCGCCGGCCGGCTCCCGATTGCGCGGAGGAGATGGAGCTTGGCCGCCGGTCCCGGCGAAGGGAGATTCAGCGAATCCGGCACCATGCCTACCGGCCCTTCTACTCGCGCGCCCCCGGTGACCTGGCCGACTTCTATCACGGCTACCACGTGCCAATGTGCCACAGCCGCTATGGCGAAGACGCATTCGTCCAGGGTGAGCGGTCCTATCGCCAGGTTCATGCCCGGGGCGGTATTCTGTGGATCAGGAAGGGCGAGGAGCGCGTCGCGGGCGCGCTGCTTGAGCCCGTCGACGGTGTACTGCAGTCCTGGGCCTTCGGCATGCGCGGCGGGGATGAGGCGCTGATGAAACAAGGAGTGATGGCTGCCGTCTACCTCTACGCTTGCCTCCAGGCGCGCGTGCTGGGCTGCCATTCGATCGATTTCCGGGCCTCCCGTCCGTTCTTGAGCGATGGCGTGCTTCGCTACAAGCAGAAGTGGGGCGGCATTCTGTACGAGCGGTCCACGATGATGTACGAAGACATGGCCATCGCCTGGCCTCGGTGGGGCCAGGTGCTCTCGGACGTGCTGGGCGAGCTGTCCGTCATCTTTCGCGACCAGGGCCGCCTCTCGGCCTTGTCGAGCCTGGATACGAGCGAGCCGGCTTCGTCGCAAGTGGCCGCCCAGCGCTGTCATCAGCTCTGGGTTCCCGGACTTCACCGGCTGTATCTGGTCAGCGGGTGCGGCTGGCAGCCAGGCGCGCAGCCGCCACCCGGGTGCCAGCTGTTGCGCCCCGAGCAGGTGGAAACGCCGGCCGTATTCTGTGAAAAAACGCGACGCTAGCAATGCGGTTGCTGATTCTTCGATTGCTGCATTCACCCGGGCAGAAGGTCAGAGTGTCCTGGCTCACATAGATGACCCGTCTTGCTGAGGACCTGCCCCCTACTAGTCAGAAGGAGTTTCTCATGCGATGCAAAGGCGCCCCTTCGACCGTTCTCCTCGTGGCGACACTTGTGGGTTTCGCTTGCTCAAGCTCCTCGCTGAGATCACGCCCGGATGCCGGCGGTGGCACACAGCTTTCGAGCGGCTCGGGCAACAACGGAGGTGCAGGGGGGGGAGGGGGTGAGCAGACCACGCTTGTCTCGGGAGGAGATGGCGTTGGCGGTCAACCCGTCGAGCCCGTCGGCGGCAACCCTGCCGGCGGCCAGACCGTGGAGCCGGTTGGCGGCAACCCTGCCGGCGGCCAAACCGAACCGGCCACCAGCGGAAACGCTGCCGGAAACGCGGCTGGTCAACCCGCCGGGGGCGCGGCTGGCCAACCCATCGGCGGGGCAGTCGCTGGGGGGCAGGCAGATACTGGCTCGGGCGGCGTGCCCGCCGGGGGCCAGGGCGGCTCGAACCAGGGGGGCAGTGGCACCGGTGGTTCTACCTTGCCAACCGGAGGCACTGTGCCGATTCCGGGCGAAGCCAAGTACAGCATGGATCCCGGCTGGCAGTTCATCAGGCAGGACGTGTCCGGCGCAGACGCCCCAGCTTTCGATGACAGCACGTGGTCTCCGGTCAGCACTCCGCACACCTACAACGACACCGACTCCTTCAGAGTGCTCACCAACCACAGCACTGGCGACACGGGTATCTATCAGGGACCGGCTTGGTACCGGAAGCATTTCAAGATTCCAGCCGCGTATTATGGCAACAAAGCGATCATTGAATTCGAGCGCATCAAGACCGGCGCCCAGTTCTACATCAACGGTACACCGGCCGGCGTCTATGACGACGGCGTCACACCTTGCGGCATCGACGTAACCGAAAAAGCCAATTTCGGCGACGCCGAGAATGTCCTCGCAGTTCGCGTCGACAACAGCGCCACGTACGCCGAATCCACCACAGGCACGGGTTTCCAGTGGAACAACCGGGCCACCAATCCAAGCTATGGCGGATTGATCGGGCACGTCTGGCTGCACCTGCCAGGCAAGATCTACCAAACCTATCCCCTCTACAACAACCTGCAGACCTCGGGTATCTACATCTACGGCTCCGATTACGCCAATATCAACGCCGAAGGCAACAAGGGCGATCTGACCCTGAATGTGGAAGCCGAGGTGAGCAACGAATCCGGGAGCGCGCAAAGCGCTAGCTTGGGGGTGAGAGTGGTGGATGTGTCCAACGGCACGACGCTTGCCATATTCTCAGGCACGGCTGCCTCACTGCCCACCACGGGCACGACCGTGCTAAATGCCTCGGGAGCCCTGACTGGCGCGAAGTTGTGGAGCGACGTGAGCCCCAATCTTTACAATGTCGTCACCACACTCAACCTGGGCGGGAAGGAAATCAATGGACGGAACACTCTCACCGGGTTCCGCAAGACTGAATTCAAGGGTGGCGCGGGCACGGGCGGCGTCTACGTCAACGACCGGTTCGTCTACCTACTCGGCTTCGCCCAGCAATCAACGAATGAATGGGCCGGCCTGGGCGAAGCCGTGCCGGACTGGATGCACGACTACCATGCGAACATGATAAGAAGCGCCAACAGCAACCACGTTCGCTGGATGCACATCACGCCGCAGCGGATCGACGTCGCATCCAGTGACAGATATGGCGTGATCAACATCGCCCCGGCCGGTGACAAGGAATCGGACCCGACCGGCGTGCAATGGACGCAAAGGCTCAACGTCATGCGCGCCAGCATGATCTACCTGAAAAACAATCCCAGCGTGTTCCTCTGGGAGGCGGGCAACACCGGCGTGGTGGCTGCCCACATGAAGGACATGGCGGACGTCCAGACGCTGTGGGACCCGAAGGAGAAGGGCGGCCGCGGTTTGGGTGACAAGGACATGTCCGATAACGGTGGCGCACAGTACGCTCAATGGTTCGGCTCAATTACCCAAGCTTCCGATGTTTTCTGCGACCCCGGGCCGTGCTCCTACGGGTACTCGGACGCCTATCGAGATCAGGGACCCGTCCTGGAAGTGGAAAACTTTGGCGATGAGGCTATGCGTGGGATCTGGGATGACTTCTCGCCCCCGCACGTCGGCGGTTTCAAACCAGGAGCCACCGACACCTATCACTGGCAATCGGAGTCTTTCGCTACGGCGCAAGTCTCTGGTCTCGATGGCTGGTTGAACCTCGAAACGATCCGGAACGCGGATCCCTCGCGCTCGCGCTACTCAGGCTACGCCTCCATCCTCTTTTCTGACTCCAACTCGGACGGACGCCTGCAGAGTAGCAGCGTGGCGCGATGTAGCGGGAAGGTGGATGCCGTCCGTTTGCCCAAGGAGATCTACTACGCCTTCCGGGTGGCCGGGAACACCCAGCCGGACATTCACATCATCGGGCACTGGAGCTATCCCGCGGGCACCACGAAGACCATGTATGTGCTCGCCAACCACGTCTCGTCGGTGGAACTATTCGTCAATGGCACATCGAAGGGGAAGTCGTCGACTCCGATCAATCACTATCAGTACAGTTTTCCGAGCGTCGCGTGGGCTGCGGGCAGCATCAAGGCCGTGGGGTACGACGCGAGCGGAACCCCGGCGCGCCAGCATGAACTGACGACCGCTGGCCCGGCGAGCGCGATCAGGCTCACCCCGACGGTTGGGCCGGGTGGCCTGCAGGCCGATGGTGCGGACGTGGTCATGTACGATGTCGAGGTCGTGGATGCGAACGGACAGCGGTGTCCCACTGACGAAGACAGGATTGATTTCGCCATGACCGGGCCCGGGTTCTGGCGTGGCGGGTACAACACCCGTGTACTCGCTTCGACCAACAACACATATCTGTTGACCGAGGCCGGAATCAACCGGGTTTTCGTTCGCTCCACCTTGACCCCGGGAGACATCACGCTGACCGCCAGCCGCGCTGGCCTGACCTCAGCCACAGCTGTGGTGACGGCCAAGGCCGTCCCGGTCAAGGACGGCCTTCTCTGAAGTGTGTGTTAGGCTGAATGTTTGCGTCGGCTCAAGTCAAGGAGGCTCACGTTGAAGGCTTGCTATGCAGGCCTCTTCTGGTTGCTTGCCTTTGGGGAAGGGGCAACCTTGGTGAGGCCTGATAGGTGAGGCCTGATAGGGATGTGTTTCGAGAATCCGCTTCTTGCGCTAGACTACCCACGCGATGCTTCACCTAGGCACACAGCGGATGCCCATACAGCAAGATGATGACACATGACTGTATGGCGAATCACAAACGGACCCTTCGGGTCGCCCAAACCCGGAGCCATCACTATTCATCTGGCTCAAGTTTCCCAGGACACCACGATTTGGTACAGCGGCATTGACCGCAGCGCCCAGAGAGCGATGGAGAGAACCACTTCCGACTTGAAGCGCGAGCTTGCACTTGTGATTCCGGGGGCAGGTGCTGCTGACGTCAGGATTACCTACCGAGGAAATTTCAATCTCGGGCATATCCAGGCCGCACCCAGCAAGACCGTAGTTTTCGTGGGTCACCACCTCACGACCGAGCAGAATGTCGATGGCAATGTGAACCGTAAGGCGGGTGAGACGCACAAGTTCTGGCTCGATCTTCCGGACGGAACCACGGAACGGATGACAGCCAGTCAACTGGCCCAGTATCTGCCAGCTGGAGTACAGACCGTCTACTTCGCCGGCTGCAACTCAATGTCATTTGCGGAGGACTTGAAACGGCTGCGGCCCAAGTTAACGGTGTATGGCATTCCCGTAACCAAGGATGCCTTCGAGGTGCCTCGTGTCAGAGGCAGGTCCCAGGAGTATCAGCTCCGTCTGCGAGACAAGGCAACAGGTCAAATCGAGCCTTTGCATTTTGACAAGGCCGATCCGCAGCCGGAGCAACCAGTGCCGGTCTCGCGCGACCTGCTCTGAACCGGGGGGGGCGAGGCAAGACGGAATGGGAGATGTGTGACAACCCTGTTTCTACTCATCCTGCTGGCCACGCCTTCCGCGGCGCCATCCGCCAAGCAAACCGCGGAACGTTGTCAGATTGTGGTGTCCGCACTAGTTGGAGACGAGGGAATTCTCAACTCGGAGGAGTGTGTTCGTCGTGTCGCCACGGAGGGCGCGCGAATTCTCATCGACCCTGTGCTGAAACATCGAGGCTCCCCAGACTCTCCTTTCCTGCCAGCGGGTACGGACTGCGATAGTCGATTCTTGGTGGTTAGACGGGAAGAAATGGCGCTGGCGAGCGAGAAGGCAATTGGAGTGCTCGTCCTTGAGTTGACTCGCAGGCGAATAGACGCCTTTGATTTCGACGGGTATCTCGAAGTGCTCGGACCACGACTCTCGTATACGGGGTCGATTGGCTGTGGGGCGGTGCGCCGAGGCGCGCTAACGAAGAAGGACGCCGATTGGTCTGTAAGCAAGGCGAGCGAGTGGCGGTATTCCAGGCCGAACCTAAGTCTGAAGGGTCCGGCGTTGAGGCGACCATCCTCCCGCGCTCGCTCTAAGACGCGCGCGAAGTGAGTTCAGGACTTGTTCCTCCTCCCGATGAGCGCCGGCCGCGCGATTCGGCGTGTCCAGTGCGGAGCGCCGGAGGTGCGAGGCAGTCGCGTGGTCCGGGTACTGACGCTACGAGCTTGTTGCGGATAGCCGGATCGAGCGTGTGTTGCGTGGCGGTTCGTCGCCTCGCCGATGTCCAATTGTACGTTTCGGGACAGACACCGGACCTACGGACGCTCCGTGGGATCGGACGTAGGACTTGGCGTCCCGTCGTTTCATGCATCTTCCTTGTCGTTCGAGGGTTGGCCCGACTCGTCGGACGTCAGGCCGGCTAACTCTGCGTAGGGGACGTTCTCGAATAGAACGAGGGGCTGCTCATTGTCGCGATGAACCTCCAGCGTGTAGCTCTTGCCTTTGTCGAGATTGTCAAAGAGAAGATCTGCACTGGCATCGTCAGGGAGATGATCGGTGCTGGCGGACTTTTCCGCGAGGAATGCTCCGTCCGCACTCTTCAAAACGAATCGCTCCTCGAGTCTTGCGGCATCCTCGGGCGGCACTGCCAGGCGAAGCCATAGGTCACCCAGCTCGCGGGGTTCCGTGCCCACCGGCGCCTCCGCCGCGATCGACTCAACTGGTGCCTCCAGGCCATCGATGTAGCACGAAGCGAGCTGGGCACGGCCAGTGGCATCACACACGTACAGCAGCACGATGGGCACAAAACCGACACAGCGGATCTTGCACATCGCCTCGAAGTCCGCTTTCTTGACCTCCTTGTTGGTGAAAACATCGAACCATCCCTTGCGCGTGCGAACCAGCGGGAAGATCGTGAAGAACACCTGCTCGGTGGGGCAAGCGTCCTGGTAGAGTTGAAAATCGCAGTCCGCCCAGAACTCGCCATCGCTTCTCCTGCCAAGAAAGTCGACCTTTTGCTTCAGGACATTCCTTCGGCACGTTGTCACCGCGATGTTCTGGCCGCAGAACTTGGCGACGTCAGCGGGAGCGATCACGTTGTTCCACTTCTTCGCCTCAATCTTGCGAGTGGCTGTGTCCCACGGAGGATCATGCTCGAGGTTGGCCAGCACCCGGCCGGTGAATCGAACGCGCTCGCCATCCACCCTGATGTCGTCCGCGTCCCCTGTCTGGGTGTGTTCGATGAATCGAAGGCATTGGCTCTTTCCTGCCGCCAACCACTCCTTGGCGGCGTGTTCGGCATCCCCCTGAGGTGCCGCGCTTGCACCAGCGCGGTCCGCATACAGCGCAAAAGCCGTAATCTCTTGTCCTCCCAAGCGCACGATGGGGACATCGAATTCCAGGCTCAGCCGGGTGGACAGCGGCGGGGGCTTGACCGCCACGTTTTCCGAGCAGATTGAATCGGTCGGCACCAACAGCGCCGGTGCGGCACGCCCGGTACGGGGGCCACTAAAGTATTCATCCTTGCTCATCCCTACCGGTGGTTCGCCCCTCTCCTCCTTGGCCTTGATGGCGCGCAGGTACTGTTCCATCGCCGTCTCGACGACGTCCTCGCTCCTCTCGACCACGGGACCGTCGACGACCGGGAACGCCGGCTTGCCTGGCTTGAAAGAGTACTTCTTTGGAAGCTCGTAGTCTTTCCTGTCCTTGCCTCCGAGGTATTCGTCCTGACGTTGATGCCCGATGCGGATTTTGGTGGCCTCGGTCACGTGGGGCAGTCGGATGCGCGTGCGCACCTCGTAGGTCGATGCACTGGCGACGTTCTGGACCTCGACCCCCAGACCGGTGTCGAGGTTCCAGAACCTGCCCAGTGGCCCGAGGCTGTCGCCTTGCCCCTCCGCGCAACTCAGGTACGCGCCGGCGAAGCGTGAGGCCGCCTCCACGGCGGCCGTGAAGAAAGGGATCAAGGCCTTGGGCTCCCAGAACACCGTGGGGCCGTACTGCTTCAGCCTGGCCAGTCGCGGGCACATGAAGTAGATTTGATAATTGAAGGTATTGAAGCCGTCATCGAGATTTGTGCGCGAGGAGAAGGTCTTGAGCTTGTTGCTTTCATTGAGACCGCCGTTGAAGAGGTCGTTCATTTGAGGGGTTGTCGCCTCTTCGATCGCTTTGGCGTAGACATCTGTGGCAGGGTAGGCGCCGTCCGCTTTGTCCACGACCACTTTGTAGATGAACGGTTCAATTCCCTCTCGCGCGAGAACCCGGTCGCAAAATATCCGTGGGAAGATGAGTGAACGCTCCAGCAGGTAGTGACAGTTGCTCTTGAAGTGGTTTTCCTCGTTGCGTTTGTACTCCGCGCTCTTGCTAACTTCGGGCAGGTTTGGCAACTTGTCGTCGACATGGTATTTGGGCCCGGCCAGGTTTGCCTCGTGTTTCAGATCCTTGTCCTTCATGAAGAGCTTGGCAATGTCCTCTCCCAGTCCGGAATTCAGGCCCTTCGCGTCGCGTGACAGTGTGTCAGCCAGTGGAAGCTGGTAGCTGGCGGGGCCCCCCGGCGCTTCATTGGGACTCCACACGGTTCCCCAGTTGCCCAGCCAGCGGTAGCGCACGTAGGTGTCCCAGTAGTGCTCGACCTTGTTGTGTGTGCTCCACAGATTCTTGAGTGAGCTGCTGACGCCGTGCTCGCTTTCCCAGCGAGGCTCAAGGATGTTGTAGGCGCCCGCGTAGACATTCACCAATTCGTGCATGACCAGGTCCGCGGCAAAATGCGTGGCCAAGCCAGTGAAATAGGCGCGCTCCGCCTTTTGGGTGAGGGTCCACTTCTTGTTAGAGCGAAGCCTCTTTGCGCTTACTGCAAATTGGTGGTGGGTTCGGTTGTAGTGGCCGAAGTCGAAATGGATGCCGGCTGTGTGTTTGGCACTTGGGACGCCTTCCTTCGACATCAAGGTCCAGAAGTCCGGCCCGCAAGCGCCGAGCATGTAGGCGGAGAAACAGGTGATTGCGTCGTAGGCGGGCTGCTTGTGCAGGTTGGACTCAAGCTCATTGGCGGCTCTCTGAAACTCTCTGCGGAAGTCAGCCACCGACGTGGCGTTCTTGACGGCCGCATACAAGGAGGCTTTGAAGCTCTTGCAGTGGTCGATATACAAGTCCCTGCCGGTGGAGATGTCATCATCTCTTGCGAAGCTATTCGCCGCCTCCAAGGCGATAAGCCAATGCATATGGAAATTGGGCATGACTAGCTCAAGGACAGGAGAAAGAAGCCCGCCACCAGTGTCTTGGGATCCTCGCGCACCAGGGGCAGCACTATGCGCAAACGGTCACCAGCTCGTTTCGTGCGGATGTCTCGACCGTAGAGCAGTGTGGTTGACAGGGTGTGGTCGCTGAGGACGCCACGACCGTTGAGAACGCGCAGGCGCAGCTCGGCATCGTAGTTGAGCGTCTTCAGCCAGGCCTTGTATTCCGGGATGCT
The DNA here is from genome assembly GCA_003155465.1 of Myxococcales bacterium. Next base: position 8,903 of record PMCR01000481.1, on the reverse strand, counting down.
GCGGTATCGCGGTTCCGCGATGTCCGTCTTCTGTTCAAACGGCTCCGTCAGCTCGATGGCGAGCCTGATCTGCAGTCTCCCCTGAAGGTCTGCCGTCTTGAACTCGTAGTACTTGGGAAGCAACCGTTGAATGTCCTCCAGCGAGTGCAGGGGGCTCGCGGGGCCGAGAAGCTCGTCGGGGATGCGCCTCACGTCGTACACATGTTCGAAGGTCACGGCGAACTCGCGTTCGGTGCGCTCGACATAGCTCGGGTCAAGGTACTTGCTGGCCGCCTCGCGCGCATCCTTGAGGGTCAGTTCGCGCACGCCGGCGTCCCGGTTCTCGACGACAAGGATGGCGTCGTCGTCCCCTTCCAGAAGAACGAGCTGCGCGATACGGTGAAGCGGGCTGGTGGGCGCAAGCTCCATCCACGGTACGGTCTCGCGGCCGTCGCCCGCCACGTTGCGCTCGCCCTCGCGCCGATAGGACCGGCCGTCGGAGTCGAACGCGATCAGATTGTCGCCCCGCCGAAACAGGGCCTTGGGGTTGCCGCTCTTGCGGTCCACCACGCCGCGGAACACGAACGGCTTGCCTTCCCCGACAAACTCCACCTTCTTGAACCAGTTCACCGGCTTCTCGGGCCAGACGAACACCACGCATTTGAATGAATCACCCACCGCCACCAGCTCGTTACTGTGGGCTAGAAACGAGAAGCTGAGGCGCGGTTCCAGCGCGATGTCAGCATAGATCTCGCGCACCTTGCCGATCAGCGTCCCGGCCAGGCTGTGCCGCGAGAACAAAGTCTCGTTCTTTCCCTGCAAGCGACTGCAGACCGCCAGTTCATCAATCTGGTTCGAGCCCGGCCGATTCAACAATCCCACTCCCACGATCTGTGTGACTACCGCGGGCAGGCCCAGCAGCGGGATCACCCGCACCCCGGTGGCCGAAACCTCCACGATGTTTTCGGTCGGTTGGCCAGCGTGCGCTCGCTCCACCTCCGGCGGAATTTTGGCGTCGCCATCGCGCTTCGCGGAGAAGACGAAGTAGACCGACTCGCGACCTCCGGCTTTCGCCTTCTGAACCGAAACCACGCTGTTGGTATAGTACTTGGCCTCCCAGGTGGGGGACGACCACGAGAAGATCCTGCCTTTGGCAAGATGGTAGACATCGACCCCGCCCTGATGGCGCGGCAACAACAGCTCGTCCGTCCCGTCTCCGTCGAGATCCGCCACCTGCAAATGGTCGACATCAAACGAGCGCAGCGCGGTTTCGTCGCGGTTGACGAGCAAGTGTTCGGAGAGCTTGATGGGGAAATCGCTGCCCAGAGTCTTGAACCAGGTCTTGGCGCGGGTGTCGACGGATGCGATCTTCTGCTGGTAGCGGCCGAGGACGCCTTCGAGCTCCCACTGGTAGTAGAAAGCAGCTGCCACGTCCTGGCCCCGCCACAGAACGATGGGGGTGGATTCGACCGCCTCGGACTTGCGCCACCCTCCCTTTTTCGGTGACGGACTCGCGTCGCCCAGCCGTTCAATCTTGATCGTGCTCATGGGTCTGCTTGCCTTTTCTGCGGGTGCCGCGCCCACAAGCAGCAGCGTCAGCCCGATGATCCATTGACGACTAGCCATCTTGTATGTTCCCAGTGTCGTGGTTCGCGGCGGTCGGCCTCGCACTCGCTCCCGGGCGCCATTTTTCATTTTTTCCCACCCTTGGCAAGGTCATTGGCGCGCTTGCCGCCGCCGGGACGCAGTTGACGTACCCGGAGAAATCCAGACGAAACGCGGCAGGGAGAAGATCCGGCGGGCGTCCCCATGGTCCGATAGTGTGGTCGGCCCGCTGGGCGCTTTCCTCCTGGGATTGCTCTTGTGATGCGGCGTTGGTGACCCGTAGGAGTAGACTGGCATGCGTGATTCATCCCGCGTCATTGGCAGCCGGAGACGGCGGCAAGACCCGCCCCGTCTTGTCGCGCGGAGAGACGCATTCTGCTAAAATGGCGCGGCAGGATCGGCTTCACACCCAGTGATTGGACACATAGTCAACAACTACAGGATTGAGCAGCTTCTGGGCGAGGGAGGCATGGGTGTGGTGTATCTGGCGGAGCATCCCATCCTGAACCGCAAAGCTGCGGTGAAGATCCTCAAGCCCGAGTTCGCCGCGAACCGGGATCTGGTCCAGCGCTTCCTCAACGAGGCGCGGGCGGCGAACGCGATTCATCACCCCTACATCATCGACATCATCGACGTCGGCCTTCTGCCCGAGGGGGTGCCGTACATGATGATGGAGTTTCTTGCAGGGGAAAGCCTGGCGGCCCGAATCCGACGGGTGCGGCGCCTGTCAGAGAACGAGGCGGTGAGGCATGCCCGGCAAACCGCCTCGGCCTTGGCCGCCGCGCATGCCGTTGGCATCGTTCATCGCGATCTGAAACCTGACAACCTCTATGTGGTTGTCGACGCTCGAAGCCCAACCCAAGAGCAAATCAAGGTGCTCGATTTCGGCGTTGCCAAGCTGAGGCCCGAGTTTGCACCCGGGACACCGAGGACCAGCGCGGGCGCGCTCATGGGGACTCCGGCCTACATGTCCCCCGAGCAGTGCAGGGGCAAGACGACGGAGATCGACCACCGTTCCGACATCTACGCGCTGGGAATTATCCTCTACGAGATGTTGTGCGGTCAGCCGCCCTTTCTTGGCGAATACTTCGGTGATCTCTTTCTCCAGCACATGACCGTCGCGCCCAGGCCGCCGCGCCTGCTCTGCCCGGAAGTCTCGCCCGATCTTGAGACGGTGGTTCTCCAGGCCCTGGAGAAAGACCCGAGGGATCGCATTCAGACCATGGACGGCTTCGGTGCCCTCCTCGCGGGGGAGACCGGGGCGCCCACGCTGATCGGCGCGCAGCCGGTCACGCGGACCTTGGTACTCAAGGACAAGGCAATGTCTGGGCGAGAGCTGTCCCTGGTCGCGTCCGCGCGGGGCGATGCCACGCCAAGCCCTGCGCTGACTACGCTGTCGTCGAACCTCGGGGAGATGCAAACGTCCAGCGACGAGACGCCGACGGTGTATCGAGGCCGACGCATCGTCCTGGTGGGGGTCAGCGCGTTTGCAATCTGCGCCGCGGCTGTGGGCATCGGCTTCAAGTACCGGAAAGGGTCAGTCCCGGACGGCGCGCGGCCCGCAAGCCAGGCGGCCGTGCCTTTGCTGCCGATCGAAGTGCCGGCCGAGCCACGACCGGCGCGACCGGCGGTGGAGCCAGAGATTCCCAAGGTGCCAGAACTCACAGTGGGTGACGGGGTGGACAGGCACGTGGTGGGTGCTGCTGGCGAAGGCGGCCCGCCCGTGGCAAGGAATTCGGTGGCGGGCAGCAGGGAACGGGCGAAGAAGCGGGCGAGTGGACGTTCCCGTATCCGTCCGGAGCGAGAAGAAGCGCGTGGGAGTTTCCCCAAACCTCCCAAGCCGCCCACCATCAGTCCCCCGCCGCCGCCCGCAAGTGTCGGAGCGGCTCCCAAGACCATCAAGCGCGAGAAGTTCTGATGCTCGTGGCATCGACTTCGACGGGAAGGAAGACAATGCTGAGAACGCTTGGGGCGCTCGTGGGTTGCTTGCTGGTGGGCCAGGTGGCCGAGGCGCAGGAATCCGGGCAGGACCCTCGGGTGGCCGAGGCGAAGACAGCCTGCGGTGCCGGCGATTTCCAGAAAGGCGTTCGGCTCCTGGCCGAGCTGTACACGGCCTCCGATGATCCGATTTGGATCTTCAACCAGGGGCGTTGCTATCACCAGAATGCCCAGCCGGCCTTGGCCCTGTCTCGGTTCAAGGAGTTTCTCCGCAAGAGCAAGGGGGCGCCCGATGAAGATGTTCGGGACGCGCAGACCTACATCACGGAGATCGAAACGGAACTGCAACGGGAGCGGGCGGCCTCCGCCGGCGCTTCCAGCGCGACGGGTGCGACGACGACGGTGTCCACGCAGACCCGTGCCACGGAACCAGACCCCGGGCGCGGCTGGCGCTACGCGGGCCTGGGGGCTGGTGTCTTGGGAGGTGCGGCTCTGGTTACCGGGGTTGTATTCAGCGTGCTGGTGAGGAAGACCGAGACGGAGGTTGAGAACCAGACCAAGAATGGTGTTGTCGATTGGTCCTCCATCAACGGAAAGCTCGCGGATGGCCGCCGCTACGAAACCCTGCAGTGGGTTTTCTACGGGGTGGGGGCGGCGGCGGCAGTCGCTGGGAGCGCTTTGTACTGGATGGGGTCCACCCGCGCTGAACCTCGATCAAGTTCAACCCGCGTGTCGCCCTTGTTCATGGCCGACGGCGCGGGCGCCAGCTTGGACATGACCTTCTAGCTGCGGTTCCACATGAGGATGACCATGCGAAGAATAGGGCACAGCCTGCTGGTATCCACAGCGTGCGCTCTCGCTGCTTGTACCTTCTCCCCCAATATCCCGAGCGGCCATGTTGTCTGCAAGAACCGGGTTGACTGCCCCTCTGGTTACACCTGCGAGCCGGTCCAGGTGGGGGACGCGCAGCCGTCCGCGGTCAGCGTGTGCTGCAAAGAAAAGGGCTGTGGGGCCAACCTGCCTCCGGAGCTGGTTGCAGAGATTCTCGCCCGTGACGGCGGTGCCGACGGTCTGACAAGTACCGATCTTGGCAGCGCGGACGATGTCAGCCTTGACTCTGGCGAGCCAGGGGACGCTCCTGCCCAGTGGGATGGACAGGCCGTAGATCTCGACGCGACATGGGACAGTCCCCGACCGGAAGGCCCGGTGGATGGCGCCGGCAGGCCGCCCTTGGACTCAGCCCCGAGCGACGGGCTGCCACCAGATCGGGCGCCTGCCGATGCGCCGCCGGCCGATGTACCGCCGGCCGATCTGCCGCCAGCCGATGTGCCGCAGACCTCAACGTCCGATGCCTTCTACCCTGCCGACCTCACCCAAGTCCCAGACAGACCTGAGACCGGCGATGTGACGAGCGCGGGTGGGACGATGGGGACGGGGGGAACGACGAGCTCGGGGGGCACGACGGGCACGGGCGGGATGCTGGGTTCGGGGGGAGAGACGACTTTGGGTGGAACCACAGGTACGGGCGGGACGACGGGTGTGGGAGGGACGACGGGTGTGGGCGGCACGACGGGTGCTGGTGGAACGACGGCGGCGGGTGGAACGATGGTTCCGGACGCCGATGTGCCTGTGGACACGGGCATCAGTCCGGACGCCGCCGCCGCTGCGATCCTTAGTTTCACCGCCTCGCCCCAAACGATTTCAGCAAGTCATAGCAGCACGCTCATTTGGTCGGTGACGGGCGCTGAGACCTTGGTCATCGATCAAGGCATTGGTTCGGTTATGGGCACGACCTCCATCCTGGTCACGCCCAGTGCGACCACGACCTATACGCTGACCTTGAATGGCTCCGTGTCGGCGCAGGTGAAGGTCACCGTAGTGCCTCCGCCTGCCATCGCGAGATTTGACGCCGACCCAGTCATGATCGACTCTGGTGGCGGCACGACCCTGACAGGGGTGTTTTCCGGCGGGGATGGTACGGTGGACCATGGGGTTGGTGGCTTGACCAGCAACACTGGCAAGAGCATCGGCCCCATCACGGCCAGCACGACCTACACTTTGACCGTGACCAACACGGCCGGGGATTCCACCACCGCGCAGGTCACAGTGGCGGTGCTGCAAGGGATCTTTGTCGCGACGGACAGCATGGCGACACCGAGACTTGTCCACACGGCGACGTTGTTGCCAAATGGGAAGGTGCTGATCGCGGGCGGAGTCGATGACAACGTGCGGGCCACCGTCACCGCAACCGCGGAACTGTACGACCCAGGGCTCGGCAAATTCGCAGCCACGGGCAGCATGACCGTGCCAAGGCGCAGCCACGTGGCAGCGTTGTTGCAGAACGGGAAGGTGTTGGTCGCCGGCGGAATCGGTACCGGCGAGGCTATCGCGAGCGCGGACCTCTACGATCCGGCGGGGGGGACATTCACGGCAACCGGCGACATGACCAGCCCAAGACTGTTCTGCTCGGCGACGTTGTTGCAGAACGGGAAGGTGCTGGTCGCCGGCGGACTTGTTGGCGTGTACCCCACCGGCACATACCTCAAGAGCGCGGAGCTATACGACCCAGTGGCGAGGACATTCACGGCAACCGGCAGCATGACCGAAGCTAGGGGGCTGCACGTGGCGACGCTGTTGGCGAACGGGAAGGTGCTAGTCACGGGCGGGTATGGTGCCGACTACCTTCAGAGCGCGGAGCTCTACGATCCGGTGGCCGGGACATTCACGGCAACCGTCAGCATGGCCGCGTCCAGGTGGCAGCACGCTGGAGCGCTGTTGGCGAACGGGAAGGCGCTGGTTGCCGGTGGACACGGCAGCGGAGGCGAAACCGCCAGCGCGGAGTTGTTCGATCCAGTAACTGAAGTGTTCACCACAACCGGCAGCATGAAGGTGATACGGGAGCAACAAACGGCGACGTTGTTGCCCAACGGCAAGATGTTGATCGCCGGCGGATTCAACGCCACATCAGGGCCTCTCGCGAGCGCGGAACTTTACGATCCGGTGGCCCGGACATTCAGCGCAACCGGCACCATGACCGCGGCAAGGGAATATACCTCAGCGACATTGCTGCCGAACCACATGGTATTGGTCGTGGGCGGCTGCGGCTCCACAGGCAACAGTCTAGCGAGCGCGGAACTTTTCAAGTAGTCTCAGCCCCCACAGCCGCGCTTCCTGGTGGAGATCAACCAGCTTGGGTGGAGTCGAGCACTGGCAAAGCGGTGAGCGCACCGCTTACCCTCAGGAGGGCGGAGTCGAGCTAGATCCTTGGTTGCGCGTCCTCTCCGACCGCGCGTTTTTTGCCGATTAGGCCGTAGCGTTTGAGCTTGCGGTACAAGGTTGCCGAGCCGATCTGGAGTTGTTCGGCGGTGTGGGTCTGGTTCCCATCGTTCAACTCCAGGGCCGCGAGGATATAGTCTTTCTCAACTTCGCCGAGAGGCCGCACGGTCCCCTTGGAGGCCACGGGCGTGGGAAACGCTTGCCGGATCTCCTCGGGCAAGTCCTCGAGTTCCACGCGACTTCCGCGGGCGAGCGCGACGGCGCGTTCCATGGCGTTCTCGAGTTCGCGCACGTTTCCCGGCCATTCGTAGCGCACGAGCTGATCGGCAGCACCCGGGGCCAGGCTGGAGATCTTGCGCTTCATCCGCAGCGCCGCGTCCGCCAGCAGCACCCGGCCCAAGGGCAGGATGTCATCGCGACGCTCGCGCAGCGGCGGCACATGCAGCTCGACCACTTTGAGCCGGTAGTAGAGGTCCTGGCGAAACGAGCCGCCCGCAACGCCGTGGGCCAGGTCGCGATTGGTGGCGGCCACCACGCGCACGTCGACCCGTCGGCTCTTGTTTTCGCCCACGCGCCGGATCTCGCGCTCCTGCAGCGCCCGCAAGAGCTTGACCTGCATGCCGGGCGAGACCTCGCCAACTTCGTCCAGCAGCAGGGTTCCGCTGTTGGCCGCCTCGAACAGGCCGGGGCGATCCGAAGTAGCGCCGGTGAAAGCGCCCCGCGCGTGCCCGAAGAGCTCGCTTTCGAGAAGTGTCTCGGTGATGGCGCCGCAGTTGACCGCGATGAACGGCCCTGCCGCGCGGGTGGACTCCTCGTGCACCAGCCGTGCGATCCGCTCCTTGCCTGAGCCGCTCTCGCCGGTGATGAGCACGGTGGAATCTACCTTGGCCACCCGCCGCGCCAGGTCCACCAGCTGCCGCATGGCGGGGCTCAGAGCGACGGTTCCCAACGGCTCCTCGACGCCGCGAGCCACGCGGACCAAGGCCCGGCGGTGTTCGTGGAGCTTCCGCTCGGCCGTCTTCAACGTCTCCGTGACCCGCTGGAGCGAGACATCGAGGCATTCCTTGAGGCGGTTCGGCTTGAAGAAGCGCAGTTCCTCGGCGCGTTCATCACCCCATTCCGCGCGTGTGCGTCCGAAGAGGTGGCAGGCCGCATCGCCCTTGCCCATGCAGCGATCTTCGAGGACGAAGATCTCTTCGCCGACGGTTCGGCTGAGGTAACCGCTGGTAAGGCCGCAGATGGTCCAGCACATAGGCGCATCGGCGCGGCCGAAATGCAGGAGATGTTGCTCCGCCTCGTAACAGGCAACGAGCATCACGCCCTCCTTGGACAGCGGGCCCTTGCTTCCTGGCTCGACGCGGAAAAGGCCTTCCAGGGCGTGGATGCGGGTACCCGCGAGGCGCCAGTCCTCGTCGCTGGCCCACTTGAACTCGGCGTGCATGGCCTCGGCCATGCGCCAACCGTGGGCAAAGCCAAACTGGGTCAGCACGGTACGAGCGGCCATAACGCCGAAGTTCTCGACCAGGTATTTACGCAAGAGCCCCATCGCCACCGCGTCAAGCAGAAGCGCGCGCTGTCCGGCGAAGCGGATCACCCCGCCCTCCGAGTCCAGCTCCAGTAGCTCCTTATGATCCAAATCGTCCACTCGCATTCGCCTGCCTCCCCTTCAAATTGGAGGACGTTGTACTTCATTTAGATTGAGGCGGCCAGGCCAATTGAACAGACTTTGGTGCAACTAATGGAATCTATTCGAGTCTTATTGTTGCCCAGGAGCTGCTGGGTTTCACTCGGGGATGGCCCACCAGGGGCGGATCGATTTGTTGCACACGAGATTCGGCAGACTACGTCACAAAGGCAGGAGAGGTTGCCGGACACGTACAGGGTGTCAGGGAAGTGAAGAACGATCTGGTTGTAAAATAGCGGACCGTGGGGCCCCTGTTCCCCTATCCCTGGAACCCCCGGTCCAAGTCCGAACCAGCATGCTATATCCCGCCGCCCGCGATCGAGATCGTCCAGGCCACGCTGCGCACGTCGATGCCGTAACCCACGTCGACCTTGAAGGCCGGGATCGCCACTCCTGGCAGAATGATGCGCATCCCACCGCC
>PMCR01000326.1 GCA_003155465.1 Myxococcales bacterium | reverse complement strand
AGGGCAGAGCGAACCCTTTCAGGGTTGCCATGTGGATGGACGGTCGCGGGCGACTTGACCTATAGTCGCGTGATGTCCTACGCGGCTCTGGCTGATTATCATCGTCGATTGTCGCAGCTTCGTCACGTTGAGGCGATTACAGCTTGGGACGAAGCCACTATGATGCCCGTCGGCGGGGGAGGTGCGCGTGCTGAGGCGCTTTCGACACTGCGTGGACTTATCCATGAAGAATCGACGCGCGACAACCTGGCCGACCTGTTTGCAGCGGCTCGCGCAGAAGCAGTGAACCTTTCCCCGTGGCAACAGGCCAATCTGCGGGAAATGGAACGGCAATGGGTACGCGCCACAGCACTGCCGCGGGGATTGGTCGAGGCGATGTCGCGAGCGGAATTGCAGAGCGAACAGGCTTGGCGTAAGCACCGAACGGACAACGACTTCCCGGGGTTTCTGCCGTTTCTTCGCGAGGTTGTCCGGCTCAAGCGAGAAGTGGCACAGGCATGGGGTGACAGACTGTCGCTTGGTCCCTACGACGCTCTTCTCGACGGCTTCGAGCCAGGCGCGCGCACCCGTTTGATCCTGCCGCTCTTCGCGCGGCTGCGTGCGTTTCTGCCTGGGTTCATCGAGAAGGCCATGGTGCGACAGGCGCGCGAGCCGGTCGCCACCAGTTGTGGGCCCTTCCCCGTGGAGCGTCAGCGATGGTTGGGAATTGAGATGTTGCGCCGGCTGGGCTTCGACTTCAACCACGGGCGCGTGGACGTGAGCCACCATCCGTTTTGTGGGGGTGTGCCGACAGATGTGCGCATCACCACTCGCTATGATGTCAACGACTACACCAAGTCGCTGGCCGCCATTCTGCACGAGTCCGGCCATGCGAAATACGAACAGAACCTGCCCGGCGACTGGTCAGACCAGCCGGTCGGGGCCGCGCGGAGCATGAGCGTTCACGAGAGTCAGAGCCTGCTGTTGGAGATGCACGTATTTCGAAGTCGCGCCTTCCTGGAGTTTGCGGGACCGCTCATCGCGCAAGCGTTTCCAGACTCGTTCGCGCGCACGCCTGAAGCGTTCAGCCCTGAGAACCTGTTTCGCCAACTGACGCGGGTCAAACCCGGGCTCATCCGTGCAGACGCGGATGAGGCAACCTACCCATGCCATGTCGTGCTGCGCTTTGAACTTGAACAGGCTCTGATCGATGGCTCGTTGGGACCGGAAGACCTGCCGGAGGCGTGGGACGCGCGCATGCGCCAGATGCTGGGCCTTTCGACCCTTGGCAACGACCGCGACGGATGTCTACAGGACGTTCACTGGCCATCAGGGCTATTGGGCTATTTCCCCGCCTATGTCCTGGGCGCGCTGACCGCGGCCCAACTATTCCGAGCGGCCCGACACACCCACCCGGACCTGATGACGCAGATTAGCCGAGGCGAATTTCGGGTTCTGGACGGTTGGCTCCGCCAGCACGTTTGGAGCCAGGGATCGTTTCCGGAAATCGAAGCGATGGTGAGGCGTGCCACCGGAAGCGCACTCAGCACAGAGGCGTTCGAGCAGCACCTCGATCGCCGCTACCTGCAGCGGGAGTCGTGAGGAACTTCATGCGCCAGTTGCGGGATGGTTGGGGCTGTTTGCGGAGGATACGACGTTTGGGGATGCTGTGGCCAAGCTGGCGCAGCAGAACGATGCCGATCCACAGGTGGTCGCAAGACTTCAACGCTGGACGCATTGGGCGCTCGCAAACGGTCTCTTGACCGAGAGGCAACGGATTCCGGGTGAGAGATCGTTGTGGGACCAGGGTCTTGTTCTCAGCAGCAGCTTGACCATCACCACATCTGGTCCGGATAGTTTCCTGGTGGAAGACTCCCAGGAGAACCAGACCTATCTCGACCTGAATTCTAATGCTCTTGCCGTCTTGTCTCTTTTTTCGGACGGCAACACACCCCGCCAGGTGTTTGAGGCTATGCGTGATCAGCTAGGTGTGTCCCAAGCCGATTTCATGCAGAGTTTGGAACAATTTCTTGGCAGCAACGTGCTGGTGGCCGCCAATCTAGGAAGCGGCTAGCAGCGCGTGCTGTCCGAAAAAGGCTGGGCCTGCCAGTAACCGGCTGTGTGAACAAGGCGATGGTGGCCAAGATCTGCCTGCCGGGGCTCGCCGCTAAATCGAGACAGTCGACATCCGGACTGCATACGTGTGCCCATGCCCACCAATTCTCCTTCGTGGCCACCATCACTGACACTTCACCGGCCGCGGATTGGATTTTGGCGAAGGCACAGGCGCCGCCAGCTGCTACGGATTCCACTTGTAGTGGTAGTAGAACGTGCAGTACACCGAAACGCCGCCGAACCCGATGTTCATGTCGAAATCGGCCTGGCCGGGTTTGCAGGTTCCCACGGCCTGTTGGCTTGTCACATACCCGGCCGGATCGGTGTTGTGTACACCGGGCCCGACGGAGTATGGATCGTTCGGCCAGAAGTACGCGCCGGTGGTGATCGACCCTCCCGCTCCACATACCGAGCCGTCGTTCTTCACCACGGTCGCGGTCCCCGAAATGGGCCACACATCTCCGGGGCGAATTTCGGCCGGCGGGTTGGTCCATTCCCAGCGAGCCTGGAAATTGAGAAGAGTGGTCACGCCGTTGATGGTTTGTGGGCACCAATACCGCGCCTCGATCAGGCCCGGCGAGCAAGAGATGACCTCGTAACCGAAGAGGGGGCTATCCGCGCTGGGATACGAGCCCACCGCAGCATTTAAGCTGTCGGGGGTCGTGGCGGTCAGCGTGAAGGTGCCGGAAACCGAGCCGCCTCCGTCGCTTGCTCCCTGAATCGTGCCGCCGTCAATCCCCGGCGCGCTCCCGCTGTCAAGCCAGCCAAACACCCAGGCGATTCCGCGGCCATTCGAATCGGACGCGTACGCCCAAGTGGAAGGATCCGAGTCGACAACGGAGTAGGTCCCGGCGGGAATGTCGGCGTCAGGCCGCACAGTCCAGTAGAAGAATGGAGGGCCGTCCGAGACCGTGGTCCACGCCGTCCCGGGTGTCGCGCTGGGGGGAGTCTTGAGCCCCACCACCTTCCACGGCCCGTAGGTCTGCGACGTGGCAGTATTCTTGAGCGCGAGAGTTCCAACCACTGCGCCCTGTCCGCCATTCCAATGGTATGTCATGATCTTGGTGACGTGTGCGGCGCTGGCGACGGTGAACGTCGACGCAGCCGTCGGATTGTTCGAGACACCTTGAACGCTCTGGATCAGCAACAGGGCCACTTCCCCGCCGCTCGGGGTGGAAGCGTCGACGGAGTTCGTCGAACCACCAGCACCGGTCACACCTCCAGTATTGCTGATCCCGCCCGTGCCGACAGCCCCGCCCCCCCCACCAGCATCCACCACGGTTGCGGTGCCGCCAGTGCCAATAGCCCCGCCCTGCCCGCCAGCATCCACCCCAGTTCCTGAGCAGACGCAAGCCCCATAGGTCCCAGATGAAGTGCAACTCTGTGCGCCGTGCTGGCCGTTTGTACAGGAGCACTCCACGCTTGCGCCAGAGACGCACTGGTTCGAACCACTTCCGCTACCGCAGCCGAAAAGAGATGTTGCCACAAGACACAAAGTTAGGACGCATGTTCTGATTGCCATGCGCGCCAGTATGGGCACGAATCGCCATCCCTGACAACCGGCCACTTGTCTTCTTGATCCCCACTACCTCTGCTCGGACCTCCTGCCTCCCACCCAGACCAGCGTGCGCCTGGGTGGTGTGCAGGATGGGATTCTGTACATAGTGGGTGTTGCTGCGGTGGAAATGGGCGGCAACGCCAGTCCCATCCGTAGCGGGCTTATCCAGGTGTCAACCGCCGCGAGTGGATCCACCGGCGGGGCAGGGGGGACGGGCTTAGCACTACTGATTGAAATTCTCCCGNNTTTCAATCAGTAGTGCTAGGCGCAAGCGGCGGGATGGCGACGAGCGGATCCACCGGCACCGGCAGTCTTGCGAGATCGGGGTGCAGCTGTCATCTCGTTGGGGTGGGCCGCGGCGTGCCTTGGGGCTGGCCGTCTATTTGCAGATCGACGCNNATTTGCGGGCTCGAATGCGTCGAGCCATCTGGGTTGAAATACAGGAAACTGACGGAGCCGTCAGGGTAGAGCACGGCAAAGCCAGCTCCAGTGCCGTCACTTCTGCCGTCTACACTCCAGTGTCCTCCGTAGCCGCGACCCCCTAAGAAGAAATGCGTCGCGCCGACGGGTACGCCAGCGTCGCCTGAAGCTGAGTTCGACACAAATGTTGCCAGCAGTGAGCCCCCGCTCGATGACGAAGTCCCATTGTAGACTGTGACAAACCCCTGCGACGTGCCTGCCACGGCAAGAAGCCCGTTGCCGTCGGACGAGTCGGCCGACGGGAGGGTCACTGGACTGGCAACCTCCGCACTGAACGGATCAGTCGCATCGACGAAGGTCAAGTAGGGGAGGTACCTTGAAAGGTTAAAATAGGCAATAGCGAACGTGGCCCCCGAGAATGCAACTTCACCCTCGGGAGGGTCGTAATCCATCACGTAGCCGGATGGATTGTCTGTGGGTATGACGCGGGTGATCTGGGGATTGGATCCGTCAGCTCCGAACTTTCCGAGCTTGATAGTCCGGCCTTCAACTATGGAGGATGCAACGAATTGACCGTTGAGCCATTCCACGTACGACTGATGGTGGTATCTGTCGGAACCCACGGCCACAAATAGCGTGGTCAGAGTCAGGCCCAGGTTCTTGTCGAGGAACGCGAGGTACACGCCCCATTGGTTGCCGTTGTCGACGCTGTACTGGGCGCTGTAGATGATGGCAATTTCTCCCGTGGGCGCGAGAGCGGCGCCGTTGATGAAAATCCCGCCACCGCCAGCCGCCATCAGCAGCGGTGTGGCACTCCCCTTGTTCGTACGTTTGATCGGGTCGAAGTGTTGCACGTCGATGCGATTGACGTTGGCGCTCGTGCCGCCGTCGGTTGAGTCAGGACCAGCATAGGCATTGAAGATGAGGAACTCAGTCGCGGTCAGAACACCGACACCGGATGTGTAGTGGGAGTCGGAGCCGCTGGTGGCAACCAGACCGAAGTTGCTGGGGGTCTGCCCCGTCGCGCAAGTGTTTCCACTGGCCCCGGCGGTCGGCGGGCTGCCATCCACTTTCGAGCCCGTGCTGCCCCCGCCGCCAGTGGCAATGGCATCGACGTCACTGGCAGGCGCGTCGATGCCGGTGGTCGGCGCATCAGCTCCTCCGTCCGCGCCGGCCGCGCCATCGTAGCCCGGATTGCCCGCGAGTTCAGCGGTGTCCACGCAGACCGTGCCCGCGCAGGTCTGGCTGCCCAGGCATCCGCTGGCGCAGGGGGTTCGGCAGGTGTTGTCGTCCGGGCGGCATGCGAAGCCCGCAGCGCAAGTCCCAGCGGCGCCGCAAACCGA
>PMCR01000301.1 GCA_003155465.1 Myxococcales bacterium | reverse complement strand
TCGACGAGGGAATTGGCGGGAACGAACCGCAGTGGTCTCGGCATGCCTGGTTATCGGCAATCGCAAAGAGTAGTTGCGGCGTGTCCGACCTCAGGAAGCCTCCCTCAACAAGCCTCTGGTACCACCCTTGGGTGTCCGACCTCAGGAAGCCTCCCTCAACAAGCCTCTGGCACCACGCTTGGGCACCACGCTTGGGCACCAGGCTTGGGCAGAATCGCGACCATCCCGGCCGACGAGTTCTTCGCCCGTCTCGAGCAGCGCTTTGGTGGCAAGTAGGCGCCTTCGCTTCAATCCCCTCGCCGAGGCGGAGCTACAAGATGCTGCGTCTTGGTACGACGAACGTGTGGCTGGGCTGGGTGGTCGATTCATCACGGCCATTCGTCATCGCGCCGGCTAGATAGTGGAGTCACCGCGCTGATGGCCCCTGATCCGTGGTGCCCGTCGCGTCCTGGTCGGGCACTATCCCTACGCCATCATCCATCGCGAGATCTCCGACGACCAGCCCGAGATCGTGGCCGTCGCTCATCTCAAACGTCGGCCAGACCACTGGGCGCAACGCTGATCGCGCCGAGGCCGTCGAATGGGACGAAGTGAAGGCCAAAATCGCCAAGTGCCTCGGTGAGCGATAGGCTGGCCCGCGCGTGCCAGTCCGGCCTCGTGTCCGAGCTACTTCCCCGACCCAGCCGCTAGCTCGACGCGAATCTCTCCTTGCTCCAAAGGATCCACCTGCCGCAGGTTGCTGGCCAACTCCTGGTAGTCAGCCGGCAAGACGCGGGTCAGCGGGAGCTGCCAGCGCCGTCGCAGAAGCAGGTGCGCAGCGCCGGGCGCATCGCCCCGAGACGCTTCAACCTGGACCAGCCGTTCCTCGGAAAAGCGCGCCTCGCCGGCCGTGACACTGCCGCTCGCTCCCAGATCAATCACTTGCGCTCCCGGTGGCAACTCGATGTCGGCCTCCAGCAAGAGCGGCACGTCGTAGCCGAGCTGCAAGGACGTCCGGCGCTGCGATTCGGTGAGGTAGCGCCGGCCCGGCTGCGCCAGAAAGAAGCCGGGACGCAGCCAGAGAATGTTGCCGGTGCGCGTGGCCATGCGCGGGCTGGTCAGGGAGTAGCTGACCCGTCTTCCGCCCGACGGGCCCTCCTGCAAGGAGAGTTGATCCAAGACCGCGCCCGGGAACTGCTGGCTCAACCAGCGCTGTTCGAACTCCTGGCGCAGTTTCGTCCGATCCCGGCCCGCCCGCTCCATGACCTCGTTCCACTCCAGTGCGGGCCAGCCGCTGAGGTCTTCTGTCACGTTTGTGGCCGCGCTGCCGTCCGCGGACAGGCGAATCCTCATCAAGACGTGGCGCCCATCTGGCACCACGCCGACGGCAAGGGCCAGCGCATCGTCGCCCACGACGAAGCCAGGCGCACCCGCCAACCCGGGCGGCAAATAGCCGAACGGGGCGCGCCGCGTGCGCGGATCGAAAAATCGTGTCGCCCCGTCAAGGCCAGGAAAACGTACCAGCGCTTCGCTGAAATCATCCAGTGCCTGCGACGCCAGTTTCGCCGCCGCGGGTGCGCGGTTGAGCGGACGCACAAGCATCAATTCCGCCTCGATCCCCAGTGTGCGCGCCAGCGCCAGCACCACCGCCGCCCGGTTCCCTTGTCCCCGAGCGAGCGACACGGTCGCCGGCTCGAACAGGCTGGCCTCGGGCTCGATGTGCTGGTTCACCCAGTTGGTGATGGCCTCGGGAATCTTCGCCCGCTCGCCACCAGCCTCGGCCCTGATCTGCGTGGCGACTTGTCGCAGATCGGGTGAAACGCGCGCCACGGTGTGCAGACGGTCGGCCAAAAAGCGCGACCAGTGTGCGAAATCGACGCCGCTCGACACGCGCACCGAGGGCACCCAGTCTTCCGCGGCAACCGACGAGCGCTCGGGAAAGAGTTGCGGCATCTGCCGCGCGACGAAGCGCAAGACCCGGGTTCCCCCGGACCCAGGGCCTGCCGTCGCCTCGGGCGCCCCGGCCCGCCGATCCTGGTCCACCGTCATGCCAATCGGTACGACCAACAGGTACTCGCTACGGTCGAGAGGTGCCTCGGCTGACTGGAAGTAGAAGCGCTCGCCCAAGAAGCCTGGCGCGAACGCCTCGGCGGGCTGCTTGTATTCCAGGGTCTCCCACTCGACGAAGTCGCCCACCGCCACATCGGTGGCGGAAACCGTTGGCTTGCCGGCGATCTCCTGGGCCTCGCGGATCGTCCCGTCAGCCTTGCGCGTGCGCAAGGCCAGCACCTCGCCCCCGGATGGCAGAGAAACCTCACCCGCCCGTTCGATGCCTTCCTTGCTCAGAACCAGCGTGATGGTGTGGGTGAGACTGGCGCGCCCTCCGTCAGGGAAAATCCGCTCGACAGTGCGATCCAACACCACCACCGCCGGCGCTTGGTAGTGGCGGCCAGACGCAAGGAAGTCCCGGATTACCGGCGCGCCATCCAGCCGGAATTCGTCGAGCGGCAGGGACAGCCCGGCGATGCGAGCCGCCTGCCGGACGGCGCCGCTTCCGGAAAAACGAGAGAGCGTTTCGACCAGCACGGCGCGCGCCGCCTTTGCCGCGCCAGCGGCCAGCAGGGCATCAGCCAGGCGCAGGCGCAGATGAACGTCATGCGGGGACCAGTCGACCAAGGCCTGCAATTCCGACGCGGCACCAGCCCCGTCGTCTCGCGCCAGCAAGAGCGCCGCCAACTCCGAACGGACCTGGGCCGGCTCCGCGCTGGTGGGCAGGGCACGCCGCAGGGCCGCCTCCGCTGCGGCCACATCACCGCGCTGTCGATACCAAGACACCGGCGTCTCAGACTGGGCGTCACAGCAGACCAGCAGGCGAGCCAGTCGCTCCTGCTCGCCGACCAGTGCCCGTTCTTCGGCACGGTGGAACCCGCTTTCCAGGGCCGCACACGCCCCCTGCCCTTTCTGACCATGCGCCAGGGCGACTGCCAGGGCCGCGTCGGCGTCGCGTTCCAGCCCCCGCGCGCGCAAAGCATCGGCCAGTTGCAGCGCGGCTGGCCACCAGCCGGGTGCGGCGCTCCGTGCCTGCTGGGCGTTCTCAACCGCCTCGCGCGGCCTCTCGTTGTCGAGCTCCAGACGCGCAAGGTCCGACCAGGCCCGCGCCAGATGCGGGTCCACGGCCACGACACGCAGATAGAGAGCACGCGCGTGGTCGCGGTTCATGTTCTCCGGCAGCGTGGAATCCATCTCTGCCATGCGCGCCGCCGCGGACAGGCCAAGCGCAAAACCGGGACGCTTGGCGAGAGCCGCCGCTTGCACCAGCTCCTGTTCCACGTCGCCGGCCATATGTGCAGACAATGCCGCCGCAAGTTCGAAAACGGCCTGTTCCGGCGAGGAACGGTCAGCCCAGCTCTCCGGGTCGGCGCGGCCCCGGCTGGAAACAGGCGCGAACTGCAGGCCCACATCGATGCGTCCACCATAGCTGCCCAGGCGCAGGTCCACCTGGTGCCGACCCTGGCCGAGCGCCAGCGACAGCGCTGACCAGCGTGGGCCAAACGCTTCGGACGAGTCGCCGTGGTGGTGCCAGGGGCCGCCATCCACGCGCAGCACGGCTGGCCCCCCGTAGTCGAGCACGACCTGATAGTGACCGGCCCCGAGGTCAATCTCGGAATGGAGCATCCGTACGCCGGGCAGCAAATCCGTGCTGGGCGTGGTGAACCGACAGCCCGAGCGCGCAAGCGCCCGCGCTGGATTCGCCACACGCACGTCATGGGACAAGAGATCCAGATACGGCAAGCGCCCGGCCACGCCGACCAGACGCAATTCGGCCGGGCACCCCGACCGACGCGCCTCTTTCTCCAACAACCCCGCGTCCGCCCGTCGCCGGGCGATTTCGGAACAAAGCGATGCCAGCAGATACTGCGCGCGCCAAGGCAGACGATCGCGCGGCAGGGCCAGAACCCTATCTTCAGCCACGCGCCGGTCGGACAATTCGTCGAGCAGGCGCGGCAGCCGCGCGGCCGCCGCCGAGGCCAGCAACCCATCGCGCGCATCGCCGCTCGCTGCCACCGCCGCGATCAGGTCGAGGTAGTGCTCCACAGCCGCTTCGTCGTCCCCCCGTTCGTAGGCCAGGCTGCCGGCTCCAAACAGGGCCAAGGTCCGGGGCTCGCGCTTCTCATCCGCGCCGAGGACGCGCCCGAACAGCTCCGCCGCCTGGTCGGCCTTCCCGTCGACCAGTGCCTGCCAGGCCCGGCCGGTTTCGGTGGTTGGGGCCAGCCGTCGGCCACCCGCCAAGATTCCCGCGCAACCCACGGCGAAACACGCCAAGAGCACACAAGCCTCACGGCTCCGCTTGCTCACCATGCCCTGGCCCCAGTCAATCCGCTTGCTCACCATGTCCTGGCCCCAGTCAATCCGCCTGCTCATCGCCCGTTCTCCCCTGCGATCACGATCGGCTCGCCGAGCAGATTGTCGATATCGCGCAGGAAAGTGCGAAACTCACCATATTCACCGGGAGCAATCCGATCACGTTCGACGGAGAGGAGCGAGTGCGCCTTGACGACGCGACCATCCGAGGACACGGCTACCCCTAGATCGAATCTGCCGAAGGCACCCTGCAGACTGCGCGCGGTCGGGGCACGCAGCAGGCGGAACCCGTCCGGCAGGCGGTACTCGATTTCCTCCTCATGTTGCCACGGGAACCCGAGAACCAGCGGCCATCTGCGTACACCCAGCCGGGCGTAGGTCTGGGTCAGGTCGGTTTCGCGCGAACTCGAAGGCAGATGAAACTCGCCCCGGTCGTTCTGCTGGGCCAAATGCGGGACGAGGGCGCGTGCTCGCACGACCACCGGCTGGTTGCGGTCCTCCACTCCGGCCATCTCCACCGCCTCCAACTGCGCGCCGGTGTGACGGCCGTTCCACACCTTGGCGTAGCGCTCGCGCCGCTCGCCGGGCGTCTGGTAGTGACCGCGCCACTCATGTGCAGCCTGGCCCTTGACCGTCACCGTTTCGTCAACCTGCGCGCTGCCGTCGGCAGCCAGAACGACTTTCCACACGCGCGCAGCGCGGTTGGCCGAAGCGGGCAGCACCGGGGTGCGCGCCAGCGTGGTTCCACCCCATCCCACCCGGAGGACCATCACCCCCTGGTCCTGGCTGGGCAACTCGTCCAGACCGGCAAACTCTGCCGTGGCGTCGAGATAAAGGTCGAGACCCGGAACATAGGTGATGGCGTGGTCGAAGATTGCCAGCGAAGCCGGCTCGTTGTCCACCAGGCCGGCCCGGCGCGATCGCAGTAGGACCAACTCGGACTCGATTCCCACTTCACGCAGCAAGGCCACCAGCAGCAAGGCCTTGTCCTTGCAGTCGCCAAACCCGCGCAACAACACTTGGCTCGCGGGATAGGGCTTGTACCCGTGAATGCCGAATTCCAGGCCCACGTAGCGCGTCTTCTCGATCACGAACCGGTGCAACGCCCGCACCTTGTCCGCATCGCTGTGCAGCCCGGCGGCAGCCTCGGCCGCCACCCGCTTGAGGGTTTGATCACTCTGCAACTGGTCCTTCGCCAGGCTCCAGTACCACCGGCCCACCTCCTGCCAGCTCTGGTAGGTGCTGATGTGCAGATAGGGCGCAACCTCGGTGAACCCGGGCATGGCGGGCTCGACGTCGACGCGTGCCACATCGGTGGCCGCCCAGTGATAAACCACCTCATTCCCTTGCCGCTCCGTCTGACGCCTCAGCCCCGGAAGGCGCGGCTGGTTGAAGTAGAATGACCGCTGCGTCGGCGCGATGAGCGTGTAGTCCCATTCCTTCTTGGGCAGAAGCTCAGCGATGATGGCAAGTTCGCCAAAATAGTCGGCCATCTCGTTTTGGTAGGCGACATCGGCCACCGTGTACTGCACCTCGATCACGTCGCCGGCCCGCAAGTTCTCGAAGGTCACCACCTCGGCGCGCGCGTCGTAGTATAGGCCGTACCAGGGTTCGGAAAGGTCGCGGTCGTCGCGCCCGCTCGCCTGGAAGACCTCGACCTCGCCCGCGCCGGTGCGGCGAAAAATGCGCGCCTCGCGGATTTCCACTTCCTGCTCGCCGGGCACGTAGCGCACCAGCGCTTCCTGGTTGTCGCGGGCCGCGCGGTCGGTACGCAGGTGAACGATGCGCTGGACAAACGCGTCGGCCAGACCGTTCGGGTGTACGCGCGTGACGTGGCGGTCGAGCAGAATCACGGCTGGATCGCCGTCCGTTGCCGCCACAGGCGCAAGCAACGCCGGCCGGCTCACCGCCGCGCCGTCGGCGGCGAAGGCCCGTGCCAGATCCTCGACACCGGCCGACCGGCGTGCCCCGTCCGGCGAGACGGCCAACGACTCGGCGTAGCGCCGCAGCGCCGGCTGCTGCGGTCGCAGGTGCAGGGACCGGCGCAAGCTCGCCGCCGCCTCCTGCGGACGCCCCATTCGCGCC
The DNA here is from genome assembly GCA_003155465.1 of Myxococcales bacterium. The sequence goes on along the minus strand of PMCR01000301.1, from coordinate 17,819 downwards.
AGCAGGCGACCCAGCTCCTCGTGCAAGCGAGGCTCGTCAGGCAAGCGCAGCAAGGCCTTGCGCAGCGCCGCCTCAGCCACGCTCCCCTGTCCCGCTCCCTCAAGCATACGGGCCTGCTCGATGGTCAGAAAGTGCAGGTCGGGCCGCCAACCCGCCGCTTCACCGTAGAGCTGGGCTGCCTGGATCTCATCGCCGCGACGGCGCGCGGCCCCGGCCAGGTCTCGCAGCAACTCGGCATCGGAGCGCCGCGCGTCCCATGCCTGCCGCTGTTCGGCCTCCGCCTCCGCAAAACGGTCCAGGGCCAACAGCGCATGTGCGTGTGCCTCGCGCACTGCCGAAATCGTTCTGGCCGCGGCGGGAAGCGCATCGAGGCGCCGCAAGGCCGCGGCGGAGAGGCCCGCTTCGCGTTCCGCGCCCGCCAGGGCGAGCTGGGCCGGAACCGAGGTCGGGTCGGCCGCTGCGGCTTGCCGCCAGCGCTGCAGCGCCGCCTCCGGCCGGCGTTGCCGTTGCGCCAGATCGCCAAGCTCGGCCAAGACCAGCGCCCGCTCGCCCGACCCCGGCGCCAGCACCAGCGCTCGCTCCATCGCCTGTCGCGCGTCGTCTTCCTCGCGTGCCACCTGGCCCAAGAACACGAGTGCGGCAAACCGGGCCGCCGAGGAATCCGGCTCTGCCCTCGCCGCCCTGCCGGCCGCCACCTCGGCTGCCTTGCTCTCGCTGTCCTCGCTGCGCAAAAGATCGAGCACGCGCGCGAGATCGAGCCAGCGCGAATCCGCCTCGGCATTCGGGGCCTGCTCCGCGCGCCGACGCAAGATCTCCTTCAGGTCACGGATGGCCGGCAGGTTTGTGACATGGAAAGGCGGTGGCGACGCGGAGGTCGCCACGCCGGCTGCCGGCGCCTCTGCGTTTCCCGTCACCCCAGGCAGGGGGGCCCCCTGGGGGTCGGTCAAACGCAAGAACAGACGCCAGGCGCCTGTGGTCACGACCGTCTTCACCAGCAGCACGCTCTCGCCACGCGGAAGCCAGAGAACGGTCGAATCCTGGTCCAGGCCAGACGGCCGCACCACATCCCGACTTGCCACCAGGCGGCCGTTGAGCCAGGTCTTGACCGGTCCAGGCGAGCCCAGCCGCAAGGCCGCCCAACGCCCCCGATCGCTGTGTAGGTAGCCGAGCACGTACGCGACGGCGTCGTTGTCCGGACGCAACAGTGCGCTGAGCACGACCGCCCCCTGCCGAGCCACATCGGCAGATGTCCGGCGCCAGCAGACTTCGTGGGTCTTGCCCGGATAGCACTCCATTCCGCGCGGATCCGGCACAGCCAACTCGGCCGGAAAGACGCGATCCAGGCCACTACGCCCCTGGGCATCGAAAGGCCCCAGCACCCACAAGTCGCGCAACAGGCCCAACCCCTGCCGGCGCGAATCTGCCTGCTCGTGCTGGCCCGAACTGTCTTCATCCAAGGATAGGAAATAGGCCGCCTGCGCGGCTACCAGAGGATCCGCGCTGGTCGCGTCCTTTCGCTCGATGAAGTCGCGCAGCACGGCCGCCAACCGCCCTGGGCTGAGCATCGCCTCCATGCGCACCAGTGCAGCCAGGGACGCCGCTGCCTCGGGCGCCGCCCGGCGAGCCAGAAGAGCTCGGCGCTCGGCCTCGAATCGAGCCTCGTGGGCGTCACCCTCCCGCGTGCCTTCCGCCGCGAGAGCCTGCCCGGCGACAATCAACGTCAAGACGCACGCCGACCGCCGGACTGACATCATCTTCACAACGGCTTGGTGCGGCTCTTGGCGACTGGTCATGATTCGAGGACAAGCACTTTGTTCTCCCCTCTCCCTCCGGGCCGGGGCCGGGGGTGAGGGAACAGTCACTTATTGCGCGAAATAGCGCCCGATGGCCTCGCGCAGGACCAGGCGGGCGCGGTGCAGGCGCGTCTTGACCGCAGGCAACGACAAGCCGAGCAGCTCGGCCGTCTCCTCGGTGGACAGACCCTCCACGTCGCGCACTAGAAAGACCGTGCGCAGTCCATCGGGCAAGGCGTCCGCGGCCGCCTGAATGTGACGCCGCAGCTCCTCGGACTGAAACTGCTCGTCCGGCCGTTGTGACCAATCCTCCGACGAGCCATGCGCGGATTGTTCCGCCGCCTTGCTCAGAATGCCGGATTCGACGTCGTCCAGCATGACCTCGGGATGTCGACCGCGCGCGCGCAGGAACATCAGCGCCGCATTCACGGTCACGCGATACATCCAGCTCCCGAACTGCGCCCGACCCTCGAAGCCCGGCAGGTTCCGCCACGCCGACAGAAACACCTCCTGCAGGATCTCTTGCGCATCGTTCTCGTTGCGGACGAAGCGCATGGCCAAGCGGAACAGCTTATCTTCGTAGCGCCCCAGCAGTTCCTCGAACGCCGCGACGTCCTTGCCGCGGGCGCGCGCCACCAACACTTCGTCGGTCAGGCCGGCAGGGGCAGACGGCTTTCCGCCGTCGGCGCTGTGATCGGTGTCACTCTGAGGCATCAGGTCCCCCTCGCGGGAGGACCCAAGAATAGGCTACTGTGGCCCAAGAGCATAGACCTTCGATCGGTTCGCGCTACACTTCGCCCTCCCCCCACCCCATGGTCATCGCCGTCCTCAGGTCCCTCCGCTTTCACCAGTGGGTCAAGAACCTCTTCGTACTGGGGCCCTTGGTGTTCGCGCGCCGGGTCGACGACCCGCGCGCCGTGGTTTCGGCGATTCTGGCCGTGGCCTGTTTCTGTCTGCTGTCGAGCGCTGTGTACGTGTTCAACGATATCGTCGACGTGGACAAAGATCGCGCCCATCCCTTGAAGCGATTGCGCCCCATCGCCTCCGGGGCCCTGCCCGTGCATCACGCACGCCTGCTTGCCGCGGTCCTGGCCTTGGCCGGCCTCTGCGGCAGCTACCTGATTGCCCCCACCCTCGTCGCCATCGCCGCCGCCTACCTTGCGCAAAACGTCGCCTATTCCTTCTGGCTGAAACACGTGCCCTTCGTGGACGTGGCCTGCATCAGCGCGGGGTTCCTGTTGCGTGTGCTGGGAGGCGCCTGTGCCATCCCCGTGGACCCATCGGCCTGGGTCCTGGTGTGCACGTTGCTGCTGGCAGCGTTCCTGGGTTTTGGCAAGCGCGCCCACGAGCTGCGCGTGGCGGGAACGCGGGGCGGAAACCAGCGTCTGGTGCTCGATCGCTACCCGCCCAACGTGCTGCGCGTGCTCCTCTACTTGCTTGCGATCCTGACTATCGCCGCCTACGTGCTGTACACCCAGTCGCCCCACGCGTTGGCTTTCTTCGGCACGCGCCGCCTGGCCCTCACCGTGCCATTCGTGATATTCGGCGTGTTGCGGTTCATCTGGATTGTCCAGGGCAAAGTGGACAGCGAAAGCCCCACCGACTCCATGCTCCGCGACCCGCCCTTCCTCATCAACCTGCTTGGCTACGCCGTGGCCATCATGTCGATCTTGTACGGCGGTTGGTAGGGCAAGGAGATCTAGCCTCGCACGCAGTTGCGTCCCGCGTTCTTGGCCTCATAGAGGCGCTCGTCTGCGCGCTTGATCAGCCCCGCCGCGTCTGTGGTTTCCTGGTCCAAGGCCGCGACGCCCAAAGAGATGGTGACTTCCATCTTCGCGCCCTCGAACCTGAAGTCCGTGATCTCGACGATGCGCCTGATCTTCTCCGCAAACTGATGAGCGTTGTGGCCGTCGATCTCGGGCAGCACAATTGCGAACTCCTCGCCGCCGTAGCGCGCGAACAGATCCTCACGCCGAATCTTGTCTTTGACGGTTAGCGCCAACGTCTTGAGCACCGAATCGCCAGCCAGATGCCCGTGGGTGTCGTTGACCAGCTTGAAGTGGTCGATATCAAACATCACCAGGGACACTTCGCGCCGGTAGCGAAGGGCCCGCGCGATCTCGCGCTCGATGCATTCCTGGAAGTAGCGTTTGTTGAAGATCTGGGTCAAGCCGTCGACGGTGGTGAGCCGATATATTTCTTCGTGGTAGGCGCGCTCGATGTTGCCGCCCGAAAGAAACTTGAAGATGGTGCGGCCGATCTTGATGAAGTCGCCGTCTTCCAGCGTGCGCTCGTCGATGAGTTCGTCATTGACGTAGGTGCCGTTGGTTGATCCAAGATCGCGAATCCGGATCGCACGCCCAGAGTTCAGAATCTTCGAGTGCGCGCGCGACACCGACTCCTGATCGATCTGAACGTCAGACTTGGACGATCGGCCGACGACCAACGCCGGCGCTTCCAGGTTGTACTTGCGGCCCAGGTCGGACCCATAGATCACCACCAGGCACGCCTCCTTGGTAGGGGCGTGTTCGGCAATCTTGTTGATGCTGGTGACGACCGTTTTGGCCCGAACGCGGTCGGAATCCACAAGGCGGTCGGTTTGTTTGGGCGGAACCCGTGGCAAGTGAACTTCCAGGTTAGGCCAGGACCGCAGCCAGGTAAAGACGCATGAATGGGCAGCTTCCTAACACACATGTGCTACATGTAGGACCGCGTGGGCATGCGCCCCCCTGGGTTCCAGGGCCATCTCTCGCAAGGGTGCCGTGTCAGCCGTGGTCCCCGACAACCGGAGCCACGGAGCTGACCAGCCCGGGATGACGGGCATTTCCATGACCAGGGCGCGCACCCAGTCGGAGCGATCGGCGGAGTTCGCGCAAGCCGACGCGGTCGTGACCTATCCCTTGCTCATGGACTGAAGGTTCGCAACACCGTGAACTTCCCGTTCTGAAGTTCCCATTCCGCCATGAGCGGGTTGACGTTGCCGTTCTCGTCAAGGTCAACCGTGCCACCACAAGGGGGTCGGGTTCGGCACGTCCGACTTGGTACTCTGGTAGGAGCCGGCCAACCGCGCGAACAGTGGTTTGCGCCTCAGGTAGGAAGACAGCTCCAAACCATAGGAGTGACTGGTGGTCAGATTCTTGGCTCTCATCTGATTGCCCACCGCCTCAAACTCGATGCGATCGTCAATGACCGTGTCGAAGCCGTTCACAGCCGCATCCAGCATATGCTTTGCCCTATACCCAACCTGCAGCTCAGCCGTCTTCGCCGTTTGGTTCTTGAGCTCGTTGTTCCCGCGCACTCCGCCGTCAAAGCGCAATGGCGCGGCATAGAGCTGAATCGGCGTGGGCGGCACGAAGGAAATTCCGTACAAGCCCTTCACATAAACGCTCTGCAGCGGCTGCAACACAATTGCCAGGCGTGGATTGAACGAGTTGCCGAATCTCTCGTTCCAGTCGTAGCGCATTCCGCCCGTGATCCCTATTTTCTGGTGGGGCTGCACGATGACTTGCGCAAAAACGCCCGTGTTGCCGAAGTTCATCAACTGACCGGGAGAAAAAAGGGTCTGAAGTCCGGCATCCTTCCCTGGGCGCGCGATCCGGTAGACGGTGTCACCATCGTCGGTGGTTGACATGTAGTCCACGCCCAAGAGGGCTAAATGGCGTTTGTAGTGATAGGACAACTCGGTTCCTACTTGATACGTCCGGTTGGCTCGCTCTCGCCGGTATGTGTACGAGATGTCGCCGGCGTCGAGCGTCTGGTCGGGGAGATCCTGCGTCTCCGTGTAGGTGCCGGAGGTGTGAATCAGAAGGGCGTCGTTGAGGCAGGAGAGGGAGTGGTCAGCCCCTATGATGCTGTTGGAGCGTGCGATCCGGTTGGCGTGGCTCAAGATGCTGAGGTCGGAGAACTCGGCCATCGCGTCGAGGCGCTGCAACTGATACTGCGCCGCCAGATTGCCGAGCCCACCCAGATCGAAGACGCCCTTGGCGAAGACGCTAGTTGGCCGGGTCAGGTCGTTCTGGCTTGAAAGCCCGGCGTAGTCTTGCTGACTGGGCGATCCCTGAGGAACCTGCAACCCGGATCGGTCGAGTTGGTCGTGCCTCACCGCAACCAAGAGATAGGAACGCGGGTTGTCACCTACCGTCACGCTTCCCAGAAGATGTCCGTTGTTCTTCCAGGAGAGGTTTCCGCCGACGGTTCCGGGCTCGCTGCCGACCTCGAGGTAGGAGCCGCTCTCCTTCGGTTTCTTGGTTACGATGTTGATCACCCCCAAGAAAGCATTGGCGCCATACAGGGCCGAACCGGCACCGCGTATGACCTCAATGGACTCGACCACCTCAATCGGGATCAGCTCTGGCCCCAGGAAGGTGCCGCCGGTGCTGTAGTCGGTGACCGGGTGTCCGTCGACCATGACTTTGATAATGCGGCGCCATGAATTGGGGCCGGCATTGATCCCGCGCACTGCGATGTTTGATGTCACGTGGTCGTCGATGAGGTAGAAGCCCGGAACATCGCGGATGGCCTCGGCCACGCTGCGGCTGCCCAGCGCCTGAATCATGGAGCGAGTAATCACCGTCACGATGGACGGCGCTTCGCTTTGCTTCATGAGGCTCTTGGAGGCCACCGATATGTCGATATTGAACAGAGCTTCCAGGCTGAGTTCATTCGGACTGCTGGACGGCGTTTCCGTCGATATCGGCACGTCACCTGGTAGCGGTACCATCACGTCCGTCGGCATCTCGTCGGCGAAGTCGGAATTCGGCGCAGGCGCGTTCGCCGGTGAGGGCGGTTCGGTTGACGGCGGTGCTTCCCCTACCGGCGGCTGTTCGCTCGACAGCGGTGGTTTCCCGGCCAGCGGCCCGTCATTCGATGGTGCGAGCGGTGGTCCCGCGTCCGGGAACAAAGCCTGGCCAGCGTCAGGGTTGGGCAGAGTCTGGGCGAAGACCTTGCTCAATCCCCCAGTCGCCAACCAGAACAGTGATAGCAACCCGGATGTCAGCAACCCCTTGCGCCGGCCGATTTCATGAAGACGGCTTGCCGACCAAGCTTCGGTTGGACTTCGCGCTGCCAATCTACCGGCAATCGTCACTCCGCGCTGGCCGGCGCCTCCAACAGGCGCGGGACCTTCCGCGCCCAGCTCGGCAAGACTCAACCCGTTCTGCAACCGCGCGCGGCCCGGCCCAGATCTGGTGCCATCCGGCGATCGTCCGCGGTCGGAAGCCAGAGGCCAATCCGACGCCGCGCGACCGGCCCCGGCAGGTGCCGGCGTGGGTGGTTTTTGGGCTGAATTACCATGGCGAGTGTGCAATCGACGTGGGTGCCCAGCGGAACCCGACGGTTCCTCTGAGATCCTAGCACTCGGAAGATCGGAGAGTGATCCTGAGCCGTCTATGTCTGTCGATCGCCGTCCAGCCAATGCCGTGCAACATTCCGCTGGAAACTGGCCGTCATGCGCTTTGTCAAGCAGGTCGCAAGGTCACCGGGATTCTCGGCACCGGGGTTTTCGGCATATTGCATTTGCAGCGAATAGACGAGACAATGCCGGGGTTTGCGGCTGCGATGCAGGTAGTGCGCAGCAGGGAGATTGATGAGAACCTTCGGTCGAATCCTGGTAGCCATTTTCGTCCTAAGTTTTGCCAGCGCGGGCAGCACCACAAATGGCTGGGCCCAAGGTCACGAAACTGCCTCGGCAGCGGCAAAGGCTCACTTCAAGGAGGGGCGCGCTCACTACCAACTGGGCGAGTACACCGCGGCCATCAAGGAATTCAAGGAGGCCTACCACCTGAAGCCGGATGCAACGTTTCTCTTCAATATCGCCCAGTGCCACCGACAGCTGCACGAATATGAGGACGCACTTCGGCTGTATCGAAACTACCTACGCGATGCCCCGGACGCCCCAAACCGCGATGACGTGGAGAAGTTTATTCGCGAGATCACCCTGGCGATGGATCAGGAGAAGGAAGCCAAGGCGGCGCTGGCACCGGCACCGGTGGCAGCGGTTCCGCCATCTCCCGGGTTGACGCCGGGCGCACCTGAAACCGGCAAACCGGCGGCACCGGGCGACTCGTCGGCTGCGGCGGCGCCGCCCATGACGGCTGCCCAACCCCGCGCCGAATCGATCACGGGTCGACCGGAACAGCCACTGGCAACCGCCTCGATCTCGCCGCCCGTGCCTGTGCGCGCCGAGGCCGAGATTGAAGTGGTTACCAATCCGAGCGACGCAACCATCATGGTCAACAAGACGAAGGTGGGATCGCAAAGCCCGGTGAAGCTCGCGCTTCCACCTGGGCTCTACTCGGTGGCGATCGAGCAGGATGGTTACCGCGGTGCCGAGGGCGCATTCTCCCTGCTCGCGGGCGATCACGTCTCGGTGAGAGTCGATCTCAAGTTGGTGAAGACCAACGGCTGGTGGTGGCTGGGCACCACTTTCGTTGTCCTGGGGGTGCTGGGCGAGGGCGCTGGCGTCAGCGGTCACATCATGGCGAATCGGCGGTATTCCGGTTCGCCGGAGTACAACATGTTTTCTCGCATAGAAACAGTCGGGCAGGCGGTGGCCATCTCGTCAGCGGTTCTGGCCATAGGCTGCTACGTGCTCGATTGGCTTGCAAATCGCAAGAATGTGGAACCCGGTCCACCCTTCATGTTGGAGCCGGCGAAGGTGAACCCATGAAGCGCATCTGGGTTTCAGCTCTCTTTCTGTCCTTTCTCTTCATGGGCTGTGCCAAGGGGAAGCCCGTGCCGTGGACTTCGGTTGCGTCGTCGCGGGACGGGACCAAGCTGGTCGCGGTCGGAGGTGGCTACATCCACACCTCGACGGATTCCGGCGCTACTTGGCGCAAGCGAGGCACATGGGATTTCTGGACTTCGGTTGCGTCGTCGGGGGACGGAACCAGGCTGGTCGCCACAAGCAGAGTCAATCTTGCTGATTTCCACGAAGGTAACGGCAGGATCCTCGTCTCGACGGACTCCGGTGTTTCGTGGACGCGGGCGAACATCTCTCAGTGGAACTGGCTTTCGGTCGCGTCGTCGTCCGATGGAAGCAAGCTGGTCGTGGTCGGAAGTGGTGTTGTCAACACCTCGACGAACTCCGGCGCGACCTGGACCCAAGGAAATTGGCAGGAGGACTGGACTTCGGTGGCGTCGTCCGCGNNGCGTCGTCCGCGGACGGGACCAAGCTGGTCGCGGTCGCAAACGGCGGCTACATCTATACGTCGACGAACTCCGGCGCCACCTGGACGCAAGACTGGGTGGACGAAGCGACGTCGAACAACTGGACTTCGGTGGCGTCGTCCGCGGACGGGACCAAGCTAGTCGCGGTCGCAAACGGCGGCTACATCTATACATCGACGAACTCCGGCGCCACCTGGACGCAGAGAGGTGTGTCTGACAGCTGGGTTTCGGTCGCCTCGTCAGCGGACGGAAGCAAGCTGGTCGCGGTGGTAAACGGCGGCTACATTTTTGCGTCGGCGGACTCCGGCGCCACCTGGACGTGGAGAGGTGTGTCTGACGACTGGGCTTCGGTCGCCTCGTCGACGGACGGAAGCAAGCTGGTCGCCCTCACATCTGCTGGCCATATCTACACCTCGACGAGTTCGGGCGTGGAGTGGACCAAGGCGGGCGGCGGCCGCGCAGGCGAGACTGGAGGTGTCGGCGGAACCGGCGCAGGCGAAACCGGGGGTGTCGGCGGAACCACCCAGACGCCCGCGGTCGCGATGGACGCGGCCCAGCCGACAGACACGCGCAGCGCCGATAGGCCATCGGACGTTTCGGTTGACGGGAACGGAGGCACCACGGCTGGGGCAATGCTCACCGTGAGCGAGCCATCTGTGGATCTCGGGTCGATTGATGTCGGGAGGAGCGCAACGCCAAAGATGGTCACGGTCTCCAACGCGGGCACCCACGCATCTGGCCCGATCACGGTCTCGGTCAGCGGGGCGGGGATCACGGCCTCGGGATGCTCGGGGATGACCCTTGCTCCGACCGCGACCTGCACGATTTCGATTTCGGCTACCCCGGTAGCGGCCGGGGCGATCAGCGGCAGCGTCTCGGTTTCCGAGGGGACGAGCGCGCCCAAGCTGATCTTGGTATCGGGCATTGCGACGATGCCTGGGCAGTTCAGCCTCACGCCGAGCTCGCTTGACCTTGGCAAGGTGCCGCCCAAGGCAGTTGCCACCGACACGGTGGTCATGACCAACCAGGGGGCCACTGGGTTGAGCGGGATCGTGATCACGATCAACGGCACAGGCTTCACCCTGGCTCCGGCCACCACATGTTCGGACACGCTGGCCGTGGGCCAGACCTGCGACATCGTCGTCAGCTTCACAGGGACGACGGCAGGTCCAGCGTCTGGCAGCATCATCGTAGGCCAGGGCGGCGTGACCAAGACGGTCATGTTGACTGCAACCGTGCAGTCGCCCGCCAAGTTGGCCATGACCCCGGTGACAGCGGCGTTCACCGCGACGGCTGGGTTGACCAGCATGCCAGTCACCTTCTACGTGACCAACTCTGGCGACGTTGTCAGCGGCATTCCGATGGCCGTGCTTGGCGGGCCGAACGCGGCCGACTTCAGCATCAGCAGCAATAGCTGCGTCACGGCTCTCGTGGGTGGCGCGATGGTCTCGTGCCAGCTCAGCGTAGTTTTCTCGCCGAAGTCGGCGACAGCGACAAGCGAGCAGGCGATCCTCACGGTCACCGACTCGGGCCCGGGCGCCTCTTCGGCCACCGCAGCCCTGACCGGCACGCCAATCCTCCCCAGCAACCTGGCTCTGTCGGGCGGTCCCGACCTCGGTACCGTCATGGTCGGCGCTACCAGCGCAGCAGTCACCTTCACACTGAAGAATACCGGCGACAACGCCTCTGGTAGCGTCACCTTGACCCCCTCCGATCCGCAGTTCGTCCTTGTCACTGCTTCCGACACCTGCACGGGCAGGAATCTGCTGCTCAAGGGTGATAGCTGCACCTTCGCGTTGCAGTTCAAGCCCGCGGCCGGGGCCGTGGGCGTGGTGACCGCAAGGATTACCGCCACTGGCTCCAGCACAGCCAAACCCGCCGTCCTGACCATCACCGGCACCGCGGTTCCGCCGGCCACGCTGGTGGCCACCCCCACCCTGCTTGATTTTGGTGCGCTGCCGCTCTTGCAGGAATCGCCTCCGCAAACCCTGACAATCAGCAACAGCGGCGGGGCCCCCACCCGCACTCTGAGCGTGACCAACACCGGCCCCCCGTTCAATATCAAGAGCAACACCTGCTACGGTGCAGTCTTGCTCCCGACTGGGACCTCCAAGAGCTGCAGTATCATCGTGACCTTCACGGCGGTGTCCACGCTGGTTGATGCCAAAGGCAGCGTGAGCGTGACCGACGGTCAGAGCACGGCGACTGCCGTTTTGCACGGGGTCGGCATGAGCCGAGACTGAACCAGCGGAACCGCGGGCGTTGTCATGCCACCACAGCTGCGCTCGTCGCGGCTGAGAACCCGCACCCCTGCGAGACCGGCTCCAATCTTCAGCGTCCAGGAACCCTCCCCGCCGGCAGCTGCGCGAGTTCGAACCCATTCATGCAACGCCCTTGGCCAGGGCGGCGTCCCCAGCGCTTCACCCAGTCTCCACGGCGCGCGCGCCGCTCCAAAAACGCTCCGGCTACCCCAGGCCCGTGCTTGTCACGCTTGCGCGTCTCCGCGTTCTTCCTGCGTACCAGCCGTCCCCTCTAGCCAGCATGGACTCGATGCGGTAGGTTGGTCGACCCGAGCAGGAGCCGCTGCCGGGCCACTCGAAATGAAAGTCCTCGTGCTCACGCCCCAATACCTTCCATCCTGGGGTGGGATTGAAGTACTGGTCGATTCCCTCGCAGAGCCCTTTCGCAAATGTTCCATAGATACAAGGGTCGTCACCGACGACGCCGGCCGGCTAGCGGAGTACGAGATTGTCAACGGCACCCCGGTTCATCGCCTGAGTTTTGCAGCGGCGGTTCGCTCGGGTTTCCCGGGAAAGCCTCTCGCGGTCCTGCAGCAACTTGCCGGCATAGTGGAATCGGAACATCCAGACTTGCTCCACATGCATTGCGCGACCGGATCGAGTGCTTGGTACGTGGACCGCCTCCTCCGCAAATCAACGCGTTCCCTCTCGTTCATCGTGACCCAGCACGGGGTGCTGGAACCGAGCGACCGCTTGAAAGTGGTGCGCGACTTGCTGAGGCGGGCCGACGCGCTGACCGCGGTATCGGACGCTGCTCTGCAGTCCGCGGCGCAGTTTTCCAACCACGATGGGCGTCAAGAGATCATCGCGAATGGGATTCGCCCCTACCAGCAGCCAGCCAGTCTGCCCGGACTGCCCGGACTGCATCGTATGGTGTGCGTTGGCCGGTTGGAGCATGAGAAGGGATTTGACATTGCGATTCGCGCGCTGGCGGTAGCGCGGGCGGAGGGGCTTGATGCCACCCTGACCATCGTCGGGTGCGGGGAGGATCGGCGGAAACTCGAAGCATTGGCGAGTGAACTGGGGCTCGCGGGGTCGGTTCACTTCCGCGGCGCCTGCGACAATGAAGAGACCCGTCGGATCATGGCAGGGGCATCGGTGGTCCTGGTCCCCTCCCGCACACGCGAGGGCTTCAGTCTGGTCGCGGCCGAGGCTGCACTCGCGGGAGTCCCGTGTGTGGTTTCACGCATCGGGGGACTTCCGGAAACCGTCGCCGACGGTGTGACTGGTTTTGTCGTATCGCCCGCCCAGCCAGCGGAATTTGCCGCTGCAGCAATTCGACTGTTCAGGCATGCCTCGCTCGGCGCAGATCTGGGCAGTCGTGCCCGCGCCCGCGCCGGCCTCAAGTACAATCTTGATACCTGCGTAGAACACTACCAACAGCTGTACCTGTCCGTGCTGGCGCGGGCCGCCCGAGGAGCAGGAGTCACATCATGAGCTACGCCATTCACGCCCGCCGCATCTCTCACGAGCGACTTGGCGATGAGGTCATCATCATCAATTTGGTCACCGGTGCCTACTATGCTGGATCCGGCACGGCCGCCGATGTCTGGACTCTGCTGGTACAAGGCGCTTCGATCGACCAGGCGGCGGAGAAACTCGCGCTCGAGTATTCCGGCAATTTTCCGACGATACGCGACGACGTCGAGGTCTGCGTCACGGCTCTGCTCAAAGCAGGCATTCTCGACCAGGCCGATGCAGCGGCCGCGCCTCCTTCGGCGTTGGAGTTGCCGATCATCGCAAGCAGAGAGTGGAAACCGCCGGCCTTCGACGAATACACGGATATGTGGGACCTGATTCAACTCGACCCGATCCACGATGTCGACGACACAGGGTGGCCGCACGCCCTTCCCAAATCCAAGCTATGACTTCGCCGGAAGTTTTTGCGGATGCGGTGGCCGCCAGTTGCGAGGCGGCACTGTCTCGTGTCGGTGCCCGTGTCGAACGATTCTCCATCGGGGCGATGTCTATCAAGCTGGTCGCTCCCTGCGATGAAGCGCGCCCATGGATTGGCCGGGCATTCCTTCCGAGCCCAGTACCTGCGGCCGAAGCACCCGATCGCGAGCACTGCCTTGCGATTTGGGACGGTACCCGCCCGGAGTCCTTGCCACCGCCTCGCCCGTGGGGCCCCACGGCGCACGAGCCCCTTGGAGTTATCGCGGAATACAGCACCGGCACCGTTCGGTGCGCGTTCGACATCCACACCAGTTCGCTGGTCGTGCGCCATGACCGGCTGAACGCATCCTATGTCTGGGTTCCCAAGCTTGCCGACTTGCCTGCTTGGGCATTGGCATCGCCGATGCGCGTGCCCTTGTCTTGGCTGGCGAATGCGCATGGCATGCAGGTCGTGCATGCTGCGGCTGTGGCAATGGGAGGGCGGGCTGTCCTGCTTGCGGGCGCGGGAGGCTCGGGGAAATCCACCACGGCCTTGGCATGCGCGATGGCGGGAATGGCGTATCTTGGTGACGACTACTGCGTCGTGGAACCCGGCATGAACATGGTTCATCTGCTGTATCGGACCGCGAAGCTATTCCAGGCATCGCTGGACATGCTGCCCAAGGCCCGTGCATGGCTGTGCAATCCCAGGCGGGCCACAGAGGAAAAGGGTGTCATCTTCTTCGACTCGTCCCAAGTATCCGTCGTTCCATCGGCGCCCTTGGCGGCGATTGTTCTGCCCAGGTTGGCCAGCGGCGAGCGGACAAGGATTTCCCGGGCATCGCGGCGGGAGGCAATCGCCGCGCTATTGCCCAGTACAATCGGCGGTCTCATGGGGGGAACCGCCGCGACCCCTGGACTTATCCTGAAGGCGATTTCCGGCGTGCCCATATATCATTTGATGCTGGGCACCGACCTCGCAAGTATCACGGACACGATTCGAGCCGTGTCGGAGGCACAGTCGTAACCAGTGGATAGGCAAGTCAGTATCATCATGTGCGTGCGGAATGGCCAACGGTATGTCGCCGAGGCGCTCGACAGCATTGGCAGGCAGGACGTGCCGGGTTGCGAGATCGTTATCGTTGACGACGGCTCGACAGACGACAGCGCCAGAATTGCCCTGGCGCATGCTCTGACCCCAACCGTCCTGCGCCAAGCACCGCTGGGGCCTGCCGTGGCCTTAAACCACGGAATCGCCAATGCTTCAGGCGAATTTCTGACTTTCCTAGATTCTGATGATGTTTGGCCCACCGGCAGGCTAGCTGCCATGCTGGAGGCCCTTTCCGCTGACCCGAGATCCGATGCAGTGTGCGGGAAGGCGGTCAATACCGATGAGAATCTTCGCCCGGTCGCCCAATCGCTGGCATCGAGGCTCCACACGGCGCTCGTCATCCGCCGGGAAGCATTTCACAGAGTCGGCCTGTTTCGCACGGACGTCGCGCACGCCTTCAATATCGATTGGACCAGCCGCGCTGAATTGACGGGGCTACGATTCTCCATGCTGGATAGAGTTGTCCTCTATCGACGCATACACGGCGAAAACATGGGCATCCGCGATCGGGTCGCCGCGCGGCACGACCTGCTTCGAATCGTTCGCGACCACCATGCCCGCAATCGAGGCCCGTGACGTGCAACTAGCTTTGCATGAGGTATGGCTGCTGCAGGCGGCCCTTCATCCGGACCCGGAGATCGCCGCTGCAGGCTGGAGGTCCTGGCACGCGAACGTATCGATTGAAGCCGCGCCCCAGGCTGAAGCTCGCTTGCTGCCGGCGGTTCATTTTCACCTTGGCCAGATCGCGCCGCACTTGGCGTTGCCGCAGAAACTGCGTGGAAAGGCGAGGGCCACATTCACCCAGAACACACTGCGTGCGGGGGATGTCCTGCCCGCGCTGGCTCGCATGGGCCGGCAGATGCCGACGCTCGTCATCAAGGGACTTGCCGCCTGCGTGCGCTTCAATGCCTGGGTGCGCCGGCCCATGGGGGATGTGGATATCCTCGTGCCGTTCGACCGATTGGGGCAGGCGTGTGGCTTCCTGGCCGACGACGGGTGGACTCCGAAGTACGGCATGACCTGGAAGTCTCTGCTTCACCGTACCCCGCTCCGGCGTGACAGTTGGAATCTGACAAAGGGCCGGATGGACCTCGATCTTCACTGGCGCGTGCTGGAAGGTCCTGCCGAGAAGCAGCTTGAGCGGGCAATGTGGGACAGCGCACTGAGTGCGGAACTGCTGGGCGAGCGGGTCTTGCTGCCGAGCCCGGAAATGTCTCTTCTCGGCGCCCTGGTGCATGGATTTCGACAGGGCACCCGGGCGGACGCCCTGCAGACCATCGTGGATGCTGTTGATCTACTGCCAACGTGCAGCCAGGAGCAATTACTGGCTCTCCTGGCACAGGGTGGCCTGAATGGGGAGTTCCAAATTTTGCGGGCGGCACTCGATTCCGCCGGCTGCCCGAGCCCAATCGATGTCGGTAGCTGCGCAGGAGAGTCGGCGAATCACCGGCGCGACCCGAGTCCCGCCACCGCAGGGGCTTTGCTGGGCACCATTCAGGAGCGTAGGGCGTCTCGCGTTCCCCGAAATCGAGAGGAACGCTCACTCCTGCGCCACCCCGACCTCTACCGCGCTTGGGAGGCGCTCGGACGCCTGTCGATCGCGGAGAGGATGCTCCTCAGAGTCTTTGGTCCCATGTCGCGGACCCTGAGGAGGCCCGATGGTGCAACCACGATCTACGACCTCCGTGATTGCGAGGCCATGGACCTGATTGGCGGGCCGGGATGGGGTTGGCCCGAACCCGAGCACACCTGCTTCTGGGCGGATCGCGCTGACATTCGCCTGCTCATTCCTACACAGAGTCGGACCGACCATGTGATCACCATTTCCTTCGCCGACCACCGGCTCGCCAGTCCGGCTGCGTCGTTTGATGTCTTTGCCAACGGGCAGTTCCTGGCCTTCGCAAATTTCAAAGAGCGGCCGCAGCTTGCCGACTACGTGGTATTTGTTCCCGCCAGGCTTCTGTTCGGGTGTTGGATAGAGCTCTCCTTTCGCCCCCGGCCCTACCCCACCGAGCAGGCTGCATCGACGAACTATTTGTTGCGAAGAAGCCTGCCCATCCGCCAGTTGCGAATCGCGACGCTCGCGGACCAGATAGCGGACATCGCCGGATTGAACAGAATCCCCCTCTTGCACGAGAGGATATTGAAGGGTGAAGAGCCCCACAAGAGCCGGTTCGAGCGAATAGTACAAAGAATCCGGGTGTCACCCCACCGCAACGCGGCCCGCTTGCCCGTCGATTTCGACCCGGTTCGATACGTCCTGAACTATGCCGACCTGTTCGAGGCCGAGGTGGATCCGTACGAGCATTTCCTGCTTCACGGGCAGCAAGAGGGTCGCAGCTGGCGCTGACGCAGTAGCTGGACGTCGTTCTTGCTGCCCGTTGCGGCCTCGCAGCGGGGACCTGGCATCAAACCCACTTGTAATACGAAGTCGAAGAATTGGATTCCTTGCTCGGACGCGGGCATGGCCGCCGACGTGGCGCCAAAGGGTCGCCCCGTTCCCCTACCCCGCCGCTGCGCGCGCTGGCGGTGGCTCGTCCTTGGCGCGCGCGATCTCGCCGTGGCACAGGGTGCGGTTGCGGCCGCTGTGCTTGGCCGCGTACAGCGCCTGATCGGCGTTGGAGATCAGTTCCTGCTTGCTCTTCCCGTCTTCGGGATAAACCGCCACGCCCAGTGACAGCGTCGCCCTGAACGCGCCCTTGGCCGAGTCGTGGGTTTGCGCACCCACCTCTTGCCGGATGCGCTCGGCCAGTTGGCGCGCCCCGGTGCGGTTCGTCCCCTCCAGCACCAGCGCAAACTCCTCGCCCCCGTAGCGGGCCACAATGTCGATCTTGCGCGCGCTGGCTTTCAGGATGGCCGCCACCCTCTTCAACACCTGGTCGCCGGTCGGGTGGCCGTGGGTGTCGTTGATCTTC
Source organism: Myxococcales bacterium (assembly GCA_003155465.1). The sequence goes on along the minus strand of PMCR01000301.1, from coordinate 658 downwards.
TTGAAATGGTCGATGTCGGTCAGGATGAAGGCCACCCGCATCGGATGGCGCTCGGCCCGGCCCAACATCGCGGAGAAGCGTTCCTGGAAAGTGCGATGGTTGACCAGGCCGGTCAGCCCGTCGGTGGTGGCCTGCTCCTCCAGCGCCTGCACCATGCGGCCGTTCTGCATCGAGATGGCCACCTGGTTCGCGATCACTCCCAGCATCTCGCGCCGGTCAGCGGGAAAGGCGCCCGCCCGCTGCGCCGCCACGGTGAAGGTTCCCATGACCTCGTCCTTGACCAGCAGGGGCAGAACGTAGAGCGACTCGAACCCCTTGAGCCGCTCGCGCGGCTCGAACACGTACGACCCGCCGCGATCCCGCCAGTCACCAGCCGCTGGCAGCGCCAGCTTGTTCTTGACCACCATCGACGCGATCGAGCCCGCGTCGCAGAAAGCCCGGCCCGCCAGTTCGTCGGACCCCTCGCCCACCACACGGCTGATGAGGTGGCTCCCATCGCCGCTTTCAAAGGTCGCGATGGCGGCAAAGTCGAACTCGCACGCGCCGCGCGCTCCCTCGATGGCAGCGTCGTAGACCTCGGCGAGGGTCAGCGCCCGGTTGAGCGCAGCCGAGGCCCGGTAGAAACGCTCGTGCTCGTGCTTGGATCGCTCGACTGCCT
>PMCR01000307.1 GCA_003155465.1 Myxococcales bacterium | reverse complement strand
TCCGCGGGGCGTGGCGAGCGACGGCGCGGGCAACCTCTTCGTCGCTGATGCATACAATCACACCATTCGAAAGGTGGTCATCGCCACCCGGGCGGTCACCACCCTGGCGGGCTTTGCGGGATACCAGGGCAACACCGACGGCAGCGGGGCTGCCGCGCGGTTCAACGGTCCGTCGGGTGTGGCGAGCGACGGCGCGGGCAGCCTCTTCGTCGCCGATACGGACAACCACTCCATAAGAAAGGTCGTCATCGCCACCGGAGCCGTCACCACCCTGGCGGGCTCGGGTGACCCGGGCACCACCGACGGCACGGGGACTGCCGCAGGCTTCACCAGCCCGATGGGTGTGGCGAGCGATGGCGCGGGCAATCTGCTCGTCGCCGACTTGGGCAACGACACCATACGACGGGTGGTCATCGCCACCGGAACCGTCACTACCCTGGCTGGCTTTGCGCGACACGAGGGCAGCACCGACGGCACGGGAACTGCCGCGCTCTTCTGCTGGCCGGAGGGTCTGGCGAGCGACGGCGCGGGCAACCTTTTTGTCGCCGATACATACAACCACACCATCCGCAAGGTCGTGATCGCCACAGGGGCCGTGACCACCGTGGTCGGCTCTTCTGGCCATGCCGGGGTCACACCAGGACCGCTTCCGGCGGGACTGAACCTACCCCACGGCCTGGCGTTGGGGCCCCAGGGAGAGCTCTACATCACGGACGAAAACGCGGTGCTCGTCGCCCAGTTCTAAGTGGCCGGTCGTGATTCGAGGAAAAGCACTTTCATCTCCCTCTCCCTCTGGGACATAGGTGCTAACCACCTCCAGCACGGGCTGAGGCGCTTCTCACAACCAAGCCACGACGCCCAGCAAGGCGGTGCTGAGGTCGTGCGACGAAAGCATCGATCTGGCGCGTGCCGGAGACCTCACCAACGCGGAGACATCACCAAGGTTGATCCTTTTGTCGTGAGATTCGCTACAGGAATGACCACGATGTGGCCGGCGTCAGGCTGTTCGAGTGGAATCCGTACCAAATACTTGCCCGCGGCAGGCAACCTCGGCGGGGCATTGCCGATCCCTGCGAATTTGGGCCACAATTTTCGCGATGAGTTTCTGGATAGCAAGGGGTCCGAATTTCAATCAGTAGTGCTAGCGGGGCTCACGCGCCGATAATCACTCGTCACCCTCGCCCTCTGCCCGGGAAGGTTTCTTGCGGGCCAACTTGTAGACGGAGTAGAACACCAGCAATACCAAAGTGCAAATCACAGAATAGACAGCTATTGAATAGCCCAATAGTTCAAACGTGACTTCTTCCTTCTTCCCGTCTGTTGATACTTTGAGGAAATGGTATGCCGTTCCACTTTGACCCGGCTTGTAGGAATACCCTTCCTTCTCGAGAACGATCTTGTCAGTCGTTGATGTAATGAAAGGCCCACCTGCCTTTGCGAGCATAGGAGGATAAATCAGGCCGCCTATGCCTGGTATCATCAAACCGAAAAAGCCACCAATACCGATCAGCACAAGCACGGGAATAACCCTATTCATTGCTTCCCCTCCTGCTATCGAGAAGACTCAAGTAGATAATTGCAGCGAGCGGATCCGCTTGTCAAGCGAGCATATCCCACCGTAATCCCGCGATAGCCGCGGAAGGTCGTGGCCGTAGACGTGGCCGTGGCCGGACATCTTCCGTCGACCACGACCACGACCACGACCACGGCCACGGCAATACCCCCAGACGATTGTCCCGTTTGGGTGCGCGGTTTGATCGTGGAAAGCCCCGGTATTCCAATGGCCTCTGCTGTTTCGCTTTGCTTGTCGCGGGATTAGGGCCCAAAGCCTCATCTGTTCTCGGAAAGTGGCTACGTCCGCCACTCCTATGGACTTGGCAAGCCAGTGCTTGCATTGGACGATATCCCCATGCCCAGGGGGGGGATAGACTTGGGGGGAGGGACGCTGGGCAGTGTGGGGAAGAACAGCTTCGGAACCGGGCCGGAGTATGCCGTCGACCTCCGCGGAGCGTACGAGGTGACCGCCCAAGGCAACCTCTGGGGCGCCACCGGCGCGGAGATCGAAGGGCGAATCCACGACCAGCTCGACGACCCCAAACTGGGGCGGGTTCACTACTGACCACTATAGGTGTGAACGCACACCTGTGAATGGCCGCCACAAATGCTGGCCGCGGCCTGGGAAGAACAGCGCAGATCGGACCTTTGTCGCGGCACGGGACTTGCTATGGTCAGCTCGCAATCAACCGAGGTGACCCATGGCAACCCGCTATTCTCGTCTGACCGGTGCATTTCTTGTGACCATGCTGGCGCTGGCTGCGTGTGGCAATGGGGGACTGTCCAATGCTGATGTAAGCGGCACCTGGCTGGGAACCATCAGCGAGGGTGCCGTGCCGGTGCGGGTGGTGTTCAACCTGTCCCTGAACCCTGACGGGAAGTTCGCCGGCACCACGGACCTCCCGGATCAGGGTGGCTTCGGAATTTCTCTGAGCCAGATCGAGGTGCGCGGCCGGCACGTGGTTCTGGCAGCCGCCAGCCTCGACGTCAGCTTCTCCGGTGACCTGTCAGCGGATGGGAACACGCTTGCGGGCACGGCCACCCAGGCCGGGCAAACCACGACGTTGGTGCTAGAGAAACAGCCGGGCCCGCTCGACTACCGGCGTCCCCAGGATCCCGTCAAGCCCTATCCCTACAACTGCGTCGACGTGACCTTTGCCAACAGCGACGCCGGCATCACCCTGGCGGGGACCCTGACCTGGCCGCAGGGCGCGGGTCCGTTTCGCACCGTGGTCCTCATTGCGGGCTCTGGTCCCCAGAATCGCAACGAGGAACTGATGAACCACCGTCCGTTCCTGGTTCTGTCGGATGCGCTCACTCGCGCCGGGATAGCCACGTTGCGCTACGACAAGCGCGGCGTTGGCCAATCCGGCGGCGACTATGCGGGGGCCACCTCCCCGGATTTCGCTGCTGATGCGCGCGCCGCCGTTCAGTATCTGCGCGGGCAGGCGTCGTTCGTGGCCAGCAGCATAGGCCTGGTCGGACACAGCGAGGGGGGGCTTCTGGCTCCTACGGCCGCTTACGCAAACCCGGACGTGGCCTTTCTGGTGTTGCTGGCCGGGCCAGGCGTTCCCGGCGACGAGGTTCTCATCAGCCAGGCGCGCGCGATCGGCGCTGTTCAGGGCATGTCGACTGACCAACTTGATGAGGCCGAGGCGCTCAATCGGCGTCTCTATGCCTGTTTCCGTGCGACCTCCGATCCCAAGGAACTGGAGAGACAGTTGCGCGATGTCCTCACCTCTGCCGGGGTCACAGGGGCACAACAAGATGCGGTCATCGCTGAGCTGAACACCCCTTGGATGCGCTTCTTCGTCACCTACGATCCCGCGCCGGTTCTCACCCGCACGGCCATCCCCGTGTTGGCGCTCAATGGCAGCCTGGATCTACAGGTCCTGCCCGATTTGAACCTGCCGCCGATTCAGGCAGCTCTGCAGGGCGCGGGGAATCAGCAGGCGACTGTGCAGAAACTGGCGGGCCTCAACCACCTCTTCCAGCACGCCATCACTGGCGCCCCCACGGAATACGGCAGCATCGACGAGACGATGGCGCCCGAGGTCCTGGCGCAGGTCGCGGGCTGGATCACAAGTCTCTAGCCGGCAGTGGTCATTGCGGCGCTGATTTCGGCTTGGTGATGTCGGGCGGCCGGCCGTAGCGGGGCACGCTGGTTTCGAGGTCGTCGTGCTCGCCACGCGCCAGGCGCGCAAGCGCGAGGCGGCCCACGGCCAGGGCGCTGGGACCTGCGATCTGGGCCCGCACGGCCTCGGGGCCCAGGTGCGCACGAAAGACATCCAGGTAGCGATCCACGCCGTTGCCGCCAGCCAGGACCGCTGCGCCCGCGGCCTGTGTCTGCACCAGCCGGCAGAGATCCTCGGGGGAGAGCGCGAACTCGTCGGTACTGATGGGCACGGCCGCTGCACCGGTCGCGCGATAGAGACGGCCATACACTTGGCCCTTGCCTGCGTCGATGCAGGGCAAGACAAGGCCCCCACCCCCTGATCCCGCCAAGTCCGCGGCCAGCGCATCCAGTGACGAAACCAGCACCAGCGGTGTCCTGTCCGCCAGAGCCAATCCCTTGGCCACCGCCAGTCCTACCCGCAGCCCGGTGAAACTACCCGGGCCGGCCCCGCACGCGATTGCGGACAGGCCCGCCACGGTCACGCCGGTCGCGGCTAGAACCTCGTCGCACAGGCGCAACAGATTGGACGAATGTCGCGCGGCCGCCTTTTCGGCAGTGGCCAGGCAGGCCCCCGCCGGCGAAAGCACGGCCACCCGCGCGCAGGGGGTCGAGGTGTCATAGGCAAGGATCGGGCGCATGGGTCATCAGCGCGGCAGCAGGAAGCGCACGATGTCGTTCTTGAGCGCAATAGCCACGAGCAGCACCACCAGCACGATGCCCACGTAGGAGGCCACCGCACGGGCCCGCGCCGAGGGCGGGCGTCGTTTGAACAGCTCAAGGGTGATGAACATCAGCCGGCCGCCGTCCAGGATGGGGATGGGCAGGAAGTTGAGCAGACCGATGTTGATGGACAGAAGAGCCATCAGCCACAAGTACTGGGCCAGACCCTGCTCGGCCGCCACGCCCGCTGCATAGCCGATGGTGAGGGGCCCGCCCAACGCCTCGGGCGACATCTCGCCGCGGATGATCTGGAAAAAACCCTGGGCCGTGAAGACAACGATCTCGCCGGTGCGCTCGAAGGCGTGCCCTACGGCGTAGAAGAAGCGATTCCGGATGGGCACTGGGTCCGCGGTTTTCCACGCGAAGCGGTTGGTGGCGCCGAAAACCAGGCGTTGCTCCTCCTGGTGATAGGCGTCGAGTTGGGAATGCGCCTCTTGCTTGAACGTCGACTGGTGGCGCACCCCGCCGGGTGACACCCAGGTCAGCTTGAATGCGCGTTGCGGTTCTTGCGCCAACCGCTGGCGCAAGAGGTTCCAGTGCAGAAGCGGCTGGCCATCCAGTTCCAGCGCCTGGTCTCCGCGCCGCAGCCCGATGCGGTCGGCGGGGCTACCCGGCTCGACCGAGTAGACAAACAACTCAGAGGCCTGGATACCGGTATCGTAGCGCCGGCCGCGCACGGGATCGACCACGGGCTGGGGAATGACCACCGCGGTGCCCGGTTCCTGGATCTCCACATGTGCGAAGGGCAGCGCCGAATGGGTTCCGCGCAGGTACGAGATGCGCAGGGGCGAGGCNNTGATGTTGAGCGGCCCATGCCGCTCCCAGCGCGCCGGCGTCACGTCGCGCTCCTCGGCCTCGATGCCGCGGCGGATGCCGAAGCGCAGGGTCTTGCCGGGCGAGGCGCTGATCGCCTCGTCCAGTTCCTCCCAGTAGCGGATGGTGCGTCCGTCCACGGTTTCGACGCGATCGCCGGGCATCAGCCCTGCGTTGGCCGCCGGCAGGCCCGCGATGACCGTGCCCAGGGTGGGCGGCAGCAGCGTGCGCTGACCCAGGTAGTGCACGAAGTAGATTCCGATGGGCAGTATCAGGTTGAAAAGCGGCCCGGCCAGCACGATGGCGAAGCGCTGCCAGAGCGGCTTGGCGTGCAGCGCGCGCTCGCGATCCTTGTCAGCCACCGGCTCGCCTGCTTCCTCACCCACCAGGCGCACGTAGCCGCCCAAGGGGAAGAGCGAGAGTCGGTACTCGGTGGCACCGGCGGTGAGGCTGAACAGCTTGGGCCCGAAGCCAAGCGAGAAACGCAGCACCTTGACCCCGAACAGCTTGGCCACCAGGAAGTGCCCCAACTCGTGGGCCAGGATGAGCACGCCCAGCAGCGCCACCACGGCGGCAGTCCACAGCGCGAGAGTCATTCGCTTGTCTTTCCCATGGTGATTGCTGTGTTGCGCTCCGCCATGCAAACGGCGTTACAGGATTGACTCTTAGCACGCATGCGCGCCGATGTAGATCCGGCCACGCGGTGGGGATAAGCTCTTTCTGTGAAGAAGGCTCCGGTTTTCAACTTCGACGTCTCGCGCGAAGGGATCGAAGCCAGGCTGGAGGAGATGGAGCGGAAGCTGGAGCGGATGCGCGGGCTCTACGAATCCTTCTTCATGGGCATCGAGCGTTCGCCGCCTGAGGTAATCCGCCGCGACGTGAACCGCCAGATTCTCGAGATGCAGCAGGTGCCCATCAGCAGCGCCTCGCTGCGTTTCCGCTATCAGGCCCTGACGCAGCGTTGGGTGCTGCTCATCACCTACTGGAACCGCACCATGCGCGAAATCGAGGCGGGAACATTCAGCCGCGATCTGGCCAAGGCGAAGCGCCACATGGCACAGAAAGGCACTTCGGTCGTCACCTTGGAGGAAGCGCTGGCCATGGGCATCCCGGCCGGCCGCGCCAGGGCCTTCGTGGCTCATCAGAAGGCCGCGCAGGAAAAACGCACCGTCGCGTCCCAGGCCAAGGCTGCTGCCACGGGTGCAGCGCCGGTCCAGGCGGCCGGGACCCCAGCCCATGCAGGAGGGGCGGGACCGAAGGCCGCGCCGCCCGCCCCGCAGGCGACAACCGAGCCAGCAGGCGGGCCGCCGCCCGTCCCTCCGCCTGGGCTTTCCGAGGCTGAGATGCAGGAGGCTTACCGCCGCTACCTCGAAGCACATCAGAAGGTGGGCACAACCGACCAGGCGCCCAGCATGAGCAAGCTGCGCCAGAGCCTGGCCAAGCAGATCCCCCAGATTCTCTCCGCCAACAAGTGCTCGCGCGTGCGCCTGGAAATCGCAGCTGAGGACGGCAAGGTGCGCCTGCGGGCCTGGCCGGTGAAGGACAAGTAGGGGAGAGCAGAGATCAGGATATCAACTTCGCGACGGTCGTGCCCAGATCCGCGGGCGTGGGCGCGATGGCGATGCCGGCGTCGCGTAGGGCTGCAATCTTGTCGGCGGCCAGGCCCTTGCCCCCGCTGATGATGGCGCCCGCGTGGCCCATGCGGCGCCCAGGCGGCGCGGTCATGCCCGCCACGAACGCAGCCACCGGCTTCTTCATGTTGGCCTTGATGAAGGCTGCGGCCTCCTCTTCAGACGTTCCGCCGATTTCGCCGATGAGCAAGACAGCCTTGGTCTGCGGATCCGCTTCGAAGAGCGACAGGCAGTCGATAAAGTCCATGCCCTTGACCGGATCGCCGCCGATCCCGACGGCCGTGCTTTGTCCCAGACCCAGCTCGGTGATCTGGAAAGCCGCTTCGTAGGTCAGGGTGCCCGAGCGCGAGACGATGCCAATCGAGCCCGGCTGGTGAATGTAGCCGGGCATGATGCCCAGCTTGGCAGCCCCCGGCGTGATCACGCCCGGGCAGTTGGGGCCGACCAGGTTGCAGAGTGAGGCGTCCATCGCTCTTCTGGCGCGAACCATGTCGAGGACCGGAATGCCCTCGGTGATGCAGACGACAAGCTCGATGCCCGCGTCGGCGGCCTCAAGGATGGCGTCGGCGCCACCGGGCGGGGGCACGAAGATCACGCTGGTGTTGGCACCCGTCTTCGCGACCGCCTCCGCGACCGTATTGAAGACCGGAAAGCCCTCGTGCACAGTGCCGCCCTTGCCCGGGGTCACGCCGCCCAGCACCTTGGTTCCGTACTCGCGCATCTGCTTGGCGTGGAAGGTGCCTGCCGCGCCGGTCAGGCCCTGGACCACCGCGCGAGTCTTGTCGTCAGCGAGGATCGGCATGGTCAGCTCACCTGTCCCTTGACCAATCCGACCACCTTGCGCGCGCCGTCCGCCATGTCGCTGGCAATGGTGATGGGCAGGCCGGATTCGGCCAAAATCTTGCTTCCTTGTTCCACATTGGTGCCCGCCAGCCGGACCACCAGCGGAACCCGCAGCCCGACCTCGGCCACTGCACCCACAACTCCGCTCGCGATGACGTCACACCTCATGATGCCGCCGAAGATGTTGACGAAGATGCCACGCACGTCCTTGTCCGCGGTCAGGATCTTGAATGCGGCGGTCACCTTCTCTTGCGTCGCCCCGCCCCCCACGTCGAGAAAGTTGGCCGGTGAAGCGCCGAAGTGCTTGATGATGTCCATGGTGGCCATGGCCAGGCCGGCGCCGTTGACCATGCACCCGATGTTGCCGTCCAGCTTGATGAAGTTGAGATCGTGGCTGCGCGCCTCGGTCTCACTGGGGTTTTCCTCGTCAAGATCGCGCAGGGCCGCGACCTCGGGGTGGCGATAGAGGGCGCTGTCGTCGAAGGTCATCTTGCAGTCGAGCGCCAGCACGCGCTCGTCGCTGGTGACCACCAGCGGGTTGACCTCGATCAACGACGCGTCGAGCGCCACGAAGGCCTGGTAGAGCTTCTGCAAGAACGAGGTGGCGTTGCGGGCCGCCGTGCCGGTCAGGCCGAGCGCGTAGCTCAGCTTGCGCGCCTGGAAGGGCGCCAGGCCCAGGGCGGGATCGACATGTTCCTTCACGATAGCCTCAGGCGTGCGCGCGGCAACCTCTTCGATCTCCATTCCGCCTGCGGCCGAGGCCATGACCACTACGCGGCCGCACCCGCGATCGACCAGCACACCCACGTACAACTCGCGTGCGATGGACACGCCCTCTTCGATGAGCAGGCGCTTCACCACGCGGCCCTCGGGTCCGGTCTGGTGGGTGACCAGGCGCTTGCCCAGGATCTGGCCGGCCGTCTGGCGGGCCGCCTCGGTGCCCTTGACCACCTTGACCCCGCCGCNNGCGTGGATCTGGGCCTTGACCACCAGGGTCATGCTCCCTGTCTCCTGCACAATCTGATCGACCGCCTGGTCTAGGCCGTCGGCGTGAAGGACCGGAATTCCCAGGGGCACGAGCAGACCATGCCCCGCCAGCAATTGCTTCGCTTGATACTCGTGGATCTTCATACTCAACCAATACAGCAGATGTCGTACTCGACGTCCCTGAAGAGGCTCGCCGCGGCCCGATTATGCACTGGGAGCCGTCGAGAGACGAGCAGGTTCTGGCCGTCGCACCCGTGAAAACTTCCTCCCCGGGAATTTCCCGATGCTGGCTCGGTCCAGCTCAACCCTTCCCAGGTCACCCGTGCACCGCGCCCAACCGTCGGCGCCTGGGGGACCGCAGGCCACCGCCCGTCACTGCCTCGCAACCTTGAAAGCCCACATCGGCGCCGTGCCGCTGGCTCACTTCCTCAAGTTCCCGTCCAGCATCTTTGCAAGCTCGGCAATTGTGAATGGTTTGCAAATGCTCGCAGTGAAGCCGAATTTAGCGGGATTTCTCATGACAGGATCGTCAGCATATCCGCTTGCCACAAACACCGGCAAGCTCCTGTCCAATTTCCGGATCTCCGCCACCGCTGCCTGCCCTCCCATCCCACCTCGTATGGTCAGGTCCAAGATCATCGCGGCAAATGCATTTCCCGCCATGCTTTCCTCGACGTACAAATCGACAGCCTCTGCGCCATCCCCTCGGCACACCACCCCATATCCCAGCGATTCGAGCATCCTCCGCACCGTCGTTCGTATCACTGGCTCATCATCCACAACTACGATTGTGCCGCTGCCCCGGTACCTCACGCTCTCCTCTCGACCCGCAACACCAACCTCGGTAGACGCAGGCAAGTACACGTGGAACGTGCTCCCCTTGCCTGGCTCTGACTCGACATCAATCCACCCTCCATGACGGCTCATGATCGAATAGCAGGTCGCCAAGCCCAGACCGTGCCCCTTGGTTTTTGTCGTGTAGAAGGGGTCGAAAATGCGGGGCATAATGTCTCTAGCTATCCCAATACCGGTGTCCTTGATGGATACCTTCACATAGTTGCCCTTGGCCAGCGCAGGGCACGCGCCTTCCTCAAGAGAGACATTCCTGGCAGTGACCTCGACGGTCCCACCGTTGGGCATCGCTTGCTGCGCATTGATAACGATATTGTCGACTACCTGCCCGATTTGGTTCTTGTCGATATTGCACGACCACAGCCTCTCGGCCAGAGAGAATCGGCAAGCGACACTCGATCCACTAAGCGCGAACTGCACGGTATCCTGGATGAATGGAGTCAATGGTGTGACTCTCTGAACCGGCGCTCCACCCTTCGCGAAGGTCAGCAATTGAAGGGTAAGCGCCCTCGCCCGGTTCATTGTGGCAAGCGTCGCATCAAGGTACTCAATGGTCTTGGCATCCTTCGACACCGTCCGAGCCAGGTCAATGTAGCCGAAGATTCCGGCCAGCAAGTTATTGAAATCGTGCGCAATTCCGCCGGCGAGGACACCGAGCGAGTCGAGCTTGGCCGCCCGCTGCAGGGCGTCCAGGCTCTTCCGCTTCTCAGTCATATCGCGAAACACAAGTACGACTCCGATTGTCTCGCCGTCCCTATCTCTAATGGGTGCGCCGCTGTCAGCGACTATCCGCTCCGTGCCGTCGCGTGCAATGAGGACCGTATGGTTGGCCAACTCACTGATCTGCCCAGTCGAAAGGACTCTTGTGACTGGGTTCTCGCAAGGCTCGCGGGTAATTTCATCAATGACGGCAAACACGGCTTCCAGCGGCTGGCCCTGCGCAGCGCTCTGCGTCCAGCCGGTCACGTCCTCGGCGACTCTGTTCATTAGAACGATGTGGCCCCTAAGGTCGGTCGTGATCACGCCGTCGCCAATGCTGCGCAGGGTGACCGCGAGGCGCTCCCTTTCGGCGGCGATGGCTTCTTCGCCACGCTTCCGTTCGGACATGTCGTGGATGGCCGTGACTCTTACGACACGCCCCTGGTAGGTAATAGGCCTGCTGTTGAGTTCGCCGGCAAGAGTGCTGCCATCCTTCCGCAGCCCTATTGCCTCATAGGGTTTGTCATAGCCGGCAAGCGAGTTAACGCGGACGAGATCACGCGATTCGGGCGCAGCCAGGTCCAGAACGTTCATACCGACTAGTTCTGAGAGTTCATAGCCAAATAGACTGGCCATGGCCTGATTGGCATCCAAGATCTTTTCCCGGTCGTGAATGGCGACTCCTTCGAAACTGGCTTGGGCCAGGCGGCTGAAACGTTCTTCGCTTTGCCGTAGGGCTTCCTCCATGCGCCTGCGTTCGCCAATGTCCCGGGTCATAGCCATGAAGGAGGTCGGGGTGCCCCCCGCATCCGTGATGACCGTTGCGCTGAGTTCTGCTTGAAACTGAGAACCATCCTTCTTGAGGAGGCGATACTCGGTGTTTCTGGTAACCCCATCCTTCAAGGTCTTCTGCAAGTTGATTCTGGTGCGTGCGAGTTCTTCCGGCGGAAACAGACTGAACACACTCGTGCCGATCAGGTCCTCCGCACGCTCATACCCATGCAATCGTGCGGCTTGCGAATTGCACATGAGGATCTTGCCGCTCAGGTCTGACTGGGTGATGGCGTCGGGGGATGACTCAACCAGAGCGCGATAGCGCGCTTCCTTCTCACGAAGCGCCTGCTCAGCGTGTTTGCGCTCGGTGATGTCATAGTTGGTGCCTGTCATTCGCAACGGCTTGCCGTTCGCGTCTCTCACCACCTGGCCATATGCCCTCAAATGGCGGACAGTTCCATCCGGCCACACCACCCGGAATTCCGTTCTGTATTCCCCTCCGCCGAGCCGCGCCTGCTGCGATATGTGGTCGCTTGCCTCACGGTCATCGGGGTGGATGCCGGCCAGCCAGGCCTCGTAGGCGCCGGCGAAATCCTCCCGCTTGATGCCGTAGAGCTCATACATCCGGTCATCCCAGATCAGTTCATTCTTGGGGATGTCCCAGTCCCAGATCCCCAAGTGCGCCGCTCTTGTCGCCAGGTCCAGTCGTTCAAGTGCTTTCCTGAGACTGGCTTCCGCTGACTTGCACTCGCTGATGTCGCGACATAGGAAAAGTACAGGTTCCTCGCCTGCCGTCTCCACCGCCGTGGCATTGATTTCAACCAGTGTCCGTTTGCCGGTCTTGTCAATGTAGGTGATTTCGAAATTTCTGACGAAGCCGTCCTTCATGCATGTCGCGACGGCAGTTGCATTCTTCTCCTGTTCCTCCTCCGCAGTCCATTCCACCACCCTTCTTCCCAGAATTTGGTGAAGTCGGTCATGGCCGGAAAGGCGGACATACTCTCGATTCGCATCAAGAACCGTCCCCGTCTTATCCACAACCACATAGCCGGCATCTGTGGCTTCGACCAACCGCCGGTATCTCTCCTCGCTTTTCCGCAGCGCCTCCAGGTGATCGGTGGATTCTGCGACCGTGGGAGTCTTCCTTGCGGACATCGACAGCCTTCCCCTTTTCCAACTAGCGTCTCCCCAGTAGGACTCTGGGCATTTCTGACAGATGGAAGGGCACAGTGTACCCCATCGCGTGCTCGCCAGGGTAACGGCGCCACTCTCGCGGGAAGTGCAGCGACGCAGCGAGACTAGCACTACTGATTGAAATTCTCCCGTCGCCGTCGCTGCTGCGGGGCNNCCGAATTTCAATCAGTAGTGCTAGGGGACGCTGGTCCTATCCACCGGCCGGCTCACCGTGCCCCGCCCTCGATCCAGCGCGGAAGCGCGGCGGGTGTCGCCGCTGCAATCTCGCCGCCTGCCGAGCCAACGACGCGAAGGTCACCTTGCGCAGCTCGCGCTCGGTTGCGCGATGGATCTTTATCCAGATGGGATGAACCGGACATGACTGAACGAAGGCGCAAGCGCGCGGGTTGAGAACGCAAGGCCGCGGCGCCACTTGCGCCTGGGTGATTTCGATGACATCGAGAAGCGAAAGGGTGGCCGGATCGCGCGCCAGCACGAAGCCGCCGTGCACGCCCCGGGTGGACGAAACCAATCCCGCGCGCACGAGACGCTGCAAGATCTTCGCGACAAAGAGGTCGGGCGCCGAGGTCGCCTTCGCGATCTCGCCCTTGGTCGCCAGGCGGTCGCGCGTGCGAGTCAAGTAGACGAGGCAGCGGATGGCGTAGTCGACTTGTCGAAAGAGGTACACGTAGGTCCGATTATGCAACGGGAACCGGCTAGAGACGAGCAACTTCTGGGCGACACAGGTCGGGCGGATTCTCGCGCCGGCTCATGGCTGGTTGGCCAGTCACCACGACGCGCCAAAGGCAGGCTGTTAAGGGGTGCCGTGAACCATCCGATGCATCAGAAATCGGACCTCATTTGGCTAGTTTCTGTGCCTCGCGATGCTATATTTCAGTCCGTTAGGTTGCATGTGTCTTCTTGTTGCTCGCCTTCCGTACCTGACTGTCCGCGGAGATCTTGGATCACGCGAGGGTTCTGTTGCAACGCCGGTGGGGTGCCGAAGATCGACGCGCCGGGCGACTCTCTGCGCCCTTGGCCTTGAACCGCTTTCGAAAGTGCTGCTGGCATGAAATCAACCGCACCGTTCATGGATGTCGTGGACATGATCGTCGAGTACGGCGGCGGGGCGCTCGACGACTGCTACCAGTGCGGCAGCTGCTCGTCGGTGTGCCCGTGGGGCGATTTTCGTGACTTCCGCCTGCGCCACTTGATCCGGCTGGCCCAGTTCGGCATCGAGGGCTACGAGGGCGATGACCTGTGGGCTTGCACCACCTGCGGGATGTGCCTGGATCGCTGTCCGCGCGGGGTGAAGACGGTAGACATCGTGCGCAGCATCCGCAACATCATGGGCGAGGCCGGAACCCTGCCGCCGCTGCTGCAGTCGGCCTTGTCGGGCTTGGCGGGCAATGGCAACCCCTGGGCCGGCGATCCGGACAAGCGGTCAGCCTGGGCGTCGGAGGTGGGGCTGCGGCCGCACACGGAAGAGAGCGAGATCCTGCTCTACAC
>PMCR01000207.1 GCA_003155465.1 Myxococcales bacterium | reverse complement strand
ATCCCCAGATCCCGCGCAGGATCGATGCCCTGTTGCTTGGCGGTCTCGCCCAGGTACCAGGCATACGACGGCGTGGTCCAGGTGGTGGTGGGCTGAAAATTCTTCATGATGAAGAGCAGCCGCTCCGAGGGAATCGAACCCGCCCAGATGCACAGCGCGCCCAGTTTCTGCGCGCCGATGACGTCGGGGCCGCCGACAAAGAGCGTGAAGTTCAACGCGTGCACGTAGCGATCGTGCCGCCGCATGCCGGTGCCCCAGAACAGACGGGCCTGCACATCCTGGAACTCGTCGAAATCCTCCTTGGTGAACGGGCTAAGCGTGGGCACGCCGGTGGACCCGCTGGACGCGGCCACGAAGACCACCTCCTCCTCGGCCACGGCGGTCAGGTCTCCCAGAAAGGGATGCGCCACCTGACGGTCGCGCTCAATGGCTTTGTCAATGAAGGGGAAACGCTGCAGATCCTCCAGGCGTCGCAGATTCGACGGTTTCACTCCGGCTGCGGTGAACGCCTGCCGGTAGAACGGCGACTGCGCCCAGGCCAGTTCCAAATGTTCGCGCAACTGCTCGGTCTGATACTCGATGAGTTGCGGGCGCGGCAGGGTCTCGATGGTTTCGTCCCAGTAGCGTTCCTCGGACATCTACAACTCCCTGTTGTCGAAGAGTCGCTTGTAATAGAAATTGCTGGTGTAAAGCGCGGCCGCCGGGTTGTGGCCCAGCACGCGATCCTTGGTAATGAGCGTGGTCACCGGCGCCTGCGAGTGCCGAGTGAACAAGGCATCGTGACCCACGCACAGTCCCATAATGACGTTCAATTGGGTCTTCTGTGCGTTGAGCAGCCGGGCTTGCAAAATGGGATTGCAGATGGCCTCGTGACTGCCGCGCAGGATCTTCAATTCGTCGGGAATACCGATGGCGGTCTTGTCCACTGACCCGACCTTGCACAAGACGCTGTGCCACGCGAACCCCTTGGCTTCCAGCACGCGGGTGAACACCCGCGCCTCCTCCACCAGGCCGATGCAGGTCGCGATGCCGATGCGCCGGGCATTGATCCGGCATGCAAAGGCCACGATTTCCTCGACGCGAGTCAGCTTGCCATAGTAGCGGCCCTCGATTTCCGCTGCCGCGCGCGCGATCTGGCCGTCGCTTGTGTCCCCTGCATATAAAGCCGTTGTGCTTTCGATCTCGGATGCCCCGGCCTCGTCGGTCAAGCAGAAGGTGGGCGCTTTCTTGTCGCGACGGTAGCAATTGAGGGCAAAGCAGTCAGTGCAGGTATGCGGGCGCTTTGTCGCGGAAGTCTTGCGAGCGGGCCTGTCTCTTTCGGTTTTGGTCATGTTCAGGCGTCTCCAAATGCCATTTGCTCCACGAACCGCCGAGCAAAGGCCGCATCGTTGGTCAGTTCGATGCTGCGCACGCGCGCGGCCACAGACTCCAGCTCGCGGCGAGTGCCGGCGTTGCTGAGCAGAGTGACCGCGCCGGCCTTGCAGGTGTTGCCCACTGCCTCCACGTTGGCCGCCAGCTCAGCCGGCAGAAGGCCGCTTCCCGCCAGACTGTCCGGGCGCAGGTGATAGCCGAACGAGCCGGCAACCAGCACGCGCTCAACATCCTGTCTGCGCACTTTCGCCCCTGCCAGCAGCGCGTCCAGTCCAGCCCGAATCGCGGCCTTGGCCAGCTGCACCTGACGAACATCCTTCTGGGTCAGGATCACGTCGCCCGCGAGGCGCAACACGCAGCGGCCCGTGCTCTCGTCCCATCCTCCCACCGGCGGCATTACTGTGGTTTCAAAGCGACCGTTCTTGCCGATGGCACCATTTCTCACCAAGCAGCTCGCCAGATCGATGAGTCCGCTGCCGCAGATGCCGATGGCCGGAACATCGCCGATGGTGTGCAACGTCCAGCGGCCGGCGTTTGCTGTCACTGCATCGACTGCCCCAGGCGCCGCGCGCATGCCGCAGGCGATGTTCACACCCTCGAAGGCCGGACCCGCAGCCGTGGACGTGGCCCATAGCTCGCCAGCATGGGCCAACACCATCTCGCCATTGGTGCCGATGTCGAGCAACAAGACTGTTTGCGGTGAGCGATGCAGGTCGGTGGCCAAGATTCCTGCCGTGATGTCCGCACCCACGAAGCCCGACACGACGGGCGGCAGATACGCCAGCCCATGCGCGGCGATACCGAGCCCCAGCTCCGCTGCACGCAGGTGGTTGCCCCCGGTCAGCGAAGGCCGATAGGGCGCGCGCCCGAGCGGCGCTGGATCCACAGCGGCGGCAAGGTGCAACATGCAGGTATTGCCGCCCAGTACAGCCTCGTGGATATGGCCCGGCTTCACGCCAGCCCGCTGGCAGACCTGCCCGATAAGGGCATTGAGTCCGACTGTTAGTGCTTGCTGCATAGTCGATAGACCATCCGGCTCCGCCGCAAAGTGAATCCGCGACAGGACATCGTGCCCATATGCCGTCTGTGGATTCAGCGCCGAAGCCACGGCCAGTTCGTCGCCTGAGTCCAGATCGACCAACGCAACCACCAGCGTGGTGGTTCCGATGTCCACGGCGATCCCAAGATTGGCCACCGCGCTCGGCAGCGAGGCGATCACTTCTTGTCCTGCCCACACCGTGCACCCATCGGTGGCGCGCACCACCGCAATGTGCGGCGCCAGCGGCCGCGCCGTGGCCAACCCATGGTCCACAATGGCCAGGTTCTTATCGCCGCGCTCAGGGATGGTTGCCGTAATACCGGCACGCACCCGCGCATCACAGGCCAGCACCAGCGCAGCCTGGGCATTGCCCCCGCGTACGTCCACGCCAGGCTCCAGCGCGGTCAACGCCTCAGGGTCAAGCCACACCAGGCACTTGCCGCAGATTCCGGCGCCGTCGCAGGGCGCTTCCAGTGGGGCGCGGGCCTTGCGGGCCGCTGCCAGCAGCGTGCTGCCCGGCTCCACTTCCGCGATGAAAGGCCCGGGAATGAAGCGGATTTCCACGCTGGTGCTCACGACGGCCTGTCTTTCACCGCACGGGTCATGGCCGTGATGCTGGCCAAGGTGGTTGACGTGGACAGCCCGCAGGCAGGCGCGATGATGTCCACCCCGTCGCGCACCAGCTCCACGGTGCGCTCAGCGATCTTGTCGGGGGCTCCCCACTGCAGCAGATACGTGCTCAGGTTGCCCATCGTGACCAGGGCGGGTGAGTCGGCCTTCAGTCCCTTGAGACTGACCATGGCATCCACGCTGATGGCGTCGCTGGCCAGTCCCGGCAGAAGGCGCGTGCCGTTGCCCAGCTTTCCGCAGATGTGCACGATCACCGGCGTAACCAGGGCGTGAATCGCGCCGATGAGATCGTTGAGGTAGCGGACGGCGTATTCTTGGAAAAGCTGCGGGCCCAGAATCTCGACCGTGGCCGTCGGATCGCCCACGGCAATGACGGTTGCGCCAGCCGCGACCAGCGCGCCCGCGTATTCCGCCAGCACCGCCGTGACCTGGCCCAACACGCGGTGGGCGTCATCGTGCCGGGTGCGCAGTTCCTTGAGGAAGGTCACGGGATCGACGATCGACGCCGCCACACTCACCGGGCCAGTCAGGGTTGCCACCACCGGAAAGTCGGGACGTCTTCGGCTCAACCGCTCAACCGCCTCGGCCACCACCACGGCGCGCCCTCCCCGTGCTGCGCCAGGCGCAATTGCGACCTTGGTCAGCGACGTGAATGCCTCGGACTGAATCTTCGGCTCGCAGGCCAGCGTGCCGTGATCGATGCGGCTGCCGAATAGTTCAGCTTCCACGGTCATGCAGAAGGGGACGCCAATGTTCTCGAAGCCGGTGTGCTCGCTCACCGCCTCGGCCAGTGCGGCCATCTTGGCGCCCGAAAAGTGGGCCTCGGGCAGGGTGAGCCCGGTCTTCTGCATCACTTCCACAATGGCCGCGTTCATCATTCCGCCCGTGCAGATCACCGGCGGCCGATCCACCAGCTTCTTGCCCAGAACGCCGAGCAGACGCTCGCGCGGTGCCAGCGGACTCACGCGCTGGCCTCGGTCACATGTGGCGGCCAGCCGATTTCGTCCACGGCGCGTACCATGGCGTCGATGTTGGCGAACGGGGTCTCCGTGGGCAGGCTGCAACCTGTGGCAACCACGAAGCCGCGCGGATTGTCGCTTCCTTCGCGCACGCAGGTGCGCACTGCCTGGCGCACGCCGGCTGGATCGCTTTCGAACAGCACGGCAACGGGTGGCACGTT
>PMCR01000287.1:5591-5791 GCA_003155465.1 Myxococcales bacterium | reverse complement strand
CGGGCCATGGATCTGCACGCGGGCCAGATCCAGGGCTTCTTCAACATCCCGGTGGATCATACCTTCGCCATGCCGGTGATGATGGACTACATGCGGACCAAGTTCTCCGCCAACGCGGTGATTGTTTCGCCTGACGCTGGCGGGGTCGAGCGAGCGCGGGCCTACTCCAAGCGACTCGGCACCAGCCTGGCCATCATCGA
>PMCR01000287.1:0-5549 GCA_003155465.1 Myxococcales bacterium | reverse complement strand
ATCATCATCACCGATTCCATCCCTCCCCGGGCCGAGGTCAAGGCCTCGCCCAAAGTCCGGGTCCTCTCCGTTGCGCACCTTTTGGGGGAGGCGGTCAAGCGCATCCACCAGGGGGACTCGCTGAGCACCCTTTTCATCTGAGCGAGCGAGAACACAAAGGATTTCATCATGGATTTCTCCAAGGTTTCTGTCGAGGTTCGCACGCAGTCCGGCAAGGGGCCAGCGCACAGGACGCGCGCCGCGGGCAAACTTCCCGCCGTTCTCTATGGTCACAAGGCCGAGCCGCTGTGGCTGGCGCTTGATCCCGTGGCGCTGGTCAAAGCGCTCGATAAGGACAGGAAGCGCAATACCGTCTTCGCCCTATCGGTGCAAAGCGACGGCAAGGCCGAAGACGTCACCGCCATGATCCGCGACGTTCAGATCGATCCAATGTCGCGCCAGCCGCTGCACGTCGATTTCATCCGCGTCAGCCTGGACGAGGCAGTGAAGGTGACAATTCCCGTCGTGCTGCTGGGCATCCCCGTCGGAGTAACCGATGGCGGCAACTTACACCAGAGCTATCGCAATCTGCCCATCACGGCCAAGCCGGCGGACATCCCAACCAAGATCGAGATGGATGTGACCGCACTCAAGATAGGCGACGCCTTGCACGCCAGCGATCTCAAGCTGCCACCGGGCGTGAAGGTCATGCTTGACCCCAAGGAAGCCCTGGCGTCGGTCGTGGCACCACGGGCCGAGAAGGTCGAGGAGGCTGCTGCGGGCGCGGTTCCGGCCGAAGGCGCGGCTCCGGCCGAAGGTGCGGCGGCGGCCCCTGGCGCAGCCCCGGGCGCGGCGCCAGGCGCGGCGCCGGCTGCGGGCGCCCCTGCTGCGGCAGGAGCCAAGGGGGCCCCGGCCGCAGGGGCCAAGGGGGCCCTGGCCGGAAAGAAAGAGCCGGAGAAGAAGGGCAAGTGACCCTGCTGTCGCGGAATGGGACTTGCCGAGTGCAGATGCGATGTGGCTGCTGGTGGGACTCGGCAATCCCGGATCGCGCTACGCACGCAACCGACACAATGCGGGCTTCATGGTGCTGGATGAACTGTGGCGGCGCGCGGGAGCGCCTGCGCCACGCCTCAAGCTGGGGGCCGAATTGAGCGAGGCGACCTTGGCCGGCGAGCACGTACTTCTGTGCAAGCCGATGGAGTTCATGAACTGCAGTGGCCTGGCCGTGCAACGCGCAGCCGCGTTCCGGAAGATTCCGCCCGAGCAAGCCGTGGTTGTTCACGACGATCTAGATATGCCGTTCAGCCGGCTCAAACTCGGCTTCGGCGGCGGAACCGGTGGGCACAACGGCCTGCAATCGATCATCCAGGAATGGGGATCCCCGGACTTTGCCCGGGTCCGATTCGGCATCGGGCGTCCTCCGGCACAATGGGACGCGGCCGACTACGTGCTGGCCGATTTCGGTCAGGACGAGCGGTGCTTGCTACCCGAACTGATTGGCGAGGCGGCGGATGCCACCGAAACCATCGTGAAGAGCGGGTTGCAGGCGGCCATGAACATATTCAACAAGCGCAAGAAGAACGAAAGCGAGGCGGGCGCATAGGGCGTCCGTCCACACCAACTCCTTGCCCGGCGGCTTGGCCAGCCGGGACACAGGTCCAAAGGGAGAACACACATGGCAGAAAAGAGACGAGTATCGTGCCGGGACATTCCCGGCAGAACACGCGAGTACGAGACCATTTTCATCCTCAAACCCGACGTGACCAATGACGTGATCGGTGCGGTCAACACCAAGATTCGTGGCGTGCTTGAGGCCGGCGGCGGCACCTTGCTCAAGATCGAAAACTGGGGACGCCGCAAAATGGCCTACGAGGTGAAGAAGCAGCTCAAGGGAATCTACGTCTTCTTCCGCTACCTCGGGAGCCCGGGCTTGGTCGAGGAGATCGAGCGCAACCTGCGCCTCACCGACAGTGTCATTCGCCAGTACTCGGTCAAGATCGGCGAGAACGTGGACCCTGCCACGCGCACCTCCGAGGTGACCGACGAGTTGTTTGCCAACGCTGCGGTGCCCGGGCCAGACGAAGAAGCCATAGCCACCGGGCAGGCTGGCGCACGGCCCTTCGGCGAGGAGGACGAAGAAGGCGCGTTCGATTTCGAGGAAGCGGTTTTCGGCAAGGTCGACGAACCTGTACGGAGAAGGGAGTAGGCCATGGCAAGACCAGAACAAAAAGACGCCGATGTCGAGCAGGAAACCGGGCGCAAGAAGATGGGCCGCCGCAAGGCGTGCAAGTTCTGCGCAGACGAGAACCTCAAGATCGACTACAAGGATGCCGGGCTGCTCAAGTACTTCATCGCCGACCGCGGGAAATTGGTGCCGCGTCGGTTGACCGGCAATTGTGCCAAGCACCAGCGTGAGATCGGCCGGGCCGTGGCCCGCGCCCGCATGATCGCGCTCATGCCCTTTGCCGTGACCGGCAACTAGGAAACCCGGGAGGACGTCATGCGAATCATCTTGCGTGAAGACATGGACAACCTGGGCAAGGCCGGGGAGGTGGTCAGCGTTCGTGACGGCTACGGGCGCAACTACCTGCTTCCCCATGGCATGGCCGTGCCGGCCACCGAGAAGGACGAAGCCCGCCTGGCCCACGAACAGCGCGCGATTGCCTCGCGGGTGGCCAAGCTGGCCAAGGAACTGCGGTCGGAGGCGGACCGCCTGTCGCAGGTTTCGGTGTCGGTTTCCCGGGCTGTGGGCGAAGGCGACAAGCTCTACGGGTCCGTCACCAGCCGTGACATCGCCGAGGCTCTGGCCGAGCAAGGAGTCAAGGTGGACAGCAAGAAGATCCAACTTGACGAGCCCTTGCGCAACCTGGGCATGAGCGAGGTCCCCATCAAGCTGGGACGCGACACGGTGGCCAAGATCAAAGTCTGGGTGGTCAAGAAGGAACAGTAGCTGCAGCTTGTCGGGTAATTCCGGATCGCCCTGGAGGCTGGCGCGCGGGTCGCGGGCCGCGTGTGCGAGGGCGTGAGCGTGTTCGGGTGGAATACGCGGGATGCGGAAAACGATCCGCTGCCCGCTCACGCTCATGCATGCCGCCCACCCATCCCGCTACACGCTGGTCGCTCACGCGCACGCCGGCCGGACAGCCTATGCATTGGCGCGATCGTTTGTATCCGTTTGGCGTAGACTGATTTCTCTATGGCTGACTTTCTCGCTCTCGCGGACGGTGGCCCCTCGGGACGATTGCCGCCGCACAATTTGGAGGCGGAACGGTCCGCCTTGGGCGGCGTGCTGGTCAAGCCCTTGGCCTTCGACGAAATGGCCACGGTGCTGACCGCGGATGACTTCTTCCTGCCCGCGCACCGGGAGATCTTCGCCGCGATGATGGAGCTGGAGCAACGACGCCAGCCCATCGACGTCGTGTCCCTGGGCGATGAACTGAAATCGCGTGGCGCCCTGCCCCGCCTGGAGGGCGGCCCCGGCTACCTCATCACCCTGGCCAACTCGGTGCCCACGGCCGAGAACATTAGCCACTATGTCCGACTGGTGAAGGAAAAGGCGACGCTGCGCCGGCTGATCGCGGCCTGCGCCGAGATCCAGTCGCGCGCCTACGGCGAGTTCGGTAGCTACGAGGAGTTCCTCGATGACGCCGAGACGCAGATCTTCAAAGTTGCGCAGCAGAACCGGCGCGAGTCTTTTCAGCCGGTGGGCGAGCTGCTCGGCGACGTGGTCAACGAGCTGCAGACCCGTTCCATGGAGCGCCGGCAGATTACCGGCGTGCCCACTGGCTTCACCAAACTGGATGAAATCACCGCCGGTCTGCAGCCCGAGAACCTCATCGTCGTGGCTGCGCGGCCCGGCGTGGGCAAGACTTCGTGGGCCATCAACGTGGCCACGCATGCGGCGCTCAACCACGGCATCCCGGTGCTCATCTTTTCGCTGGAGATGTCGAAGTTCGAGCTTATGGAACGGATGCTGGCAGGCGAGGCCCGCATCGATTCCAGCCGCATGCGCCGGGGCATGATCGAGTACGGCGACTGGAAGAGTCACATCTACCCCGCGGCTGACCGGCTGACCAAGGCGCCCATCCTCATCGACGACTCGGCCGCGCCCAACATCCTCGAACTGCGGGCCAAGGCACGCCGCTTTCGCGGCAACCCCAAGTATTTCGCGCAGGGTGGCGAGGGCCGCACACCGCTCGGCCTGATGGTCGTGGACTACCTTCAGCTCGCCCGCGGCTTGGGCGGCCGCCGGGAGGAGTCGCGCGAGCGCGAGATCGCCGAAATCTCGCGCGGCCTCAAGGCCCTGGCCAAGGACCTGCGCATTCCCATCATCGCGGTGTCGCAGCTCAACCGCGGTCTGGAACGGCGCGAGGACAAGCGACCGCAGCTTTCCGATCTGCGCGAATCGGGCGCCATCGAGCAGGACGCCGACATGATACTGTTCATCCATCGCGAGGAGATGTACGGCACTGAGGGCGCGGAACGAAACAAGGCCGAGCTCATCATCGGCAAGAACCGCCACGGCCCCACCGATACGGTTCTCTTGACGTTCCTGCGCGAGTACACCAAGTTCCAGAACTACGCCGAAGAAGACGGCGGGCCGCGGTGACCGCTAAATGACCGGTCATGATTCGAGGACAAGCACTTTCTTCTCCCCTCTCCGGGGAAAGTGTGCGAGCCGAATCTCCTATGAGCTTGCGGCGCGACCACCACTCTGCGTTGCTGCGCGGAAATTCGGGCGCAAGGACTGTGCGATTCAGGCTCATTCCGGATGCCCCAGTCCGCGCATCACGATCAATCACTCAACTCCGAGTCGACCCACGCCAAGAATTAGCCCATGCAGAAGACCGCGCTGATCTCAGGTGGAGCCAAGGGCATTGGGCGTGAAGTGGGACTGCGTTTGGGCGAGAGCGGCTGGGCGGTAGCGCTGTGCTACCGCAAGAGCCGCGCCGAGGCCGAGACAACCGTGGCGGCCATCGAAGAGAAGGGCGGCCGGGCCCTAGCCGTCAATGCCGACGTGTCGACGCCCGAGGTGTGTACGGCTCTGGTCCGCCAGGTCCTCGACTGGCAGGGCCGTATCGATGCCCTCATTCACTGCGCCGGTCCCTATCACCGCGTGGACGTGCTCGAAGAAACGCCTGCCGGCTGGCGCGAGATGTTCGCCAACAACCTGGACAGTTTCTTCTATCTGGCGCGCCTGGTTGCGCCCGTCATGGTGAAGCAGCAGGGGGGCCGCATAGTCGCCTTCTCCATGGCCAATGCCGACCGCCTAGTGGCACAGACCCAGCTCACGGCCCACTACCTGGCCAAGGTGGGCGTGCTGGGTTTGGTGCGCAGCCTGGCCAAGGCGCTGGCCAAGCACACGATCACGGTCAATGCCGTGTCTCCCGGCTTCATTGATTCTGGCTCGCTGGACGCGGCCGAGCTGGCGGGCCTGGTCAAGATCATTCCGGCCGGCCGTATCGGCTCCATCGGCGACGCGGTCCATGCCGTCCTATACCTTCTCTCCGACGAAGCCGCCTATGTCACCGGCACCAGCCTGCACGTGAGCGGCGGCTGGGGAATCTAGC
>PMCR01000376.1 GCA_003155465.1 Myxococcales bacterium | reverse complement strand
AACATGCCACTGGCACCACGCCCAGCGGGCACCACGCCCAGGCGCGAACATGCCACTGGCACCACGCCCAGCTCTTGCCGCACTTCTGAACATGCTCTGAACATGCCACTGGCACCACGCCCGGCTTGCCGCACTTCTGAACATGCCACTGGCACCACGCCCAGCGGGCACCACGCCCAGGCGCGAACATGCCACTGGCACCACGCCCAGCTCTTCTGAACATGCCACTGGCACCACGCCCAGAATATGCCACTGGCACCACGCCCAGGCACCACGCCCAGCGGAACATGCCACTGGCACCACGCCCAGCTCTTCTGAACATGCCACTGGCACCACGCCCGCAGCACCACGCCCGCACTTCTGAACATGCCACTGGCACCACGCCCGGCTTGCGGAACATGCCACTGGCACCACGCCCGGCTTGCGGAACATGCCACTGGCACCACGCCCAGAATACGCCACTGGCACCACGCCCAGCGGGCCGCCTTATCGATGGCACCACGCCCAGGCACCACGCCCAGGCACCACACCCAGCGAAATCCGCCCCAGCGCATTCACCCTCCCTGTAAGGGGTTTACTGGCGGCCATCGTGCGCAAGGTGCTGGAGGGCTGACCCATTTCTTGCCCGTCCTTCTCGAGGATTTTCTCGCCGACATTCTGATGCCATCGGGCTTCGGCTCCCCAGGACTTGGCACTCCTCACCGTCGGGCGCGGAGGTGAGGTCATCAAGGGTTGCCAGCTACGCCCTATGTGGCCGCCTTGCACCTTATTCATTGGTATTGAAGGATGTCGTGACTCGTTTTGATGGAATTGACGATTCTACTGTTGGCCCATCATCCGCTGCCTCAAGTCCGCACTCAAACCCGCCGAAGATCACCAGAGATGAAGCGAATCTTGGTGGTGGACGACGACCCTTCGATCCTCCTAGGCATCTGTCGAAACTTGCGTAGCCGACGCTTCGAATGGGAAGCCGTGCTTGCCCTCGATACGGAAGAGGCTTGCGGACGGCTTGACGCAGCCCCGGACATTGATGTTCTCGTTTGCGATCTGGCGATGCCCGGCGGTGGCGGTGAAGCGTTGTTGCGCTACGCAATCGCCAAGCATCCCCATGTTGCGCGCATTGTTCTGAGCGGGCAGGGGCGAGGTGATAGTGCGCAACGATCCCGGGAACTCTGTCACCGTTTCCTAGAGAAACCCTGCCCAGCCGAGGAGATTGAGAAAGCTATCGCGTGGGCCATCGCGCGCCCCAAACACGTGGGATAGAGGCGCAAGACCACATCCAGCTTGACAACCCGCGGGCTCTCTAATAGGCAAGGCAGCTCGTGAAACTGGAACGGATTCAGATCCCCGATTGCGAAGGCAAGGTCTGCCGACCTGACCTTGAGCCAGCATTCCCAGCCCAGCTGCGCACCAGAACATTCAGATGATCGGCAGCGGGTCTAACCGGCGCGGCCCACCATCGTGCATAGTCACACGATGTAATCTCTGTTTCTCAGCGCCCTGGATCGCCTTGGCGAAACAGGCGTCAGTGCACCCGTATCTGATATGACTGGCGTCAGTCCAGCAAATGATGGCCCCGGCTCGCCCCGCGCCCACGAATCCGCCTGACCCTGCGTCGGTTCGACGCGCCGTCGCGTTCGTGGTCAACCTGGGAGCCTTCCTGACCCCATTCATGGCGGCCTCGCTGAATCTGGGGTTGCCCGCCATGGGACGCGATCTGCACATGGGCGCCACTACACTGAGCTGGGTGGCCAGCGCCTATCTCTTGAGTGCCGCTGTTTTCACCGTGCCTTTCGGCCGCATCGCCGACATCTATGGCCGTCGGCGCATCCTGCTCTGGGGCAACGTTTTCTTCACTCTCTTTTCCCTGCTCGCGGCCTTTGCGCCCTCGGCGGCGGTGATGATCGTCTTGCGGGTTCTGCAGGGCGCGGCCGGGGCCATGCTTTTCTCGACCGGCACGGCCATTCTGACCTCGGTGTTTCCTCCCGGCGATCGCGGACGAATTTTGGGCCAGAACGTCACCGCGGTCTACCTGGGCCTGGCGCTGGGGCCATTCGCGGGTGGGTTCTTGACCCAGCACTTCGGCTGGCGCAGTGTTTTTCTGGTCAACTTTCTGCTGGGTCTGGTGCTGGTGGCAACCGTGCTGGCGAGGCTATACGACGAATGGGCCGAGGCACGCGGCGAGGTGTTTGACAGCGTCGGCGCCCTGCTCTACGGCGCCACGCTGGTGGCCTTGATGTACGGATTTTCGCGCCTCGCGAGCACGACCGGCTTCTGGCTTCTGCCCCTCGGCCTGCTTGGACTGGGCGCTTTTGTCGTCTGGGAGATGCGCAGCCGGAGCCCGGTGCTCGATGTGTCACTCTTCCGCGCCAACCCGGTGTTCGCTTTCTCCAGCCTGGCGGCGCTCATCCACTACTGCGCGACCTTCGCAGTGACCTTCATGCTCAGCCTTTATCTGCAGTCAGTCCGGGGCCTTTCCCCGCAAAAGGCGGGCCTGGTGCTGGTGGCTCAGCCGGTGATGATGGCTCTCTTCTCCCCTCTGGCTGGCCGGCTTTCGGATCGCATCGAGCCGCGCGTGCTGGCCTCCATCGGGATGAGCGTGACGGCGGTAGGCATCTTTCTGCTGTCCTTCCTGCGCGCCGGAACACCCACCCCCCTGGTGGTGGCCGACCTGGTCTTCCTCGGCATCGGGTTCGCGTTCTTCTCATCGCCCAACACCAACGCGGTGATGAGCGCGCTCGACAAGCGCCACCTGGGCGTGGGCTCCGGCATCCTCGGTACCATGCGCCTGCTCGGCCAAAACCTGAGCATGGGCGTCGTGATGATGGTCCTCGCGCTGCACGTCGGCTCGCGCCCGCTTGCCTCCGATACGCTGGTTCCGTTTCTGCGCAGCCTGCACCTCGTCTTCCAGGTCTTCTCGGTCCTGGGCATTGCCGGCGTGTTTGCATCCCTGGCACGCGGGCGGGTACGGTAGGATCCCGCAATCAGATTTCCAGCGCATTGGCGACCGTCTCTGCCAACGACTCCATCGTATAGGGCTTCCCCAGCCAGCCCAACCCGCGCGCCATCGCAGCCTGCACCCGGTCATTGGGCGAATGTCCACTCACCAAGAGAGCGCGCTGATTGGGAAATAGCTGCCGAATCAGCTCGAATATCTCAAGCCCATCTCGTTCTTCGAGCAGGCTCATGTCTAGGATGACGAGGTCGCACGGACTTCTGCCCGTGGGCGCGGCCCGTTCAAACCGCCGGTAGGTTTCCTTCCCACTTTCCAGAGTCTCGACCTGGTATCCCAGGTGCTCAAGCACTCGCCGCCCGGTACGCAAGAGGACGGGAGAATCGTCGACCAGCAAGATCGTGGGCCGACCGAGCGGCAGCGGCGTCGGGGTGGGCGTAGCATCGGCCCGTTCCTCTGAGGGAAGGCATGGGAAATACAGCGTGAAGGTCGTGCCCTGACCGCGCACGCTGGTGACGTCGACGAAGCCGCCATGCTCCTTCACCACACCATGCACGATAGAGAGGCCAAGACCCGTGCCGCTCGATTCGCCCAAGGGTTTGGTGCTGTAGAAGGGTTCGAAAACCCGCCCCATGTCTTCCTGCAGGATCCCCCTGCCCGTATCGCTGATCGAAACCACCGCATAGTGACCCGGTTCGATGCGTTCGAATCCGACGATGGCTTCGGTCAATCGTCGCTCCCCAGCGCGCAACCTCAACTGCCCATCCCCCTCGATGGCCTCGACCCCATTGCGAATCAGGTTGGAGATCGCGCGCACGAGATGCGCCTCGGACGCTTGCACGACCAGCGGCTTCGACGGCAGGTGCGCCGCGATTCTCACGCGTCGGCCCGCGTCGGAGGCGACCCAGGCTGAGTTTTCGGCGATGCATTTCGAAACCACCGCAACCAGATCCAGATGTGTCTTGTTGACCCGGCCTTGGCGGCCCAGGGTCAGCAAGTCCTTGATGGTTTGCGAAGCGCGCAGGCTGGCGGCCTTCATGCTTCTCAAGTCGGCGCGCATCTCGCCGGCCCGTGCGTCGGGATCCAACCTGTCCAGCTCGGCCAGCAGAAGATCGGGCAGCGCCACGATCGGGCCCAGCGCGTTGTTGAGGTCGTGAGCCACGCCGCCCGCCAGAACACTGAGCGATTCCAGACGCTTGCTGGTTGCCAGACGTTCCAACTCGTCCCGCTCGTGCAGACGGGTTCTTTCTAGCAACTCTTGGTGAATCTGGATGCTCCGCAGCGCCACGTTGAGCTGGTCGCGCAGAACCTGGTAGCCNNTTTCCGGTGGAAACAGCTCTTGCGCCGCAAACGCAAACGGCAAGGGGGATTGGGGCTCGCCATCCAGCATGCAGAGGAAAGGCTGCAGTTCCTTCGCGTTGCCATCCGTGAATCGCGACAAGAATGCGGTTCGAACGCCCGCACCGGGGAGGGCTCTCAGCAGCGACCGCTCAAGCGATTCCCAGTCCCACGCGATGCCGACTTGCTCGCCCGTGACCAGAAGCTTGCGGTAGTTCTGGTCAAGCGTCACACGGTGCTGGACCTGAATCGCCGCATCGGCGGTTGCGATCAACGCAAATGAATCTGCCCACAACCCCTCAAGCTCCAGATTGGCGAAGTCACGCAACTCCTCGCGCAGCCATTCAACCGCGTCCTGCAGCGCCCGGTACTGCGGGTAGCTCTCACCCGCCTGATCAAGGAGTCTTTCCAGGGCGCGAGCGAAGGACAGAGACTGCCCGCCAAGCTCGGCCGCTAGGGCTGCCACCAGTGCGTTCGCGGCTTGCTCGTGCTCCATGCCGGCCGCGTGAAGGATGGGGGCGAGGCTTCGCGCAAACTCGGCGGCATGGGCCTGCACGTGCTCTCGTGGACAGACCGACGCGGCCATAGAAACCGCTGTCTTCGCCCGACGCGCGCTTTGGTCGCAGCCACACGACCGGCGCACGACGAACTCGGTCACGAGCTGGGTGTGCGGGGCAACCGGTCGGCCCGCCATTTGGTCGAGCACGAGCCGCATCGCCCTTTCGGCCATCAGCGCGAACGGCTGAGCCACGCTGGTCAAGGCCGGGTTCCCCAGACGGGACAGCGGCAGGTCGTCAAACCCGGTTACCCGGACATCGCGGGGCACGTTGCGTCCGTGCTTGCGCAAGGCTGAGATCGCGCCCAAGGCCATGAAGTCGTTGGCTGCCGCGACGGCGTCGAATTCCAATCCCTGTTTCAGCAGCGCCTCGACGCCATCGAATCCGTCGCTGGGCATGAAATACCCAGGCACGACCAGGGCCGGGTCGAAACCAATCTGGTACCGCGCCAGCACCTCGCGATAGGCGAGCAACCGAGTCTCGGACTCGACCTTGCCGGGCGTTCCCGCAAGAAAGACCACGCGCCGGCAGTGGTGGTGGTGCACCAGATGCTCCACCGCCGCATGCATCCCGATGCCGTCGTCCACCGTCAAGCTCGGGATGTCGGGGATCTCAGTGCCGATGCTGCAGACAGGCAACTGGGAAAAGCGACGAACCAGACGCAGAAGTCCCTCTGGACCGCAGAAGCCGGACAGCAGCGAGGAGAGAACGATGACACCGTCAGCGCGTTCGGGCCCGATCATCTCGAAGATCGCATTGTGCGCGGCACACCCGCGGTGGGGTTCGTCGAGCCCGCGACCGAAGACCATGAGCAGGTTCAGATCGAGCGCCGTGGCCTGACTGGAGAGCGCGTTCTGGATCTGGGTGCCGTACCCACCTGCGAAGAAATCCATATAGTCGAGCAGCACCGCAATGGTCTTGCGGCCGGGTTGGCGATGGCAGGCGGGTGCATCCAAGACGAATCTATCCCCGGCGTGCAGTGGCGCCGGACATGGGAAGGCGCAGTTTGCCTATCTTGAAATACGGCTGAAAGGCTGGATTCTTGAGTCGCCGGGGAGACGGCGCCTGACGTGGTTTGAGGCATGCAAACCTGGAAGTCCGATGTATGCTGTCCCCATGACAAGGCGCAGGCGGCACCCGTTGCGACGGAATGTTGCCATCGCCGTCTTTGGTCTGGTGATGCTACGGACCGGCAGCCTTGCGCTGGCAGACGCGGAGAGTCCGCTTCCTGCACCATCGCCTGCGTCCCCGCCGGTTGTGTACACCCCGATACGTCCAGCGCCTGCGCCTGCCTCCCGACGCAATCCTGCCCCTGCACCCACGCAGCCGCCGGCTCCCGCGCCGGCTCCCCCACCCACCCAGCCGCCTCCTCCTTCTCCCACCCAGCCGCCTCCTCCCGCGCCAGCGCCGGCTCCCGCGCCGCCTGTGTACACCCCGATACCTCCAGCGCCAGCGCCGGCTCCCGCGCCGCCTGTGTACACCCCGATACTTCCGGCTCCAGCGCCGGTTCCCGCGCCGCCTCTGCAGACCCCGATACCTCCAGCGCCAGCGCCGGCTCCCGCGCCGCCTCTGCAGACCCCGATACCTCCAGCGCCAGCGCCAGTTCCCGCGCCACCCATGTACACCCCGATGCTTTCTGTGCCAGCGGATCGACCGGCACCGATCTCTGTCACCGTGCCGAAGGCCCCCGCGGCAGCGGCAACCGCCGCGCCTGACGACGCGGTGATCGCGCAGACAGCAGCGCGTGCAGCTTACGCGCCCGCTTCACCCCACCTGTTTGGACTCGCGACCGACCTCGGTCTGCCTGACGGGGCCAATCTCGGCCTGGTCGTTCGTCCGGCTTCTTGGATCCGCCTGCATGGCGCTGGCGGGACCAACTCGGCCAACGTGGGTTTCCGGGGCGGAGTCACGGCAATCCCGTTTTGGTTGTGGCACTTCGGGCCTTCGCTCACGATAGAGGCCGGTTTCTGCCGGATGGGGGCCGTCAATAGCGTTGTTCGCACGTTCTTCCAAGTCCCCTCCTGGATGAAGGACTACGCGCAGCAAGCAGGGTACTCCTACTACAATGCCCATCTCGGGCTCGAGTTCGGGCGGCGCAATGTGACGGGTTTCATCCACATCGGTGGCAGCTACGTGAACGCGACTGTGCACGCGCCCAAGCCTGTTTCCATTCCTCCGGCCAACCCCAACAGTACCGACGAACCGGCGCAGTTGGTCTTGCGCCAGGATGCCACGGTCCGGGCATACACGATTTCGGCGAAGGTGGGGTTCATCGTGTTCTTCGGAGGGCTATGATCATGCGTCCCCACCATGCCCTGGCGGCGTTCACGTTGGCTGGCGCCTCTTTCTCCGGCTGCACCCCGTTGGTGGAGATCGACGCGCCTGACATCGAGGTCACCCAGCCCAACCTGCAATTTCCCGCGGCTCCCGCCGGCGCAACGTCGGGCACAACCGTCAAAGGGAGCTTCGTGCTCCGCAATGCCAGGCTCGGTGCGTCCTCCAGTCCCGATGCCGGGTCTTACAAGAAAATCAAGCGTCTGGATCTCACTCGATTGGTTTTCAAGACCAACACGGGCGTCGTGGACTTTGCTTTTCTGGACCACCTGACTGTGGAGGCGACGAACGCTGCCTGTTACTCGGCGCCGACCGCTGACCGGCCCGTGGTGCAAATCCTTGACTATGAGGTGTCCCACCAACCGGAGATTGGGGCTGAGTTGCCGATACCACTGTCCCCGCCGGTCGACATGCTGCCCCTCTGGGGACGGACTTCGCTTTGTGTCACCGTCGAGGCGACCGGCAATCCCCCGAAGGTTGACTGGTCGATCGATGTCGTGTTCTCGCTGTCAATCAAGATCAATCAATAGCCAGGCCGCGCCTTGACTCCCTCACCATCGTCTCGTAGGTAGAGGAAATGGCTTGGGCCACGGGCAGCGAACAAGTGCGACGCGCGAGGATGCGCGCCACGAGCACCCTGCTGCTGGCTGCCCAGCTTCTTGCCCTAGGCCATCTGGTGGTCGTCCGGCATGGTGTCTGTTTCGAACATGGTGAGGCGGTTCACCTGGGATCGCCGCGCGAAGCACAAGTGGTGAATTCGACCCCTGAGCGCGCAACCACGCATCCCGTTCTCGACGGCCCGGCCCAATCAGCCGAGGGTGCCCATGACCACTGTCTGGCCCGGGCCAACACCCGCGAGCGGTTCGCCTTGTTGCCTGATCTGGACTCGCGGCCCGCCCCGCTGCTCTTGGCCGCACCCCTCCCGTCACTTTCAGCCGTCGGCACAGTATCAGCAGTGGCGGTGATCCTCCTCGCCCCCAAGAACTCGCCTCCCTGGGCGTAGCCCAGGCAAAGCGCCAGGGGCGCACAGGGAAGGCCGGGGAGCGGGAGCGTCCCTGTCTTTTCGTTTTCGCCGCCACGCTCCCGGTTTGGTGAATCCACGGAGGACGAGTGATGATTCCTTCTGCTCTGATTGCAGCCTTGCTGCTCGCGCAGCCGCCCGAGGGCAGAGCCACCGCGCCCGCTGCGACCGACATCCCGACACCCGGCGGCGCGCCGGCCGCGCCTGAAGCGAAGCCAGCACCCTGCGACGATGACCTCCTTCGGCGCATCGAGGCGCTGGAAAAGGCTGCGGAAGAGCGCGCTCCGCCACCCTCGCCCCGGTCAAACGCGGGAGCCTTCACTCAGAATCGCTTCAACCCGGATCTTTCGATCATCACCGACTTCGCCCTGGTCGGCACCAGTATCACCGATCGCGCCGCCCAGACCCTTGCCCTTCCCGGATACCTCGAAGAATCGGACCGGGGCGGGAAGTTGCGGGGGATCGACTTCAACTACCTCGAACTGGCCTTCAACGCCGCGGTTGATCCGTACTTCGACTTCTCCGGCATTGTCACGGTCGCGCCCGCTGGGGTCGACGTCGAGGAGGCCTACGTCGACACACGCCAACTCCCGTTCGGCTTTCAGCTACGAATCGGGAAGTTGCTTTCGGCCTTCGGACGGCTCAATGGAATGCACCAACACTTCTGGGATTTCTACGACCAGCCTCTCGTCTACGAGGCCTTCATCGGTGCGGAAGGGTTCAAGAACCCGGGATTGAGGGTGTCCTGGACCGCACCTGTCGATTTCCTCTTGCAGTTCAACTTCGAGGTCTTTCAGGGCATCTCTGCTGGATCGCCGACCTTCAACGCCGTTGGCTACAGCCTGACCAGGGCAAACGGGACGGTACTCTTGTCCACGGCTCCGTTCGTCCCGGCCTTGTACGTCGGATCGCTGAAGACCTCATTCGATTTCGGGGACCACGTCTTTTTGCTTGGTGCCTCCACCATGTACGGACACTCGACCCAGACGCGCATCGACGGCTTGCCGACCGACACGGCCTTCAGCGCTCCCGGCACGGTCCTGTACGACGCTGAGTTGACCTACAAGTACCTCATCAGTTCGTACCGGAGCATCACCTGGCAAAGCGAATACCTTGGCCGCGTGTCATCCGGGGATCTTGCTCTGGCGTCCGACCCCGATGGGCGCATGCACCACGAATCCAAGAAGCAGGGTGGTTTCTACACCCAGCTCATCTGGCGATTTGACGATCCGGGCCAGTGGAGGGTGGGGGCCCGATTCGACCTGCTCGTCCAGAACTCGCTCACCATCGACGGCGTGGGGCAGCCGCTCGACAACATGCTTCAGCGCTACACCGCCATGCTCGAATTCAGCCCGACTGAATTCTCCAGATTCCGACTTCAGTATGCGTTCGACCGGTCCCGCTATCTGGATGGGGCGCGCAAGGATATCCACGAGGTCTTGCTCCAGATGAACATCGCCGTCGGCCCCCACGGGGCGCATTCATTCTGAGGACTAGGAGAAGCCCAATGAAGTTCATGATGACAAACCTGCTGGTCGCAACAGCGATCGGCCTCGCCCTCGCCGGCCCTGCACAGGCCAAGACCAAGATCGTGGTCACCTATCCCTACATCGCAGCGCTGGTCGGGGAGATCGCCAAGGACCAAGTCGATGTGACCACCCTCGCCAAGGGTGATGAAGACCCGCATTTCGTGGTGCCCCGCCCCTCGTTCATCGGAAGGCTGCGCCAAGCGGACCTTCTCATCATCAATGGCGCCTCGCTGGAAATCGGGTTCGTGCCGCCGCTCATCCGGCAGGCCAGCAACCCGAAGATCGTGCCGGGTGCCGACGGCTTCGTCGACCTGTCCCAGTTCGTCGAGCTCATCGAGAAGCCGGACAAGCTGAGCCGCTCCGAGGGCGACATCCATCCCGAAGGAAACCCGCACTTCATCCTCGACTGGCACAATGTGCCGCCCGTGGCGCGCGCCATTGCCGATGCCCTGGCGCGTGCCGATCGCGGCGGTGCCAGCGCGTACCGGAAGAACCTCGACGTTCTCCTGGCGCGCTGGAAGGCCCAGTCCGACGCATGGGACAAGAAGGCCGCGCCGCTTCGAGGCAAGGCGATCATCCAATACCACCGCCTGTTCAACTACTTCGCTCGGCGAACCGGAATGAGGATTGTCGGCGAGTTGGAGCCGAAGCCCGGCATACCTCCGACTAGCCGACACCTGGAGGAGCTGATCGAGGCGAATGCGGCCGGCACGGTCTACATGGTCGCGGCCGATCCGTATCACGAAAGGAAGTCCCCCGAAGGTTTGGCGAAGAAGCTGTCGGTTCCGTGGGTCGTGCTGCCACAAGATGTGGGAGCGGTTGCGTCTGCCAAGGACATTTTCAGCCTGTACGACACCCTGCTGGCGAGCGTCCTCAAATGATCGACATTCTCCTCAGCGCATTCCTTCTCTCGGTCGTGCTCCTCGGCATCCATTCCTACTATGGACTGCACATCATCGAGCGCGGCATCATCTTCACCGATCTCGGAATTGGACAGATGGCCGCCTTTGGCGCCGCGATCTCTATCCTGGCTTTCGACGGCAGGTATATGTACCCGGTGTCGCTCGCCTTCTCGCTTGCGGGCGCCTTCCTTATTGCTCTGTCGACCAAACGAACGCGGAACCATGAGGCTTTCATCGGGCTTCTCTACGCCTTCGGAATGAGCGCCGCGGTCATCGCCCTATCCCGGGCGCCCCGCGGGGCGGAGGAGATGCAACACCTAGTGGCCGCCGACATCCTCTTCGTGCCGATGCGCGCCGTCCTCAAGACGGCGGGCCTCTATCTGGCCATTGGGGCTGTGCTCTGGTTCACCATGGGACGATTGCGGGGCACGTTGAAGGAGATGGTGTTCTTCGGCACGTTCTCGCTCACCGTCACCAGCTCCGTCAATCTCGCGGGGGTTCTCGTGGTGTTCGCCATCCTGGTGGCTCCTGCTTTCATCGTATCGAGTGTGAACCGCTCGTTCAGGACGAAACTGCTGCTCGCGTGGGGGCTCGGGACAGTGCTCAACCTCATCGCCATCACCGCGTCGTACTTCCTCGACCTTCCCACCGGACATACCGTCGTGGCGCTCTACGCACTCAGCGGGATCGTCTTCACGCTCGTGCGCGGAGCAGTCAACGCGAGTCGGGCTGCGTGAAGCTGGCGCCTCTATGAATTGAACGGTCTTTTGGGTCTACGCATACACGTGGTTGAACAGCAGGTAGAAGCCGATGCCAGCCGGGCCAAGACCGATGAAAAGCTCGCCGAAGCCACCGGGCGTTCCGCCTGCGCCAGCGAATTTCCGTCGCGGCTGACCGCCAAGACTCGCGCCTGCTTCGCTCATGCGCGTGATTATGCACCGGAGCTGGGAGAGAGGGCTACTCCTGTCGCGCGCCTGGATCTCTGTGCGCAGCCAGGTGCGCGCGTCGGCGGGCGCTCCGCTCGTGCCTGAGGCGCAGCTTCTTGGATCGCATGGCCAGATCGTGGGCCACGGTGTCCTGGGGCGGGATCACCAGTTCGGGCCCCAGAATGGGAGCCGGATTGACGATATTGCCCTTGACGAAGATCTGCAGGTGAAGATGACTGCCCGAAACCTTGGTTCCCGAATGGCCGACGGCGCCAAGTCGGTCACCGGCCTTCACTCGGTCGCCGACATGCACGCGATACCTGGATAGGTGCATGTAGCAGGACTGGATCACTTCCCCGTGGCGCACACACACGAACAGGCCACCGGGACCCAATGGGGGACGCCGAGTCCGCCCCAGCTCTTCGGGCGGCACAGCCATCGCCGGCACCCGCCCGGGCAGGTCGAAACCCACGAACGCCACCACGCCGTCGGCCAGGCTGAGCACCGGCTCGCCCGCGGTGGCGTCAATGTCGAGGCCGCGATGGGCGCGCACACCCAGTTCGCGATCCTCACCAAGGCCACTGGGCGCCACGCGCGGCGTGCCTTCAAGCGGCGAGACCACGGCAATTCCCAACGGTGTCTGATGCGGTACGGGCTGCCTGCCCAAGTAGCGGTCGATCAGCCGTCGCCGGGCGACTAGGGCGCGATCCTCGCCGCCCGTGCCACGCACCACATCCCCCCAACCAAAGTGCGCCACCGCACTCCGGTGGGACACCGAGCCTGCAAAGGCCTGGTCGATGGCCGGGTGTTGATCCTGCCACATGCCCAGAAGGGCCGCCCCCACCCGCAGGCTATGGCGCGCCTGTGTGAGCAGCCACGGATTGAGCGCCCCCCGCGGCAAAGGCCGCGTCTTCTCCGCCCACGCCTCTCCCTCACGCACTTGATACACCAGTTGCGAGACGCGCACATTGGCCGCATACATGCGCGGTTGGATCTGCAACAGCCCGATGCCAAACGATGTCCGCAGCCGTGGGTTGCAGCGACTGGCCCGATAGACCAGCGCCGCGAGGAGAAACGGGTCCACGCTCGCCTCGGCAGCAGCCTCGCGCACACCGTCGGCAACACTTGCGATGGCGCGCGCCGTAGCCATGCCTTCGCACAAGCCAGAAAGGGCGGCACGGAAGCGAGACGGATCAGGCGGGCTGGGCGGGGACGCTGGCTCAGCCGGCCAGCGCCGGATGTCCTTCAATTCGTGCACGCCGGGCCGCAGCCCTTCCTCGCTGCGACGCCTTCGCGCGGGCCAAGGCGTCTGGGCTGCCACGGCCGGGACATCAGCCGCGAGCAGGGCGACTGCAGCAAGAGCCGAAAGCCGGAAGAAGATCACAAGACCAACATTATATGAATCCGATCACCGCTGTTGAAGCCAAGTCGACCTCCGGTTAGGCTGGCCTTCGCGTGTGGCAGTGGCGCGCCCGGACGCGAGGCCGAGACTAGCCTAGGCTGAGACCCTGAAACCCTCGGAGAAACCATGCGCAGAATGGCTCGCTTCCTGGTCGTGTTTCTGGCCGGTGTGGCCATCCTGGCCTACCTGGCTTCAAGCGCGGTCCAGCGGACCACCCGCCGGTGGTTCGAGGCTGACATCGCCCAGCGCATGGCCGCTCTTGCCCAAAAAGCCCAGCCCGCCTTGCTTGCGCGCTGGGCGGCAGGGGCACATGAGCCTTTCGAGGCCATGCTGACCGACCTGACCCGCGACGAGCGCATCACCGCAGCCGGAGCCTGCGGCCAGAACAACCAACTGCTGGCCCGCACGCCCGCCTTTCCCCGTGACCTCGACTGTGCCCAGGTCAGGCAGCGCGTGGCCGCCGAGCGCGAGGGCCGGCCCACCACACCCGGCCTGGCCTGGGGAACCAACTGGTCCTTGCCAGGCGGCGACGTGTACCTCAGCGCCGTGCCCGTCGTGCGCGAGGGTACGCCTTTGGGCTTGTTGCTGTTGGTGCACGACCTTTCCTTCATCGACCGCAAAGACGCGCGGCTGCGCCAGCTTCTGCTCATCGTATTCGCCGGCCTCGCTCTCTGCGCCGCGCTGGTCACCGTGGTCGCCGCCCGACTGTCGTGGCGTGGGTTCCGCAAGGAACTGCGCCGCTTCATCCTGGGTGAATCGCGGCGCAAAGAGTTTCTGCCCATCGTGGCTGACGTGCGCGAATTGGTCGAGCGCATTGCCGCCGAGCGCGAGATTGACGGGCCAGCCAGTGCGTGGAACCCGCAGCATCTCAAACAAGCGTTGGTGCGCCACTTCCCCGGCGAAAGGGTGATGGTGCTGGCCAACCGCGAACCCTATATCCATGAACGCGGCAGCGACGGCGCGGTTCAAGTCCGCCATCCCGCCAGCGGCCTGGTCGCGGCGATCGAACCGGTGTTGCGCGCCTGCTCGGGCGTGTGGATCGCCCATGGCAGTGGCTCCGCCGATCGCACGGTGGTGGACAACAAGGACCACGTGCGCGTGCCGCCCGGCGAGGAATCGTATGAATTGCGCCGGGTGTGGCTGTCCGAGCAGGAAGAGCGCGGCTACTACTACGG
>PMCR01000092.1:2261-2720 GCA_003155465.1 Myxococcales bacterium | reverse complement strand
CGGGCGGGTCCGCGCCGCGTGCTCGCGTCGTGTACCAATAATCGATCCATGACGACACCAACGTCTCTTGCAGGCGTCCATCGGCCGTGTTGATCGTGAACGACACGCCGCTGATATGCATGAAGCGGTGGCAGTAGCCTTGAAACGGTGGCGAGTCATCGATGGCGACCGTCGCCTGACTGATGTCGGCGGTGATGTTCAGGATGGTCTCGGTTCCATCAAACCATCGCAGCAGGCCAGGCCCGTTCTTGGCAAACTCCCGCGCGACGTCGCGGGCCGAGTGCCCCAACGTGACATCGTCGAGATCCACAGTGCGACTGAATCGGCATCTTCACCATCCCCGTCCGTGCCAAACCCGGTCGCAACGCGCGAGCACGGCCAACCCGAGCGCCATGCGCGCTCCATACCCGTCTCCTTGACTCTCAGTCACTCACGCGTGTCTGTCCGATACCTGTGAGT
>PMCR01000092.1:0-2233 GCA_003155465.1 Myxococcales bacterium | reverse complement strand
GCGGCCGTGGAGCATGGCTTCGAGGGCGCAAGCTTGCCCGCCTTCGTGCGCGCCGACCTTGAGGGCCATATCGCTTGTGGAGCGCTCAACCGTGGCTTCGCCCACTTGCAATGCGAAAGCTGTCAGCGTCCCATGCTGGTGGCGTTCTCGTGCGGCAGCATGGACGGGCAAAGACGATCTCGGCTTCTGTGATGGGACATGCGACTCTACGGGCGCATGCAAGAAGAAACAGGGGCAAGCCTGCCTCAAGACTGCCGATTGCGCACGCGGGATACCCTGTGTGGACGGCTACTGCTGCGACAAGGCTTGCACGGGATCCTGTGAAGCTTGTGACGTGTTCAACTCGCTCGGTACATGCACGACGCTGGTCGCAGACGCGACACCTCACGCCAATCACCCGGTCTGTGCGGCCACTGATGCCACCTGTGCTGGCAAGTGCAGCGGCAAGAGCGCGGCCTGTTCCTACTCTACCACTGCATGCCGTACGGCCTCGCGCGCAGGCAAGAGCTATCAGGCAGCCGGGACATGCGACAACGGTGCATGCCAAACACCTGACCCGCAAATGTGCACCAATGTCTGCGTTTTGAGCGCGGGAGGTTGCAAGGATTGCACACCAAGCGCCAAGCAATGCTCCGCAGGCGGAGCTCCGCAACTTCGCCTTTCAGATGGCACGTGGCAAGACCAGACTACATGCGGGGCTGGAACCACATGCTTCGGCGGCAGCTGCGCCAACAAGATTTCAAATGGCGGCGCATGCCCGGTCGGCCACAACGACGCGTGTCAGTCTGGCAACTGCTCCAGCGGCCTCTGTTGTCCCGTCAGCCAGTCGAATTCCGGCGGCATTTGCTGTGGCAACGGACTCACGAATTCCAACGGCGTCTGTTGCGCCGCAGGGCAAACGGGTTGCAATGGCACCTGTGTCGACCTTCAAACAAATGGCCTCCATTGCGGGTCATGCACGCGTTCGTGCAACGGTCTCAACTGCTGCAGTGGAACGTGTGTGGACACAAGCGTGAGTCTGTCGAACTGCGGAGGTTGCGGAAACTCCTGCGGCGGAACCTGCCTGGGTGGTTCCTGCTGTGCCGGCGCCGG
This sequence comes from Myxococcales bacterium, assembly GCA_003155465.1. The sequence goes on along the minus strand of PMCR01000092.1, from coordinate 1,141 downwards.
ATTTTCCTGCGGGACTTCCAGTGGTTGTGGGGCCTGGAACTTCGAAACGGGCACGCAGGGGGCGGTATTCGACCCGGCCAGCGCTTCCGACAACGGTGGCTCGAACATCGCGTGGTCTTCAACCAGGGCCAATCCAAGTGGTGGAGGTAGGTACTCGATAGCGATTCCGACCTATTTGGGCGCTGGCGGCGGCGATGTTGTTGACGTCATATTCCCATTGTGTACGAACGGCAACGCGGTCAACGTCGGCTCCTACACACTGTCGATGTCCGTATTCTTCGCCGGAGATCCATACCCCGCATATGACAAGAGCACGCTAATCGCCGTCGGAGCGGACGACACGTGGGTAGATACCGGGAATCCAGGAACGCACTCGCTATCGAGCGGTACGTGGATTCAGTTGTCGGGCCAATTGACCGGCTCGGGCCTTGCGACCGCGGTGGGACTACATGTCGCCCCATCCCCGGCCGAGTGGAGCGGCACGATCTACATCGACGACGTCGTGCTTACAGCTCCATGACCTGGCATTTGTCGCGCAAGCCCAATGACCCAACTCGCGCCTGAAGGACGTTTCACGAGGGTTCCCAGTCGCCGTGTCGTGCCCTGGATTCAGGCACTGCTCTTGAGCTTGCTCTGCGTGGGGACCTTCGCTGCTGGCTTGACCGGCGAGTTTGTGCTCGATGACCACCTCGCAATTCTCAAGCATCCCGTGGTCCAGGGGACCGCGCCTCTTGACGAAATCGTCACGCGGAATTTCTGGGGTGAGTCCCTGAGCACGGATCCGCCCTCGTTTCGGCCCATGACCACCCTGTCGTTCGCGCTGGATCATCGATTGTTCGGACTTTCCCCGATTGCCTTCCACGTGTCGTCTTTGCTCTGGTACGTCGGCCTGGTGTTGGCGGGTTGGGCCTTCGCCCGGCGGTGCATGAGCCCAGGGGCGGCGTTCCTGGCCATGGCGTTCTTCGTGGTCATGCCGGTCCACGTGGAGAATGTTTCCAGCGTGGTTGGGCGCGTACCATCGCGGGAAGGCATGGAAACCCTCCAAGGGTTTCCATATCTGTCGCGTGGGGAGCCGGCCAGCTTTGCTGGCCGCGTACCATCGCGGGAAGGCATGGAAACCCTCCAAGGGTTTCCATATCTG
>PMCR01000185.1 GCA_003155465.1 Myxococcales bacterium | reverse complement strand
AGCATGTCCTCGGCCAGGGCATCCTGATAGGGACGCAGTTGGCTGGAAGTGGGAATGATGTGATCCACCGTGGCAAAGGTGCGCTCGGGGAACAACACCTTGAGCTTGCGCTCTTCCAGCATGCTGAAGGCCTGCGGCGAGGTCACCTCGTGGATCAGGTGCAGCCCCATCAAGAGCTGGTATTGCCCCGAGGGCAAGCGGCCCACCGTGTGGCTGTTGAAGACTTTTTCGTAGAGTGTCTGGCCCATGTGCTCTAGGTCCTTTCTTTGACCGATTCCGCATAGTGCGTAAGACGCTGCGCGAGGCGGGTCCCGAAGCAGGCGAAGGCGTCCAGCCCGGCGCTGTCGAATCCGCTCCACACGCTACGAATGGCGGATTCCCGCTCGCGGCGCAAGCCCTCGATGCAGCGCCGTCCCTTGGCGGTCAGCTCGTATCGGCGCTGCCGGCCGTCACGGGCACCCAGCCGCACCGACACCACTTCCTTGCCGAGAAGCTGGCGCAGGATCTTGGACACCGCCGCTGCGGAGCTTTCCCGCTGCTTGGCAAAAAGGCTGGGCATGAAGTGCTCACTGGAGATCTCCTCCAGCACGGCCCACTGCTGCTCGCTCAGCCCCACCGAGCGGGCAAGCTGCTGGCGTCGCTCGGCAAACAGGTCGGTCAGGCGCTGCAAGCAGGCGATGGCGGTATGAATGCGCGATGCTTGCGTGCTTGACATTGGTAGATAGTAAACCATGGTTAACCAAAGTGCAATGGAATTTTGTCTTCACTATCTCCTGTGCCCCTGGGCGCCGCTGTGGTGAAATTCCCACATGTCCATGAAGGTTCTGTTTATCGGTGGTTCGGGGAACATCTCGACCGCGTGCTCCCGCCTTGCCGCAGAGCGGGGCATAGAGCTTGTCCATTTCAACCGGGGCCTGCGCCGGGTCGACCTGCCGCCCGGCGTCCGCACCATCCACGGCGACATCCACGACCGGCGCACCATGGCGCAGACGCTGGGTTCTGAGGCCTTCGACGTGGTGGTCAACTGGGTCGTGTTCGACCCGGTGCAGGCGGCCGCCGATGTGGAGATGTTCGCGGGCAAGATCAAACAGTACATCTTCATCAGCACCGCCACGGTCTACGAGAAGCCGCCGCGGCACTACCTGGTGCGCGAAGACACGCCGCTGGCGAACCCGTTCTGGGAATACTCGCAGAAGAAGATTGTCACCGAGCAGTTCCTGTTGGAGGCTCACCGGCGGCACGGGTTCCCGGTGACCATCGTACGGCCCTCATTCACCTACGGCGACACCTGGATCCCCACCGCCTTCGGCATCGACTTCACCTCGGTGCACCGCATGCGCCAGGGGCTGTCGCTCCCGGTTCACGGCGATGGCACGTCCCTGTGGGTGATGACCCACGCCAGCGACTTTGCCAAGGGGCTGCTCGGTCTGTTTGGCCGGCGCGACGCCGTGGGCGAGGCCTTTCACATCACATCCGACGAGGTCATGACCTGGAACCAGGTCTACCAGTGCATCGCCGCCGTGACTGGCACCCAGCCCCGCCTGGTCCACATTCCCTCGGATTTCATCGCCGAGGTGGATCCCGCCATCGGCGCCGGGCTTCTGGGCGACAAGGCGCACTCGCTGGTCTTCGACAACTCCAAGATCAAGGGCTTCGTGCCCGAATTCCGCTGCACGGTCCCCTTGGCCGAGGGCATCCGCCGCTCCCTCGCCTGGCTGGACGCCCATCCCGAAGAGCAGCGTCTGGAGAGCAACGCCGTCGTCGAAAGGATTCTCGCGGCCTGGGGTTCGTCGCACGGGACGCGATGAACCCGCCCAACCAGCTACCAACTCCGTAGCGGCGGGTTCATCGCACGGGATGCGGTGAACCCGCCCAACCAGCTACGAACTTTCTAGGGGTGGTACTATTTGGCGCGCCGGATTCCGGCGTCCTTGGCCGAGCCGCGACGGCGCCTCACACCCAGCAGAGCCAACGCGATTGCGAAGCCCAGTGCGCCCGTGTTGTCGCTTGGTCCACCTGTGCGGCACCCGCAGCCGGCCTTCTTGGGCGTCAACGCGGGCCCACCGTCAGATTTCGCGTCGTTGGCGGCCATGGGCGCATCACCAAGGGCGTCATCGTTCTCACCCGCTTCGCCTGTTTCGCTGTGGTCGGCGTCATCCTCCGCCATTGCGTCCACTGCATCGGTGCGCTTCGCTGCATCTCGTGCCGGTGCATCTACACCAGTATCCGCCCCTGCGTCTGCACCAGTTTGCGTCGGTGCATCTACACCAGTCTGGGTCAGTGCATCTACACCAGTATCCGCCCCGGCATCTCTAGCGGGCGCACCGCTGGTTCCGCCGGTCGCGGTCGCGCCACCGCTCCCCCCGATCGGCGCGCCGCCCCCTGCGCCAGTCACGGATGTGCCACCCGTGGCAGGAGTGCCACCGACTGCAAGCGCACCGCCCGTGGACGCGCCGCCCGTGGACGCGCCACCTGTGGACGCACCACCTGTGGACGCGCCGCCGGTGGACGCGCCGCCTGTCGCAACGCCACCCGTGGCAACGCCACCAGTAGCGCCGCCCGTATCCGCCGGCACGCCACCAAAGCCAAAGCCGGTACCTGGAAGGGCCTTTCTACCACCGGTGGCTCTTCCGCCTGTGGAAACGCCGCCTGTGGAAGTGCCGCCGGAAGCGGAGCCGCCCGTGGAAGCACCACCCGTGCTGCCAGTGGAGTCGCCACTCGTGCCGCCAGAGGAGTCGCCACCGGTGCCGCCAGAGGAGTCGCCACCGGTGCCGCCAGAGGAGTCGCCACCGGTGCTGCCGGAGGACTCGCCACTCGTGCCGCCAGAGGACTCGCCACTCGTGCCGCCGGAGGAGTCGCCACCGGTGCCGCCAGAGGAGTCGCCACCGGTGCCGCCGGAGGAGTCGCCACCGGTGCCGCCGGAGGACTCGCCACCGGTGCCGCCGGAGGAGTCGCCACCGGTGCCGCCAGAGGAGTCGCCACCGGTGCCGCCGGAGGACTCGCCACCCGTGCCGCCGGAAGACTCGCCACCCGTGCCCCCCGAAGAAGGAGCATCGACGGTTTCTCCGCCGGATCCGCCCACTCCTCCACCACCGTCTGATCCGCCCCCTCCTCCGCTGCCACCACCGCCGTCGGTTTCCGACAAGCACACGCCGCTCTGGCAGGTTCCGCCAGTGCAAATGGTTCCATCGGGCGCCGAGCAGGTGGTGCAAATGGACCCGTTGAAGAAGCCATTCTGGCAGGAGTTGCCAGTCGCACAAGACAAGGTGCCGGTGACCACGATGTCGTCGACCCAGACCGCGTCCGAACCATCCGACTCGCTGAAGTCCTTCTGGTAGCGCCACATCAAGGTGTGGCTTCCGGCAGCCAGGCTGTAGGTGTATTGTGCCCAGCCATTCGTTCCGGACCAGGAATTCCGCTGGACCCCATCCGTGAAGAATCTGAGGTAGTCGTAGGTGTACTCGGTGTCCTCACGGTGCCAGAAACTCACGCTTCCCGCGGTGGTCAGGACCACGGTGGCCATCAGGTCGGCTTGCTGGCTGTCCGCGAGATCGCCCGCACCTAGACCCGAAGCAGCCGCGTAGCTGCCAGTATGCGCGCCCGTGTTAACGACGGTCCAGGGAATAGAGGTGGTCGTGTATCCGGCTCCCAGCGTGCTCGATTCGAAGTCATTGGACCCGACAATTGGCAGCCCGCCGCAATGGCCGACCACGCACTGGGAAGCGCCGCCGCTGCAGCTCGTGCAGTCGGAAACGTTGGTGTGACCACAGCCGGTCGTGGGATCGCAGGTGTCGGTGGTGCATTCGTTGTCGTCACTGCAGTTCACCGGAACGTTGGAACACGCCCCGGTCGCGGGATTGCAGCTATCGGTGGTGCATGCGCTGTGGTCCTCACACTTGAGCGAGTAGGTGCACTTGTTGTCGGTGTCGCAGATTTCGTTACTGCAGGGATTGCCGTCGTTGCAGTCGGCGGCGGTGGTGCAAGCCGGACGATCAGTCGCATTGTAGATGTAAAGCGCGAAGTCCTGATCCGTCAGATCCGCGTTGCCCGGGACGCCGTCGGCCACCAGGTTGTGGGCGATGACCTGGACCGTGAAGTAAACCGGGGATAGCGAGGGCACCACCGTGGTCGGGGCCACGGGATCGAAATGGACGGCTTCGAGGTTGTTGACCCGGTCGAAGGATCCGCCGGTGGCGGAGACCCCGCCGCTGAAGACGTTGCCCAGATACTGGGTGGAGCCCACGGTGACCAAGAGGTCGAGATCATTCGAATAGGCATTTCCCGTGGTGGCGCCAGGCGCATCGGTCCAGGCGAGCACGATTTTCACCCGCTGTGATGCATCCTGGACGTGGAGCAAGGGGCTGGTGAAGGTGTCGCCGTTCGAGCCCAAGATGGTGGTCTGATCCGAAACCACACGCGCGGTCGCGGCAGCCAGCCGGGAAATGTCGAGCCGCCCCCACCCCTGCAACTGGTCGGGAACGTTGCCAAGCGAGCCGCCGAACCCATTGGCGCCCCCGACCATGTCCGCAGAGTGGCCAGCCAGAATGGCCTTGACCATGGCAGGCGAGGGCGCCGCCGCGTAGCTATCCAGATACCAGGAGTGCGCCAGGGCTCCCATGCCGGCCGCGGCCGGGCAGCTATGGCTGGTTCCGGAAGACCATGCATAGCGCGTCTGACCCACCGGCCAGTACCGGTTGCACACACCGGAGCCGTCGGCCCCTCCGTAGGTGGTCGCGGCACCCTGGATGTGCGTGCCTGGGGCCACGATCTCTGGCTTCCGCCGCCCGTCCCTGGTGGGGCCTCGACTGGAGAAGTAGATGAGGTCACGGGCATTGTCGGCACCCGTGTTGAGCACACCGCACCCGTCGGTGCCGGTCATGCGGTAGTTCTCCGAAGCGCCCACCGTGATCACGTTCTTGGCCGTGCCTGGCGCCCCCACGGTCGTTGCTCCGGGGCCGGAGTTGCCCGCCGAGAAGAAGACGGCAAGCGGCTGCAGCCCGTTGGTGGAGTTTCGATCCGCATCGCGAACGATGCCGTCGTACTCCTGGCACTCGACGTTGTAGGCGCCGGTCGTGTTCGCTCCCCAGCTATTGGAGGTGAGGAGCGCGCCACCGGTGCGAGCGGCAGTAGCCATGGAGGTGAGGGTGGCGCTCCCGATGTCAAAGTTCCCGGCATTGTTGAAGATACGCGACGACCCCAGGTGCGCACCGGGCGCGATTCCCAGCCCATAGAGATAGGTGTTCGGATCCAGGGCGCCGGCCTCGTTGGGATCAGGAGGCACACCGCCGATGATGGCAAGGTTGATGGTGCCGTGACCACCGACGTCGTATCCGCCAGATGAGCTGGTGTAGTTGGTGATGGACGTGATCCCCGCGGTGAGGTCAACGTGCCCGACCGGTATCACACCGCTGTCAGCGCCCTCGTCCGTCACCTCGACCTTGATTCGCCCCAGCTTTGCAGCGGTCAGCCCGCGAGCGGTCAGCCAGCTCTGATACCCAGGCCCGGTCGGTACCCCGCTGCCGTTGATGTTGCCCGCCATGATCACGCCCTGACGCTCATCCTTGAGTGTCGGCAAGACGTAGGGCTCGATCCAGTAGACGTCAGAGCGTTTGTCCAGCTCGCGGATGGTGTCGATTGGCAAACGGACACGATGCACGAGAGCGTTCTTCACGTGGCTGACGCCCGCGTAGCGAGCCACTGCGCGGCTCGCAATCAGGGACTGCGTGTCTTGGTTGCCGGCGTGGTCGACCACCAGCACGGCCACGTCCAGTTCGGCAGCCGCCAGGTCAAGGGAGCGTTCCACTCGGTCGCTCGCCACCCAATCGCGGGTGTAGTCGACTTCCGACCCGGCAATCGCGTTGGGAAGGAGCTTTCCAGAATCGTAGACGGTGTAGGCGCCATTCGGGATGTAGTCGAGCACCACCAAGCCGGCCGCGGCCAGGCCCTCCACGAATCCGTCCGGTACCGGCTCGTTCACGTGGATCAGACGGATTCCCGGCGCGTCAACCGTGGCCGCCTTCATCTTCTTGGTGATGACCTCGGTCTGATTGTTGAGCAGAATTCGTGCGGGGTACGCAGCAGCCAAGCGGGGAGCGGCCGCCTTGCGGTGACTCAACACCCAGCCACGCTCGGCTTCGCTTGGTCCCTTGCCCACCGCCGTGGACGGCACATCATCGAGCTGGGAGCCGGGAGCGCCCTTCCCTCCGGCACTGCTGTTGCAGCCCAGCGCCAGAACCGACCCAAACCCAAGGACCAGGATAGACACCACTTCTAGCCGTCTCGACATCGTGTATCCCCTTTCTTTAATCGAAAGGCATGCCTATCACCGGAGTGGTCCGCTGCACAATCGAAAAGAAGTAATCACGTAGGGCGGCAGGAGCTGCGTGAGATTGCAGCGCCTGCGCTGGCGAAGTGTCGCCTCGGTCACCGGGGGTGATGACCGCTGCAGGATTCAGCCGGAACCGTTCGGCAGCGCGTCATCCTTGCGCCGGATCTTCTTGAACCGCTGGTTGAAGTTCGTCCGGTCCACGACGTTGATGCGGGTCGGGAGCTTGTAGGCATCCAGCTTGCCGCGCAGGAAGAGCCGCAGCTCCTTCTTGGCCGCCAGCGGTGGCCGCGATTCAACCAGAACCACGTCAGCGGTCACGGTCTGGCCGGTCAAGGCGTTGGCCTCGCCGTAGACCATGCAGTCCTGCACGCCGGGCGCGGTGAGCAGCGCGGATTCCACCTCCCCGGGCATGACCTTCTGCCCGCCCACGTTGATGACTTCCTTGCATCTGCCGACGATGCGCAGAAATCCGTCCGCGGCGGTCTCGACCAGATCGCCGGTCTTGAACCAGCCATCGTCGGTGAACCCATCCATGGGCGCGTTCAGGTAACCCAGGATCTGCGTCTTGCTCCTCAACCACAACTCGCCGTCGACGATCCGGTACTCCTGATCGGGGTCGTCGATCTTCATCAGGGTACTGGAAGAGGACAGGCTGCTGGTCTTGGCGATGCCGGTCTCGCTGGTGCCGAAGGTCTGCAGGTACTTGGCGCCGGGGAACGCCCCTGACAAACGCAGCAGCAGGCTTTCGGGCATGGGCTCGGTGCCGTAGGTGACCAGGCGCAGCGACGAGAGATCGTGATGGCGAAAGGCTTCGCTGATGATGACCAGGTTGAGGAAGGTGGGAGAGGCGGGGAGGATCTGCACCTTGTGCTGCTCGATCAGGCTGCACACCCGCTCGGGGGCGCGGCTGTCGGGAATCACCATGAGGCCGCCCATGGCCAGACAGTTGAGCAGGGTGTTGATGCCCCCAATGTGGTCGAACATCAGGAAGACTAGGATGACGGAATCGCGCGCCGGCCGGACGCGGTAGTGCTGCGCGAGATTGTCGAAGTCGTGCAGCATGGCCTTGGGCTTGCCGACGCTGCCGCTGCTGAAGAGCACAAGGCCCGCGTGTCCAGCCTCGCGCAGCCGCTGGACCAGCGGGTGGGTCCCGCCTGCGCGCGGCGGGCCGGGCTGGATGGAGATGCCGTCATCGATCCGGATCACATCGTCGACGAATGCCTCGGCGAAGCGATGGTCGAGATCGCCGCCCACCCCGGTGGTCACGGGCACGACGATGTCGCGGTTGCGGGCCAGCGCGAAGAAGAGCGCGATGCTGTCAAAGGAATACTCGGCCACCAGCGCCGCCACCCGGCCGGGCTGCACGCCACGCGCCGTGAGAAATGAGCCGTGCGCCTCGATGCGCGCGGCCAGCTCCGCATAGCTGTAGACCCTACCGCCCTCGGCCAGGGCGGATTTGCCGGCGAACGAGCGCAGCCGGTCGATGAGCCAGTCCATGGGTTTCCCGCGATCAGCCGGCTCCGCCCAGATACAACACCTGGCCGGTGACGAAACTGCTGCGTGGATCGATGAAGAAATCGACAACGTGGATCACGTCGGCAAAGGTGCCGAAGCGCCGCACCGCCTGCCGGGCGATGAGAGCGTCGATCTTCTCCGCCGGCACGGACTTGACCAGTTCGGTCGCGACCGGGGCCGGCCCCACCGCGTTCACCGTGATGCCGCTTGCCCCCAGCTCGCGCGCCGCCACCCTGGTCAGGTGCTCGACCGCGGCCTTGCTGGCGCCGTAGACTGCCTCGCCTTCCAGCCTGAGGGGAACCGCCACCGTAGAGAAGTTAACGATGCGTCCCGCCTTGGCGCGCATCATGACCTTGGCCACTTCGCGCAGGAAGATGAAGCTGCCCAGCACGTTGGTGGCGAAAACCCTCTGCACGGTTTGCGTCGGGGTGGTGGCCAGGTGGTTCATGGCCGCGATGCCGGCGTTGTTCAGAAGAACGTCGATGCCGCCGTGGCTCTTGCGCACCTTGTGCACCATGGCCACCACCGCCTTCTCGTCGGCGACGTCAAGCTGGAAGTGGGTGTAGTTCGCCTCGGCGATGGAGGGCTCGCTGCGGCTGCAGCCGGCCACCACGTTCCCCTGCGCGAGGTAGTACAAAGCCATTTCGCGGCCGATGCCCTTGCCGGAGCCGGTGATGACGAAGACACGTGCCACGTTCTAACTCTCGCTCAGCAGGATCTCGATGTAGTCGGCCAGCGTGCCCGCAGTGGCAAAGGGCGAGCGTTTTTGGCTCATGGCGCGCTCGTCGGCCAGGGTGATGGCCTTGCCGAGATCGTCAGCCACGCGCTGCTCGATGTCGGCGAGCAGGTTGACCAGGGCCAGGCTGTCGAGGAGGCCGCTGCGTCCGTACAGGTGGGTTTCGGGACCGGGGCGGGAAAGCTCGGGCTTGCCCAGTTCCTCGCCCGCGTCTTTGAGCGCCGCATAGATGATCGGCAGGATTTTTTCCTTCATCGGGTCATTCCTTGTCGGTGCGGTGGAGATGATATCCGAAGTAGGTCCGCTCTGTCCTGAACCCGAGCTGGGCGTAGATGTCGAGCACGGCCCGGTTCGCCGCCGATATCAGGGTGGCGGCCCTGCGCACGCCTTCCTGGCGGAACCGTCGCATGAACGAGGCGAAGAAGCCCGGGGTGAGGAAGCCCCTGTCCGCGGCGCTGCCGGCCAGGATCAATTCCACCGCGCTCCCTTCGCGGGCAAAGGCCACGAAGGCATCCACGCCGGCCTCGCCCCGGTGCACCCACATGGGCGTCTTCTGCTGCAAGAGATCCTCGACCCAGCCCTGGTAGCGCAGGCGGGCCAGATTGACATCGACAAAGGGATCCTCGTGAAACCGGCTGTAGTGAAATGCGTCGCGGCCGATGGCGACCAGCGCCGGTTCGTCGCCCGGGACCGGCTCGTCGAGCGTCAGGTCGTCGGCAAAAGGCGGCTTGGCGACCAGGCGTCCGACGCGGGCATGGACCATGCGCAGCGCGGTCTCCACCTGAACGAAACCCGATTCCATCAGGGCGCGGCGCAGTTCACGGTCGTCGGCGGGCACCCGGGTCACGCACAGGCGCAAGCCGGCCCGCCGCCGTTCGGCCAAGAAGAGCGCCAGCAGGGCAGCCAGCCGACTGGGATCGGTGTACCTGATGGACAGGATCTCGCCGGTGACGTGGCCGAAGACCGCCGCATCCCACGGCGTGGTCCGCCAGGCGAGGACATGTTCGCTGTCGAGATGGACCTCGGCCGTGACTGCGCTGACTGGGTGCTTGCCGCCCGGGAGGCTCACGGCCGCAGCATAGACCGAACCGCTCCGGTTGTCGCAAGCCCTGGTTGTCCTACCCGTGCTGTCCGAAAACCTATCGTCGCCGCTCAGGCGGTCTCCCGATGGTAGTAGTTCAAGAAACCGCCGAGTCGCGAGCGACGCACGATCGCTCCGTTCGCCCCGTTGTCGTTCGCGGAGCCAGCCTCGCCCTGGATGAGCTGGCCGCCAAGGCCCTGGTGGAACCGCTTGGCCAGGTAGTCTCGATCGTGGATCAAGTACTTTTCGTGTAGCCCCAGCCCAGGTTCGCCAGCGCCATCTCGATCAGCAGCTTCCGAATGTCCCGCGCCTTGCGCGGCCGGCCGACCTTGCGATGAGAACTGTCGTACTTCCGCGCGCCCAGCTCTCGGAACCAAGCCAACAGGGTCGCCGGCTTCACGATCTGGCAGTACCTCCGCCGCTCGTCGGGGCTCAGTTCCTTGCCCGCGATCGCCAGGCGCCGACGCTGCCCGGCGGTGAAAACGATCCGCCCGCTGCCGGTGATTGCGGCGAGGACATCCTTCAGCACCCGGACCTCTTCCTGAGCGTAGTCCAGTTTGCGCTGCATTCGCTCGTTGATCGCACACGCGATCATCGCAATGACAAACTGAAACGTTGCCGGCAGCTTAGGACGCCATCCTGGCGCTTCACGCATGCCGTTTCAAGCTGCCCATCCTCGCGATTTCATGCAAAATTCTCAGCGATGCATTTCTGGACAGCACGGGGGGGCGGCGCGTGTGCGGAAGGCGGAGCGCAGCGCTCCAAGGAGGCGGAGGAACAGGGAGACCATCATGCCATCATCCATGATGGCGAGCGGCGCAAACCAGGTCAGCTGCTCATCAGCGCCACCGTCGGAAAACGCACGTCGCGGATGCCGTCTTGGCGAAGGACAGCCATGGCGATCCCGCGATCCACAGCCGCGGGCAGTACGAAACCGTGGTTGTAGTCGGTGTGCTCTCCGATGAGGTTCACCCGGCCAGCGGAGCGCACCAGCACGGCCGGCTCGCCGAAGTCTCGACGGAAGCTGGCAAGAACCGGAGCAAGGATTTGCGGCAGGTCAGTGGGGCCGAGGCCGAGATGTTGCATGGTCAGCTCAGGGAGAAGGACTGAATAGCACGTGGCCCCGAGAGCACCAAACTACCGACCAAGCATGACCACGGACCCGGCCTTGCCTTCGGGCGCAAGATCAACCAGTCCGCGGTCGAAGGTAGCCAGTCGTCCGCCGCAACGAATCGCGAGGGCCAGCAAGTGCGCGTCGGTCACCTGAGCGTGACTGCCCAGGCGCTCCCAAGCGATGTGCTCGCTGCTGGCGATTTCGATATCATCGAGCCAGAAGACGTGGCCTGGCAGGGCCGTGATCCTTCGCAGGATTTCCCTCACTTCGCGGGGCGAGCGGGCATCAGGAATGGCGCGCTGGTTCGAGGAAACCCGAACAAATCCTGATTGGGTTACCGGACAGGTCGCGAATCCGGCCCGGCCAACCTCGTCGAACCACGCGAGCGCAGTGGCATGATGGACGTGGTTCGGCCAGGCCAATGCGACCAAGACATTGACGTCGAGAAGGATCGGCATCCCCTTCGGCCTTCGGCGGACGTCCGGGTTCCGGCCCGAGACCGGTGCCTGCCTTGGTAGGGTCACGCGATTACTCGTCCTCAAGCGCCGAGCGAATCATGTCAGCCGTCATGGGAGCAGCATCGGCGGGCACATCGAAAGTCGGGAAGCCGTGCCGGGTCCGTCCGGCCGGAAACGGTGCGTTCAGGCCCTTGCGCGCGAGATCAGAGATGACAGTTCCCAGTCCCCTTCCGCGCGCCGCAGCCAGACTGCGGGCGGCCCGATAAACATCGCCATCGAGGTGAAGTGTGGTTCGAACGGCTGCGCCCATGAAGACAATATGATGTCATGATGCCATGATGTCAAGGCAGGCTAGCTTTCTTCGCCGCTCATCGAAATTGACCCACGAGGGCCCGGTGAAAGTGACCCGGGCGAGGATCACGGGTCGTAGTTCTGGATCTGGATCGGGATCCGGGGACTGTGGGTCATGCGGTGAGGAGGCAAGGCGCCAGGGAGCGGTCTGCCGGGACTGCGTCCGCCAGCCGGGAGCCATCCTGTAGAGGCCCGTCGGCCCGAGGCGCGGATGCCGTCGTGGCCGGACGCCCGCACGCGCGAAGATCAGAAGGTCGGGGCGTCGCTCGGTGAAGGGCAGCTGGGATCGTGGTCGGCTGCGGGCTCGCCATCAGAGACGTGCTCGATGATGGCGGCGCCATACGTGTCCCACAGGGCGCCCTGGATCTGTTCGAGCAGATCGATGATGGCCTCGGACTGCCGAGGGCTCAGTGCCGGCACGGCGAGGGAGACGATACGAGGTGGGGGCGGCGTTTTCACGACGCAACGGGGGCCGAGGGCGTGCGCAGCGAGGGGCCCTCGATGGTGATGGTGTGGCAGCGCTCGCGGAGACGGTCGAGCAGCGCCTCCACCATCTTTTTGTTGCCCAGGAATTCGTACCAGGCTTCGTAGGCCAAGTTTGTGGTGATGAGGGTCGTGCGCTTGCCGACGCAGCGCTCTTCCATCAGCTTGAAGAAGGCGTTGGACTGCTCGGGGCGCTGCATGAAGCAGGTCTCTGGCACCTCCACGGCGAAGCAGGTCTTTGGCACCTCCACGGCGCACCTCCACGGGGCGCTGCATGAAGCAGGTCTCTGGCACCTCCACGGCGGCGCGGGCGCTGCATGAAGCAGGTCTCTGGCACCTCCACGGCGAAGCAGGTTTCTGGCACCTCCACGGCGGCACCTCCACGGCGCACCTCCACGGCGGCGCGGGTCTCTGGCACCTCCACGGCGGGCAGCACCTCCACGGCGGGCACCTCCACGGCGGGAATTCCGGACGCTGTCATTGACGGCAACGATCTCCACCACCTACGGCAGACCTACATTCACCTCTTCATTGTGCCCCTTTGCCGCGCTTCTGAATATGTGACTGGCACCATACTCGCGCTTCTGAATATGTGACTGGCACCATACTCGAGGCTTGCACCATACTCGGGGCGGCTTGATCGTGGAAAGCCCTGGTATTCCAATGGCCTCTGCTGTTTCGCTTTGCTTGTCGCGGGATTAGGGGCATTTCCACTGGCCTTGCGTGCCGCTGGAATTCATGCTGCTCCACAGAAGGCAACGTGCGCAACATACGGATTTCCTCCATCCTCCCTGTTCCGTACCGCGACGAGCTCGAACGCATCGTTTTCTTCAACCCCGAGCAGAGCAAGGTCGCGACCCCGCTGATCGCCGCGGTCGGCCGCTATGGCGTGCCCACCATCACCGAGGAGACGGGCCACCTCCGCTTCCACCTGCGTGGTTTCCGCGAGATCCAGAGCCTATTTGCCCTCGATGAGAGCGACACACCGGCCGTGCTCGCCGGTGCGGTCATGTTCGTGCGCGAGCAGAGGGATAGGATGCTTCTTCTCCACCTGGCCGCGCACGAGAGGTACACCGCGCGTCGCGAGTACGCCGGGGCATGGGTTGCCCTGCGCCTGGTCGCGGCCGTGCGGAGTGCATGCGCGCGTACCAAGGGGATTGACTTCCTGCGCATCCTGTACCCAGGCGAAAGGACCATCCTGATACGCAATCAACCGGGTTGAGCCAGGCTCAAATCCGCAGTCGTGACCTTCCCTTCTCGACCGAAAGGATATCCCCGTGCGAGAGCGAGGCACCGGCGCTGTGTAGGGCTGCTGGCCGGTGTGACGGTGCTGTTCTGGTGCGCGCCTGCACTCGCCGCGCGCAGCCTGACCCTTTCGTTCACCGCTTTTCGCAATGCTGCGACAGGGGGCCCGCCCGTTCTGGCGCGCATCTCCAGCCACTGTACGAGAAGGCAATCCAGCCGCCCGTTCACCACCTGGAGCCCGGGCGGAGCACCAGATAGCGCACGGCGCTTCCCGAGCTGTCCTCGTAGCCGGTCTTGTCGTACGCCGCGATGTGAATCTGGCCTATTGAATCCACCGCCATGGTGGCCGCCGACGCTGTGAACGAGGTGGCCACTGTCGCATGACCAATGTCATCGCCGTCCACCCAGGCTATCTCTAGATGGCCCTCGAATTGGCGGGAAACATCCTTCCATCCGCAAACCGGCGGAACCGCGCCCTGCGAGCACGTGACAACCCGCTCTCCCATCCTGTGCAAGGTGGTGAACAGGAAGCGCACCTGCCCTTCTGACCCGGCAATAGCAGCGAGTGGCCAGTGCTCGATGTAGTCTACTGTGCAATGCTGGTCGCCCGCAGTCGCAGGCGACCAGCACAACGAACCTGCGCTGCCGGCCACCAGTGTCTCAAGCGACCAGACACCGCCTCGACGTGTCGCGTGCACGATCTGGTCCCCGTCTTCGACCGAACCTACGACACGATTGAAGAAGAGGTGTGGCTCCTCGATTCCGTTGACTTCGGTCACGGCCAGCCGAACGACTTGGGTAAGTCCGTCACATGGGGCCACCTCCTCCGCAGCCGCCGGTGGGACAACTGAATAGGCCGACCATCCACGGCCACTGCTCGGCCCGCAGAATGCCAGGTGCGCTCGTCCGGCGGGCGACAGTACCAGTGACGAGGGGTAGGGTTCCGGCAGATTCGAGACGGGCGCGGCCGTCCAAACGTCAGACCGCCGCGCGTAACCCGCCAACTGCGGAAGCGCACCTTCCGGGAACAATGGAGCCGTCGCGGTCAATCTCACAGCCACATGCAGTCCGCCGCCCTGGTCCCTGGCGAAGCTGTGAGCCCCTCCAGAGAGACTGGCCGGTAAGAGTTCGTGGAATAGCCAGGCGTCATTCCACTCCCAGAGGCCAGCGCTCCCGCCTTCACCATCGTCGAACACGGCCCATCCGACTCCGCCGGAATCAAACAACAGCGCGCCGGCGCACATGGCTCCTGTCGTCGGAGTCACGTCCCACGCGCCGGCAAAAGAACGCTGAGCGAGAGCACCGAAACACCCACCTTCGGCTTCGGAATACAGGATGAAAGGCTCGTTTTGTCCCGGACGCAAGGCGAGGGAAGGAGCGTCGTTGCGCCAAACGATATGGTTCGACACGGATTCCCGCCGCAGCTCATCGCACGGCTCGATGGGCGGCCCGCACAATGGTCCCTGGTAGATATCAGGCGGTCGGCCGCTCAACGCACTGTCCGCATCGGGTGCGGACGCATCGATCGTGGAACCGTCAAGCATCGCGGGCCCGTCGCCCAATGCGCTGTCAGGGCCGGGAAGAAACACCTCGATCGCGGAGCCATCGTCCAATGTTCCCGCCTCGCGGCGGTCCACTTCCGGGCCGCCGTCGGACGATGCGAGTCTGCCCTTCGTGCGGCCACAGGCTCCGAGCAGAGCGCAAAGGAGCAGCAGTCGCGCCGCATCGAACCGCGCCGCCGGCAATGCGGTACAGGCCGCGGCCTCGCATTCCCGAGCCGCATGAACGAGAGTGAGCCACATTTTGGACCTCCACTTGCTTGAGCAGAGGGCGTTCCGCCAGGTGCGCCCTTGCGATCGATGGTAGCACCCCACGGCTGGTCAGGGGTGTGCGCGCGGTCACACGATCTTGACCACTGACGGCCGGATGTGTTGACGCGCGAGCCGAGCCGCGAGCGAGACGCCGAGGTCGCGGATAGCTCAGGAATCTGATATGCAGGCAGCCCCGGTCGAGCGACAATGCAGGCTTTGGACTGGTGTGTTTCCTGCTATGAGGAGGCCAGTATGATGAGGGAATTCAAAGTACCGTCCGTGCTGGGGGCACTTGTCGTGGTCTTTGGGTTGGCCTGTGAAGGAGGCGGGATCAAGACGATCCCAAGAACCGATGGCCAGGTGATTACCTGTTCCTACGGTGGCAAGACCTACAACCCCGGCGACTCCTTCCCGCAGGACTGCAATACCTGCTCATGTGGAGCCAATGGCCAGGTTGCCTGCACGCTCATTGCATGCATCACGGACGCTGGCAGTGATCGGGCTCGCGATGCAGCCCTGCCGGATGGGCAGGCCGACGTGGCGGTGCCGCTCGACCAAGCCAAGGACGTGAAACCCACAGTTGATGTTGTGGACGCTGTCGCGGATCTGAGCCCCGACCTGCCTCCCGCTACGGACTCGGCCAGGGATTCCCTGCTGGTGGCGGACACGGCCAAAGACAGCCAGCTCGCGGTGGACGCAAGGGATGTCGGCGGCGACGTTCGCGAGTACTGCATCTGGGAGGGGGACATCGTGCTTGCCATCGGGCAGTCGGTACCCCTGGGGGATGGGTGCAACACCTGCACTTGTTATCGGACTGGAATGGCTTGCACGGCGAGCACCTGCGTTCCCCCTTCCGATGCTGCTACGCTGGTTTGCTCGCTCTGGTCCTCGCTGACCTTTGGCTACGAAGGCGGCAAGGTCTATTTTCAAGATAGCTACTCCCTGGGCGGAACTCAGATGACTGTGACTCGGAACTACTTCAGCAGCGGAATGGATGGCCCGACAGTCCGATCGTGTTCCCCACCCCTACCGGCGTGCGGCGCACCCGGGGTCGTTTCCATTTCCACAGTTGTCCAGGATGTTGCCGATCCCACTGTCCAGATTGTGCTTAGCCGCACGGATTCCGTTACCTACGGGGACGACCGTACGATGATGGATGGGCAGGTCTGGGTCATCTCTCGGCCAGGCGGGGGCAAGATCCGGGTGGGGTATCCGTGTCCTGTGCCGGCGACGGAGTGGTGTCAGGGCACACCGCCGGGCATCCAGCGCTTGGCCGATGACCTGAAGAGCCTGGCCTCCGCCATGATGGCCTCACCGGAGTGCGCGGGGCTTTGATATGGGAACTCTGCATTCGGGGGCTGACGCGTGGAAGGCGCAGGTATCGCCAAGAGAGTGGGCGCGCAGTATCATGGTCAAATGACTGCGCGCCACTCGCCTCTCCTGTTCGTTGCGTCGATGACGTTCGGCTGCAGCTCGGCAAGTCCGAGCCGGATCGATTCCGACGCGAGTAGCACTTCGGACTCGGCGGTGTCTCCGAACAGCCTCGCGCCCGGCGACTACAGCGAAACCCTGGATCACGACGGTGTCGTGCGCGAATACCTGGTCCATGTTCCTGCCGGATACACTGGAACGACGCCGGTGCCGCTGGTGATTGACATCCACGGCTTCAGATCACCCGCAGGCCCGCAATCGAGGCTGTCCGGATGGCGTGAAAAATCCGACGAGGTGGGGTTCATCGTCGTCTACCCGATGGGGCTTGACCTCTCGTGGAACGCCGGCAGTCTCTGCTGCGGGCCGTCCCAAGCCAACGGTGTCGACGATGAAGGCTTCATGCGTGCGCTTGTCGCCAAGATGGGGCTGCAGGCCAGCATCGACTCCAAGCGCGTCTACGCGACCGGTATCTCCAACGGCGGTGCAATGGCGCATATGCTGGCGTGCCGAGATGCCGACCTGTTCGCCGCAACCGCCCCGGTGTCGATGGGCAACGGGACAAATCCTTGCCAACCCACGCGTCCGATATCGGTCGTCATGTTTCGCGGCACCAGGGACGTGAGCGTTCCCTATGACGGCGGCGAGTTTCCCAGCGCCCAGGCTGACTTCGACCAGTGGAAGTCGCTCAACGGCTGCACCGGAGAGCCTGCGACCGCCCACGGCATTTGCCAGACCTATGCGGGTTGTAGCGCCGGCGTGGAGGTCACCCTCTGCACCATCGACTCGGGCCACGTGCTCTATGCGGACGCGGTCACCCAGGGCGCCGCCGTCCCGGATGTCGCCTGGGAGGCCTTCGCGCGGCAGGCGCTCCCCTGACGGTTCGAGCCGTGCCCTCGACGTGTTGCTCAGAAGAGAAACCGGACATCGGCGGCGGCGCGAAACAGGGCAAATCGAAAACTCCTTGTCAGTGCCGCACGAACGCGGTCTCCATCTCGTTCGAGACAGCCAGGACTTGGCCGATTGCGTCCTCCCGGCGCAGTGCCATCAACGCATCGCGTTTGGATGTCGATCATCTAGCCGCACCGGCACGTGGGGCGCACGAAGTGACGACCCAGGGTCGTCCTTAATCATGGCCGTGGTTGTGTCGATACCTGATCTGTGAAGTCCATTGCGTGCCGGGCAGCCCGATCGATCGGGTCGCCCAGGTTGCGGATTCAGCTGTGTACGGCAGCGGCGCTGATCTTCGTGCTCACCTGGAACGTGGCGCCTCCGGCTGACGCGCGGGTGAACCCGCTGGTGGTCATCGAGCGCCAGATCCACAAGGCCAACATGCTCATCGTGCTCGACACTTCGGGCTCGATGAACGGCGTGCCCGGGGGCCAGTTCCAGAACAGCACCGAGTGCGGCGTCGACTGCGACAACGGGGTGAATTGCCGCAATGGCGGTGTGCTGGGACTCTGCAGCTCATGGAGGCGCAACTGTCTGTCGGACGATGACTGCCGGCATGGCTACTGCTCTGAGGACAACATCACGATCTGCGCCAGCACCAATGACTGCGCCCAAGACCCCGGGACCTGCTCGTATACCGGCGGGTCATGCACGGCCTCCTTGCCCTGCCCGGCCCAGCCGGGTACCTGCACAACCACCCACGTTAACTGCGATGCCCAGCACGCGTGTGCGTCGGTCGGCTATTGCAAGTATGGCACAAGTGTCCTGTGCACCAATCCCGGGAGCAACTGTCCCAACATCGGCACCTGCTCCACCCAAAGCACCCAAACCTGCCAGGCCAGCGCCACCTGCCCCTCCGCCACCAGCGGCGGAACTTGCTCGCGAGGCAATACACCCCATGGGGGCTGCGACAGCACCAGTGACTGCCCCCTGACCATGCAATGCCAGGTCAGCGGCGATTCCTGCGGGCTGGAGAGCGACCAACCCCATTGCCTGGTCTACTCGGGCAACATCTGCTACGGGGGTTACGGTACCCACCACCTCGCCTACTGTAACAGCGACAGCTACTGTAGTACCTCACATGGGGATCACTGCGTGTCTCCTCCTCTCAACCCGTGTGTCGGGACGGCCAATGTGTGCAATCTGCCCCCCGGTGTCTGCAACATGCACACCGACAACAAGTGCACGGCCACTACCAACACCTGCTTCACCCCAACCAATACCTGCAACCTACCGCCGGGGAACAATTGCCAGTTGCCGGTCAGCCCCACCGACACCTGCGTCTCCGACCCGCACGGAACCGCGGGGCCCATCCGCATGTGCAAGAGTTCGCAGGTAGTGTGCTCCAGGGACGCGGACTGCGGCTCCAGCGACCTGTGCGGGCCCGCCACCTCGCGCACGGTGGTCGCCAAACGTGCCATCAGCAAGGTGGTGATGAACAACTACCAACTCGTCAATTTCGGGCTGATGACCTTCTGGCAGGACAACTACTACCCTTACTACAGGATCGCGAGTAGCGGCACGACTGACACGGTCACTGCGTACGAAACCGAGGACCAACTGCGCAGGGCGGGCTGCTACACCTGGAATCGCCAGACGCACATGGGAGGCCCCTCGGCCACTTGCGTGATCTCTCACCACCAGATGACCCTGCGAGCTAGCGCTGACAGCCGCTATCGCGTGCGCACCAACTGGCATAGTTGGAACCGATACGACGTCGACTTCTGTGGCGACTCCTGCAACATGCCCAACAACCTGGGCTGGGGAGACTACCAAGGAAGCTACTACCAGTACCAGCGAACCACCCAGACCACGACTTCAACTCTGCTCACCCGCGATACCTATGACGGCCACGACATCACCGTCAACGGTGTGGACTACACCTACTACACGCCGCGATCTAACTACTATAACGGCGGCGATGCTCCGCCCATCAGCGTGGCCAATTGTGGCTCTGCCTGCAGCGCCACCTGTGGTGGGCGCTGGGATGCCCAGCTAGCGCCGTTCATTGATACCTCCGACAACCCCGCCAACGCATTGGCCGCAGCCCAAGCCATCACCGCCCAGATGGACTATGCCGCTGATGGAGGGCTGATTACCTACTACGGCACGCCCACTGGCTGCACTCTTGAGAACAACGTAGCCCAGAGCCCCCAGACCAGCGCCTACCATTACATGAATGCGGTCAAGAACGGCTACACGAGTGCCACCTCGCCTCTCCACGTCCTGCCCGATCCGGTTTCGTGTCGCAGCAATTTCGTGTTGCTCATCACCGACGGTGCGGCCAATGGGCCGGGCGATGTGGACAGCCAGGGCAACAACGTCTGCGGCGCTACGGAATGCGCCACCGACAACCCGGTGACCGACGGATGCCACTGCAAGACGGTGCTTGCCGCGTATGACCTCAATCACACCCTGGGCGTGACGGTCTTTGTGGTGGGATTCTCGGGCGACGCGAGCGCCGGTTCGACCGCGGCGGCCAACAACAACGTGGCCAAGGCCGGCGGCTCGCGCTCTGCTTTCTTGGCCACCGACGAAGACCAGTTGGAAAACGCGCTGCAACTCGCCATCTACACGGCGATAAAGGGCGACTATTCCTCATCGTCCGGCAGCACCTCGGCGGGAACCCAGCAGGCCGTCACGGTCGTCGAAGGCAAGTATGCACTCGATTCGCGCATGGAATTCCCTTCCTGGAAGGGCCACCTGTTCGCCTACAACATCGCCGGCGCCACACCGGTGCGGGCCTGGGACGCCGCCGAACAGCTCGAGAATACCGGCAACTGGAAGAACCGTAGGGTCTACACCTGGGACGGTACCAACATGGTCAAGATCCAGATCAACAGTTCCACCGGCGCTATTACCAACAAGGCCGCGTTGGCCGCGCTGGGCATGGGCGCTACAGCGGATGAGGCTGAGGCGGTTGCGCAATGGGCCCTGGGAAATCCTGCCGCGGGCAACCCCGCGGTGCTGGGTGCCATCGTGAACTCGACACCGATCGACGTGGCCAGCCCGGGCGATGTGCCGCTGCCCGGTGGGCACAGCTTCTTCGTCAGATACATGAACCGGCCGCATCTGGTGTACGTCGGTTCGTCGGACATGATGCTGCACGCCTTCTTCCTGGAGGACACCAGGGTGGGCACCACCACCTTTGCCGCTGGCAGCGAGGCATTTGCTTTCATACCGCCTGACTTCCTGACCAATCTGCGCAAGCTGTATGCGCAGGGCGGGCAACAGCTCAATCCCTTCAAGCATATTTTCGGATTGGCAGACTCGCCCAAGGCCAAGAGTCTTTGCGTCTCGGGCTGTACCGACGACGCCACCGCGGTGTGGAAGACGGTGCTGGTTATGCCCGAGGGCTACGGCGGGAATAACATTTTCATGCTCGACGTCACCAACCCATTCGGCACCAACGGACTCAACGATCCTCCCTTCACAGTGCAATGGCACACCGGGGTCGGCACCAGCGCAGCCACCTACAACAACCTGTTGGGCGACACGATTTCCTTGCCGGCGTTCCTGCTCAACAAGAACGCCAGCCTCAACGACTTCCGTCTCATTTTCAGCTCGGGCTACGCGGTCACCGACGGCAGCACCACGCAGGGACGCACACTCATCACGGCGTCAGCCATCAACGGAACTGTGATTTCGAGTAGCAGTGTGGCGCCTGGCGCCACTTGCACACAGGAATATGCGGCGCTGACCGACGTAGCGACTGCGCGCGACTTTGCCAAGAGCCAGAGCGACAAGCTGGTTGCCGCCTACTTCGGCGATACCGCCGGACAACTTTGGCGCTACACCCTGGCCGGCGGTCTCAGCTTGGCCTACAACTTCACGTGCAACCAACCGCTGCACTTTTCACCCACAGTGGTGCAACTCGACCGAGACAGCGTGTCCTCCAGCCACGCACATGAAATCTACCTGGTGCAAGTGACCAACTCGAATCTCGACCTGGACACAGTCAGCCTGCCGGCTTCGCAGATGATCTTTGCCAAGGAGCTGGCGCAGACCGACACCAATGGAAACATCACCGCGGTTGTCAAAGACACCGCCTGGGGCACAGGTGGGCAAATAGTGCTCACCACCGGCACCAACCAGCTCTGCGGCGTCACCCACCTGGCAACCAACGGCACCGTGGTCTGCGACACGCCGCTGCCCACCAGCGCGCGGCCCACCTCGACGCCTCTTGGCATACTGAAGGCCGACGGGAATGGCTTTCAGGTGGTCACAATGTGGTACGCACCTCCGTCCGGCGTTTGCAGCCAGGGCCAGACATACCTTACCATCCACCAGATGGCGTCCAACGTGGTCACGCAGCGGCTGGGCTACCTGGTCATGACCGCGAATCCGGCCACCTCGCCCGTGATTATAGGCGGCCGGGTCTACGTGTTCGGTAGCGACGTGCATCCCGACGACGTCACGCGGTTCCTCCCTGATACGATTGGGCCAGGCACTGCCGTGCAGCCAACGGTTTATTCCGGTCAGTTCGCGCGCTTCAATTGGACCGAGGTTTTCGAATAGCTGGTCACCGCGCCAGTTTGACTTCGACCGGTTTGGGGCCAGCCGGTACAGTGATCTCCACCGCAAACAGTTTGCGCTCGGCAGGCACGAATATACCCACGCGATGTGTGCCGGCCGGCACCGGCACCCGGCTGGCAGGGCAGAGCAGCCCGGTCTCGACCTCGTCGATGAGCAGTGGGTACCTTGCCGCTGTCTGACAGACCACGTTGAGGAAGGCATCGCCGCGCACTGGGCCCGCCACGGGCACCAACGCCAGGCGGATGATGGCGCCGTCGCTCGCTTCGAAGCTGGTGCGGAACATGTAGTACCCGGCGGCCACCAGCACCAACCGCTTGCCACCCGGGCCCGCCAGCAGGTCGAGCGGCGTGTGTCCCTTCCAGACGCCGTCGATCCACACACCCGCGCCGTGGGGTTGGGTGTCGACGAGTAGGTGATTTGGCGCGCGTTCGGGCGTGGGCGTGTTCGATTCCTCGACGACAAAACGCCCGGCCGGCATCACCGGTATGGGATCGCTCTCGGATCCACGCGGTGAAGCGGCGTCTGCGGCTCCTGTCGAGCCCGTGGCAGGCAAGGGGGTGGGCACGGCGGGCAACCACGACTCCGGCGAGCGCCGACGCGAGGGCGGCTTGAGTTGGGGTTCGGCCGCTGGCGTCTCGCCGGATCGGCGCTGTGCAATGGCGACGCCCTGGGCGGAGCGCTTCGCGGCGAAAGTCCGAGCCAACCGGAAGGCCAGCAGGCCCAACACCGCTACCAGAAGAAGGCCGACGACTGCCACGAGCGCGACCAGCCAGCCCCGCCGTGCCGAGCGGCCGTTCCTGACTGCAGCCACCGCTCCGCGGGAGACTGCCGGCCTGGGACGCGATACCGGAGTTTGGCCAGGCGGAGACGCCGAAAACGCGGTGTCGTTCCCTGCACCGTCGCGCGCAAGCTCGTCGCGTGCCGACTGACGGGCGATAGGCTGGTTGGCATCGCCCGCTGCCGCGTGGTCCGCCAGCCATTCGCTCAACCAGTTGGCGTCCTTAGGCCGGTCCTGCGGGTCGGGAGCCGTGAGGGCACGGATTGCGGCGTTGAGCCGATCGGGAATCCCGGGAAGCTGGGGCATGGGCTCCCAGGCGCGATCGGAAAGATCTGTCAGGGATCGGGCCTCGACCGGCGGCCTGCCGGACAGCAGGTAGAAGAGCAGGCCGCCCAACGCGAAGAGATCGGCGGCCACGCCGCCGGGGAAGCGACCGTCCGGAATGTCCGCGCCCAACAACTCGGGCGCCACGAACGCCCACTTGTCCATTCCATGTTCCAGAAGTCCGCGAACCGAAGCGAAAAGGCCGAAGTCGAGCACCACCACCTCGCCGGTGAGGGTGACCACGACATTCCCCGGGCAAAGACCGAGATGGTGAAGCGGTCTTGGGGCAGTATGCGCCCCGGCCAGCACTCGCGCCAGCTTGCCCGCCACCAGGCCGGCCACGGCAGGATCCAGGGTTGCGCGCTGGGCGGGGACTTTCGCCCGGGCCGCCTCAAGCAATCGAGCGAGATCCACGCCGACCACGAAATCCGAGGCGACAAAGACCCCCATCGGCTGTTGGCCCACTTCGAGGATTCGCGCCATGCCCGCTCCCTGGGCATCGAGCAACCGCTGGCCCGCGGCCAAAAAGCGCCGGGCCAACCCTTGGTAGCTGGCGCCCGGCACGCGGTCAGCACGCAGCAGCTTGACGGCATAGAGCCGATCCTCGCCCCCGGCACTCGTCACCCGCTCGGCAATCCGTGCGCGATAGGTTTCGACCGCGCCCTGCGGCCCGAGCCGATCCTCCAACTGGTATTTCCCGAGGCGAAGCAACGCAGGCACCAACCTCTATCAGATGAAGAGAATTGTCGCCACCTTCAGATGATCGGCGCGAGGTACGGTTTGAGGGCGTCCATCTTCCACTGCTGCGGGGTCAGCCAGTCGGTCTGCAGGATGCCCTCGGTGTCCCCGGAGTTTGGGTTCCAGCACCAGAAGGTCCACGAGTAGGTCGAGCCCACGGTCTTGAGCAGGGTATCGAACCATATCCCGGATTTTCCCGAGAAAGCCGTGCGGTCTTTGATGCCGAATTCGCCCAGCAAAAGATGTCCCAGACCCTGCTTCATGATGAAATCGAAATGCTGATCCCACACTGGGGCCAGGCTGGCAGGGAAGGTCGCGTCGGTGAACCAGGTCTGGTCGTGGACTTCGGGGCCGTACTCGTGGGCTGAATAGACCAGCTTCTCGGGCTTGGACAGGACAATGGGTGCGGTGCGGACTGCGCTCAGGTTGCCACCCCACCAATAGACGTCAGTGCCCACGATGCTCACGCCCTCGACAATGATAAGCACATCGGGGTTCGCGGCCAGGATTTCATTGCCACAACGCTCGGCGGCACTGTTCCAATCGGTATCTTTCACGCCGGTACCCCAGCTCGCTTTGCCGTGCGGCTCGTTGTCGAGGTCGAAGGCCGCCACGGTGGGATTCCCACTGTAGCGCTTGGCCAGGGCGACCCAGTCGGCAATCCACTGTTGCTCGGAAGTCTTCGCGGAGTACCAGACCTCTTCTTTGTCGTAGGCGTCGGGCTCGCGCGAGTGATTGTCGAGAATGATCCTGAGACCGAATTCGCCTGCGGCGGCAATGACGAGGTCCATCATCTGCAACGGCGTCTTGCCTGCCAGCGCCCCATTCATCGGATCAGTCTGGTCGTAGGGATCTTTGCCGATGGTGGTCACTGAAACGGCCTTTGCATCCGGACGCATGATGGCGTTGGACCAAGGAAGGCGCAGGGAATTGAAGCCCAGGTCGCGCATCTGTTTGAGCATGCTGCGATAGTCGCGGGCCCAGGTCCCGTGAGGCGCTTCATTCGAGGTTTCGAAGCCGAACCAGTTTACGCCGGTGAAGCGCGCGGCCTTTCCCTGGGCATCAAGCAAGCGATTGCCTTCCACGTGAAGAAAGGTGGCGGGTCGCGACGCATCGGTTGGGCGGCTGGCCGCGTCGGGCGTGACCGCGGCATCTTCGCGGCCCGCGCCGGCACTGCCGCCCGCGCCGCCTTGGCCATTCCCGCCCGTGCCGCCGGTGTCACTTTCTCCTGTGCCGCCCGCGCCGCCGGTGTCACCGGTGTCACCGGTGTCACCTCCAGCCGTACCACCCGTGGCCGTGCTCCCTTCTTCCCCTGCGCTCGTGCCGCCGGTGATTGCTCCGCCGGCTCGGGTGCCGCCGGTGCGGCCTCCCTGCGCACCACCCGTGCCAGTTCCGTCAGAATTCGCCGGCCGGCCCGCGGCTCCGGCTGCCGCGTCTGATGCGGGATTGGTTCCCACCGAAACCTTGCTGCACGCCAGGCAGCAGAGGCAACCCGCGATACCTACCGCGAGCCTGAATCCGCGCGGCGATTGGTTTCTGTCACTGCGACCAAGGCATTGGCCGCTGGCTGCCGACGGTTGACCGCCGACACTCCGAGGCACATAGCTTCTCGTGCGGACCAAAGTACTTCGTCCGGCGCAGAAGGCGCGTTACCTAAGCTTACTCGCCCTCCGCGCCCAGGGCCAGGGGACCCTTGAGAGCATTATCGATCGCGGGTCCGATGAGACCAGACAGGTTGGTCAGGGCTCGGCTGCGCGCATCAGCCTCGGCGCGGCCGACGCCCCGTCCTTCTTTCTGGAATCCGGCGATGACCGCGTCGGTGTCAGTGCGCTTGACCTCCACGTTGGCGGCTTCCTGCGCCGCCATGCCGGCCGCGAAGGCGGAGGGCACCAATGCCTTTTCGGAAACCTCAAGCGTGATGACCACGGCGCCCGCGGCTCTGTCAGCCGTCTGCACCTCCACGCCCAGCTTGGTCAGCCGCTCGACTACGCCGGCAGCCACCTGCCTGCTGCCCTCGCCGGTAGCGATGACGGTCACGCGCAACTTCGAGCGCAACGAGCGGGCCAGATCCTTGAACTGACTGCGGCTCGGGGCCTCGCCCTGGTAGCTGCCGCCGATCGCGCGCAGGACGACAAGCTGGGTCTCGACCTCGTCGATTCCCTCGCGCGCGGGCCGCAGGTGCGTCAGAGCCTCCATCGGCGCCTTTCTCTTCAAGGCGGCCTCGACAGCTTTCATCTCACTCGAGGCCTTGGCGCCCGCGGTATCCACCGCCGCGCTGATTCGTTGTTGTGCCACTGCCTTGTCCACGGCCGCCAGCGCGTACATGGTGGCCTGCTGCGGATCGAAACAACGCGCGACGATCTGCGCGTCGGGCAGCTTGATCGCGCTCTTGATGGTGGACTTGTCNNATCGACGCCACGATCTGTTTGGACATGTCGGCGAGAGCGGCGTTCTTGGCGGGCGCTTCACCGGCCGCCTGACTGGGAACCGGGCCGGCAACTCCAAGACCGACCAGGAAGCGGGCCCGGGGGTAGTCCGGGTTCTGGCCGCTGCGAGTCCATTCGGGACACCCGGCGTTGGCCCTTGCGGGCACGAACAGCCAGGTGGGGACAAGCGCGGCCAGGGTCAGAAATCTGGTGGTTGTCACGTTCTGCCTCCGCTTCTGGTCGGTGCCCGGGTTCTATTGCTGCGCAGGGGGTGGAGTGGGTGCGGCTTCCTTCATCTGTTCGTTGACCTTGTCCGCGTCCTTCTTCCACGTGCCCACGCGAATCTCCAGGTCGATCCAATCCTTCTCCGCCTTCAACGTCTGGGCCAGGCGCAATTCGGCAAGGGCGGTATCATAATCACCTGACATGGCCTTGCCCAGACCGTACTCGTAGTGAGCGCGGGCCTTGGCATCGGGCTTCATCCCCGGGGTGGCATCGGCCCTGGCCACGGCGCGGGCGTAGAACTCGGTCGCGGTGTTGGGATCTCCGCGCTTCATGTACTCGTTGCCCTGCTCCAGTTCGGGCAATGCGCTGTCCTTTTCCAGATCAACTTTCTCCTGCACAGGGTAGGGAGCGATCAACTTCATGAAATTGGTCGCCACCTGTGCACGGCATGCTTCAAGCATGGCGTCGCGGTTGATGGGATCCGGCTCGGCGTCGGTCTTGGTTTCTTCTTTCTGGTCTGACGCCGTCAACCGGCGGGTAACCAGGATCTTGCCGGTATTGGTGTCGAACACGCGCATGTTGGCGGTGAACAGCGCGTTCGCGGTTCGCGTGTAGTGGGTGCAGGAGTACTCGACCTTCCTCTGCTTCTTGTTGCCGATGTCTTCGTAGCGGACACAGGTGTCCCTCTGTTCGCGGACATTCTCATCCGTCTTGGATTCATTGACCGACCCGGCCACCAGGGCCGCCGCGGGCAGCAGCTTCCCAAGCTCCACGCCCTGATTCTGCTCGAAGGCGGCATCGAGCGCGCCCCGGTGCTCGGCCGCGATCTTGTCCATCTCGGCTCGCTCGACCACCTCGAAACGCTTGGACTCCACCAGGCGCTCGGTGATCATGGTCGCCAGGGTGTCGCCATCGCGGCCATCGATCCTGGTGATGGCGATGCGTTTGATGCCGGCCAGGTGGACCTCGGCGGGCTTCAGGCGGGTCACGGTAATGCTTGTGCCGCAGCCCACGGACAGGACTGACCCAGCCAACAAGCCAACTGCCAAGATCGGAACTTTGCGGAATATCGTCGTTCTCATCGTCGGTTTCCTTCTTTCCATGCTGTTGCGCTATCCACTACTGGGCGGTTGCATCGTCCAGCTCGGAGAAGGCCTTGTCAGCCCGCTGCACGATGGCGGCGCGCTCCCTGTCGTCGAGCCCCTTCATCTGCGTCAGCGAGTCCTTGAAGGACTCGGTGTCGAGCACGACCAGTGCCCAGACAGTGCCGCTGTCCGAGATCCAGGTTTCCTCCAGACGCGTTCCCGCAAGGTTGATGTTGGTGATCTCCTTCGAGACGTCCACGATGTGCTGCTCACTGGCGGTCTTGTTCTCCGCGCCGCCCTGGGTGGCGGCCTGGTAGTCCTGCATCATCGCCTTGACGCGCGTCTGCAGACTGCGCGCCAGCTCGGCGCGCGCGCGGGACTCGGCAGCCGAGTTGGCCAACGCAATGTTGGTCATGCCGGACACGCTGCCCTTGCCACAGACGCCTTTCTTGTTTGCCAGACCGTTCTGACAGGGGCCCCGAACCCACCCGGGAGCGCCGACCAGCTCGGCCTGCAGGGCGTTCTTGGGCTTCGGCGGCCCAGCGCTGCCGCATCCAAGAACGACCCAAAAAAATGCGATGGACAGGGTTCCGCGGGAGAGAAGGCCAAAGAAGTTCTGCAGTGACATAGGCATTGGTTCCTTTCTTGGTAACACCGCCCGCGGCTGTTGCGTCCTGTCCGCGCATGCGGATCATTGGCGTGACAAGTCGGGCGAGTGCAGTGTCCCAGAATTGGCAGGTCAGCGTCAAGAAGGTCGGCGCCGAAATATGGTGCGGAGCGGCCTTGCAGCACCGAGCTACGTTCAACCGTCATCGGGTAGATGCTGCGTCGGGTCTGGGCGGGCCGCGGGCGATCCGGCATGGGCGCATGCCGGCAGGGGCGACCCGGTCCGGTAGGAGCGCCCCCCACACGCCGTCCACCAAGCCCCGGAATCCGCGCACGGCGACCCACCACGCCGACTCACCCAGCGTCGCGCGTGGCGTATCATCGCGAGGCCGAGCGAAGTGGGCGGGGGGGGTGGCAGGTGGGGGGCCGAAGGGCGAAACGAACCCTGCCAGGGTTCCCATATTGGCGAGTTAGAGTAGACTCCGCGCCGAACTTGGGATGAAGGGTTGCATTGACTGAAACTGAGCGCATTGGTGAACTTCAAGCGGAGCGCGGGCTGACGTGAGCGCCTGCCCGCGCTGTGCCCGCGAACACCCAGCCGGCGCCGACTGTGCGACTGGGCCGACTGACCCACGTCCGCTGGCGAGCCAGCGCGCGATTGCCACGGAGGTCCCCCCGGAGCCCGAGGATCCCGACGGAAAGCAAGGCCTCGCTATCGGAACCCAGGTTGGTGACTGGATTGTTGCGAGGAAACTTGGAAAGGGCGGCATGGGGGCAGTCTACGAGGCGCGGCACAAGACCACGCATGTGCCCGTCGCCATCAAGATTCTTCTACCGCCGGAAAACCCGAAGGCGGATGACGAGGCGAAACAGCGGTTTGCGAGTGAGGCACAGGTCCCGACGTTGATCGGAGTCCATCCCAATATCATTCAGGTCTTCGCTTTTGGAGTTGTGAAGGACAACGGGCCCTGGAACGGTCGCCCCTGGTTCGCGATGGAATACCTGCAGGGTCGGTCCCTTGACAAGCGGCTGGCAGTTGGGTCTCCCCCTCCGCTCGACGAGCTGAGGCGCCTCTTCTCACAGGTTTGCGACGCACTGGCTACGGTCCATGACAAGCGTGTTGTCCACCGCGATCTGAAGCCTGGCAATATCTTCATCGCCGAGCCAAAGCACGGTGAGTCGGTCGCGAAACTGTTGGACTTCGGGATTGCAAAGATACCGTCCAATGCGCTGACTCAGATGGGAGCGCAGCTTGGCACCTTGGAATACGCAGCGCCTGAGCAGTTTTCGCCGGGCAAGCTTGCGAGATACGTGGATATCAATCCGTTGGTGGAGGCCGGCCCGGAAACCGACATCTTCGGTCTGGGGTCCGTGCTGTTCGAGGTGTTCACCGGAAGGGTACCCTATGGATTCGCGTTTGTGGATTTGCCCAATGAGCTGCCCACTCGGGAAGGCTACCCGAAGATCGGTCCGGCGCTGGAGAGGCTGATACGGGATTGCCTGCAAAAGAGAAAAGAGAATCGACCTTCGTCCATCAAAGATGTCAAACGGCGGTTGCTCGAAGCCCTGACGGAGATGGCCGCCGGTGCAGCAACCGCAGCGGGGATTGGCCCGCTGGTTAGCGGAGGAATGGCCCCGTCTTCTGCATCGGTCGCCGGGCCACGCGTGGCCGGGGTTTTCAGCGTCTCCGGCGGGTCCACCGGCAGCGCCGGCCTTTCGGTGGCCGTTCGCGCGATCCTTTCCGCGCCCCGTCGACGGGTGTACCTGGCCTTGGCCGGCGCGCTCGTCCTCGCGCTGGCCGTGGGAATCTTCGCGGTTTTGGGGCGCTCGGGCGGCGACGTCAAGATCCTCCGCGCATCCGGGACTGAAGCGATCACGCCGACACCAACCGCGGCATCGCCCGCTACCCCGGTCCCTTCACCCGCCCCGATCGCGGCTGCTCCGGTGCCC
Organism: Myxococcales bacterium; assembly: GCA_003155465.1. Next base: position 5,187 of record PMCR01000185.1, on the reverse strand, counting down.
GCGCGCGCGCCATCCGATCTGGGAACCCGGGCGGCCCGCAGGATTCCGCGGCCGGCCAGCGCTGCGCTGTCCCCTGCGTGGCCGCCGTCGTCGCCTCACCCGGTGGTGACGGGCCTGCAGCCCGGCCCGCCACCTGCCGCCCCGGCGCTCGCGCCTTCATCTGTTGCGGACCGAGGACAGCCCGCGCCGTCCCCGCCTTCGCCGTCCCCACCCAATCGGGTCGCGGCCCCAGAAGTCGAAGCGCACAAGCCCTCACGCCAGCTGACTCCATCCGAACGGGATCTCATCACGGACAAGAACATTCTGTTTAGGTAGAACCATGATGCGCACCACGCTTGCCCTGGTCTGTTGTTGGCTCGTAACCGCCGTGCCCTTGGCGGCCCAAGCGTCAGAGCCGGATGCCGTAGACGACCTGCCACCGCCCCTCACTGCGCGGCTACATCTGGCCAACACGCTCTACGACCAGGACAACCTGGCCGCTGCGTTGGTCGAGTACCGGCGGGTCCAGGTGGAATCGGGCAAGGCGCCGGGGCTGTTCAACGTCGGCCGGATCTGTGCCCGCCTGAATCGGCCCGTCGAGGCAGTCGCCGAGTTTGACAAGCTGCTGGCCGCGCCGGGCCGAACCCCGGCCGAGAAACTGGAAGAGGCGCGCCGGCTCCGTGATGAGCAGCGCGCTCGTATCGGACGCCTGATGATTCAGACCAAGGTGCCGGCGTTCATAGAGGTCGACAACGTGGCCGTGGGCAAGACCGAGGTGAAGGTCTTCGTGGGGGGGCGCGAAGAACCGGCCGGAAACGCAGTGCCTGACATGCGCTATGTGATGGAGCGGCCGATCGAAGTGGCCAATGGCCCGCACCTGGTGGCGGCCTTGGCCCCGGGCCATGCTCCCCTGCGCCAGCAGATCGAGATCGGCGGCGGGGTGACCAAGGAGTTTGAACTGGCCCTGGTGCCCGCCAAGGGCGAGCTGGCCCACATTCGTGTCAAGACATCCGTGCCCGGCGCCGACATTCAGCTCGACGGCGCCCTGGTCGGCCGCACGCCGATCGACGTCACGCTGTCGGTTGAGCCAGGATCGCACGAACTGGCCTTGCAGCGGAAAGGCTACCGAACCGCCAGCCTGCGGCGCGACCTGGGCGAGGGCCAGACCTGGGAAGCGGATGTGGTGATGGAAGAAGACTCGGCGGAGATGGGCTGGCAGGCTGGGGAGCTTGTGCTGGAAGGGCAAGAGCCAGGTTCGGCACTTTCGGTCAACGGGAAGCTGCGCGAGCTTCGCGGAAGTACTGTGAAACTTCCACCCGGCCCACACGAGATCGAACTGACCCATTCGGGCTTTCTGCCCTATCGAGCGCAGGTCGACATCGATCCCGGCAAGGCCCGTCACCTGCGCGTCGAGATGGAGGCCACCGCCGAGGCCCGCCACGATCGGATCGACCGGGCTTCCGGCCAGCGCTGGCGGGCCTGGGGCACCCTGGCCGCGGGCGCTGTGATCGCAGGGGGCGGTGGCGTCTACCTGGGGCTCGCCCTCAGGGACCAGTCCCAAGCGAATCGAAACTTCACACAAGTGCAGAACGACTTCACCAGTGGCACCTGCAGTGGATTGGCCGCAACTGATATGCAAAAGGACGCGGAGTGCAAGCGGAAGAAGGACGCGGCCGAGGACGCGAAAGCCAGCGCTGATAGGAAGGTTCTGGGCGGCTACATCGCGACCGGTGTGGGCGCTGCGGTCTTGGTCGCCGGCTTGATCCTGGTCTTGACCATCGACGACACCAGCCGCTACGAGAGTCCGCATGGTTCTGTGGCGTGGCTGGGATGGGCGAATGCGGATGGCGGGGGCGTGGCGCTGGCCGGACGCTTCTAGACAAGGGAGACCGCCATGGCTGCACCGACCCGAGTGACCCCAGGCGAGAAATCGGTAGAGGGCGGCCATGTGATGCACGTTCTGGTCAGTGGCCCCGACGTTCACGAGGCCATCGCGCTGCCCGAGATGGGCACCCTGTCAGTCGGTCGTGACGACGACGCCGATATTCGCGTTCCCGACCCGAGTGCGTCTCGTCAGCACGCCTCTCTTCATGTCGGGGCGATTGTCGAGATCGAGGATCTGGGCAGCGCCAACGGTACCCACGTGGGCTCCCAGCGCATTCCACCCGGGCAACGCGTTCCCTTGGCTGTGGGACAGTCTGTGATCATTGGCGGCATCACCCTGGTGCTGCAGCAGCAGTTGGTGCGCTCCACCAAGCCCCGCGTCCGCAGCCATGGGTACTTCTACGATCGGCTGATTGAGGAATGCGCCCGCGCCGAGGCGGATGCGAAGGCCACCCTGGGATTATTGCGTATACACCTGGATGCGACCGCGGATGAGCGCCGCAGCGTGGACGTCCTGGCCGCGCAGATGCGGCCTGGGGACCTGCTGGCGGCCTACGCCCTCCGCGAATACGAGGTGCTGCTGCCGGATTCGGGGCTGGAGAAGTGCCGCGAGATCGCCGCCCGTATCAAGAAAGCCATAGAGGAAGTCGGTGGCGGTTCCCGCCTGGGCTTGGCTTGCTTTCCCCTTGACGGCGCTTCGCCGGGCGCGCTCATGGCCCAGTCGTGCGCGCAGGTGCGCGGCAGTGGCGGCGATGGTCCAGGCGGCGCCGTGGTGTGCGACCCAAACATGAGGACGCTGTATCAAGAGGCGGGCCAGGCAGCCAAGTCGAATGCCACCGTGCTGGTATTGGGCGAGACCGGGGTGGGCAAGGAGGTGCTGGCGAACTACATTCACAGCGAGTCCCGGCGCACCGACAAGCCATTTCTCAAGCTCAATTGCGCCGCATTGGCCGAAACCCTGCTGGATAGCGAGCTCTTCGGACACGAGCCAGGGGCCTTCACCGGGGCCCACAAGGCGCACAAGGGTCTAATTGCCGCCGCGGACGGTGGAACCCTGTTCATTGACGAAGTGGGCGAGATGTCGCTGCCCATGCAGGCCAAGCTGCTGCGCGCAGTGGGACAGGGGGAAATCACCCGAGTGGGCAGCACCACTGTCACCAAGGTCGATGTGCGATTCATTGCGGCCACCAATCGAGACCTATTGAACGATGTGAAGACCGGCCGATTTCGCGAGGATCTGTACTATCGGCTGGCGGTGTTCAAACTGGTGGTTCCGCCGCTGTGCGACCGCAAGAGCGAGATCGAGCCACTGGCGCGCAAGTTTCTCGATGACTTTGCCAAGGATCCTCCGCGACAGCCCCCTGGCATCTCGGCCGACGCGCTGGCTCTCTTGCTCCGCTATGACTGGCCGGGAAACATCCGCGAGCTTCGCAACGTGATTGAGCGCGCCCTGGCCCTTTGCGCGGGCAGTACCATCACCCCCGAGCACTTGCCCCAGGACAAGCTGGGTGGCGTTTCCATGGGCGGGGCATCCCCGATCGGGCAAGAATCGTCTGCGGAATTGGTGGCGGAACACGAGGCCATCGAGGCCGCGCTGGCCAATTGCGCGGGCAACCAGACCAGGGCCGCGGAGCAATTGGGGATCTCCCGGCGGACCATCGCCAACAAGATAAGGCAGTTCAAGATCCCGCGCCCGCGTTCCTGACACGGGACAGGAGCGAAGGCGACGGCCAAGCCTGGATGGAAAGGCGGTCCACGAGGATGAACCCGCGACCCTGGACCCGTAAGCGGGCTGACAAGGAGTGCTCGATGGGCAGACCCCGTCGACCAGAATCACGTCCGGGTGTGGGGCAAGTTTCACATGGAAGCCACGGCTGCCGCACGGGCATCGACCTGCGGGCGCGGGGCGCGACCCACATCCATAGCGGTCCGGCCGCACGCCGGAGCCAGGCTGGTCATGAGCAAGACAAGGGCAGCCGTTCGAAGCACAGACCCGATTTTCCACTCTTGCTCCGCCGGCCACAAGTCCCAACAATAGGCCGCAGCCGAGGAGGTGATGCGGTAGATTGAGGAGGCGGGAATGAGTTTGGTAGGGGCAGAAACGCCGAGGGCCTGAAATGGCAATCCACCTTCAATCACCGGAGGAATCGTGAAAGCTGACGTTTGTCAGCAACCCTGGTGGCTTTGCGCATTGGTCGCGGCGATCGGGATGGGCGGGTGTAGTCGCTCGGGCAGCTCCGCGAACGCGGACGCAGGCGGCGGGACGGCTGCTGCGGCAGGGGTTGGCGGCGCCGCTGGCAGCAGTGGCAGCGCGGGCACTGGCGGGGCCACAGTGGGCTTTGCGGAAACTGGTGGCACAAGCGGCCTGGCGGGGACCAGCGCTGCGGCGGGCTTGGCAGGAACCGGCGGCGCGGCGACCGGCGGCGTGGGCGGCGTCGCGACTGGGGGTGCGAGCGCGATCGGCGGCACGACGACTGCCGGCACCGGCGGGCGAACCACGGCACTGGATCGATTCGGGATTCGGATGCTCTACCCGAGCATTGCCAGCGGCAAAGAGTGGTACGCCAAGTGGGACCCGCCGGCGCGAACCTTCATTGGTCACGATCCGAACGACCCGTGGTTCGATGCTGATCACGGCGATGCCAGCTACAAGGTGGAGGGCGACGGCACCCTGAAGATTACCGGCGGCGTGCCACGCATGTACGTTCACGATCCGGCCTTGCAAGACCAATGGCGGGACGTGGAGATCACCATGTACTTCCAGCGGGTGGCTGACAGCAACACAGCCTGGGGCGGAATGGTGGCCATGGCCCGCACCAATCACGGGACCATCGGTCAGGAGACAGTGAACCTGTGCGACACGCGCGGCATCGACGCACGCATGCGCTACGACGGCCACATCGACTTCGAGAAAGAGACCAGCCACCCTCAGTCGAGCGCGATCCTCAATAGGACGCAGTGGGCCGGCGGAATGCCGTTCAATCAATGGATTGGTTACAAACACGTCGTCTACGACCTGGCCGACGGCACTGTGAAGCAGGAACTGTGGCTGGACGACAGCGACGGGGCAGGGGGCGGCAACTGGGTGAAGCTGAGTGAGCACATTGATGCCGGCACCGATTTCGGCAGCAACGGCACCGCCTGTGCCACTGGCATCGATCCGGCGATGAAGCTTGGCCGCGACGCGACCCGTCCGGGGTCGGAAACCGGCAAGCCGAACATCACCGTCTACTTCCGCAGCGACGGGGTCGGCAGCGACGGACTCTGGTACAAGCGGGGCAGCATCAGGGAAATCGCGCCCTAGCCGAAGTTGCGCAGTAGGCC
>PMCR01000082.1 GCA_003155465.1 Myxococcales bacterium | reverse complement strand
TGGCAACCGCCTCCGTTGCGATTTCTCAGATCGACGAAGCCGCCGTGGGCGCGCGCAATCTTTTGACACACGGCTAGGCCGAGGCCGGTCCCATTCTTCTTGGTGGTGAAGAAGGGGCGCAGGCAGTCGGCCGCGCTCGCAGGCAAACCGGGCCCACGGTCCTCGACGGTGATGGCCAGCTCGAAGTCCCTCTGGGCCACGTGACACACGACCTCACCCCCGGCTGGGGTGGCCTCGAGCGCGTTGAGCAGGAGGTTGAACACGACCTGTTTCATGGCTTCGTAATCAGCCTCGATGCTCAGCTGCGGATCGACCTGACAGCGAATGGTCTTGCCCGCCAGGCGATGGGCGCCCGCGAGCAAGCGACGCGCGTCGTCTACCAGCTCCCCGACGCGCACCTGGGTCACGGCCATCTCGCGTCGCGCGGCCAGGTAGTCTCTGAGAGTCATGTCCATGCGCACGATCTCCTTCACCAGCGCGGCCAGGATGGTGCGCTGGCTGACCGCGGTTTCCGGCTCGCGAATGAGGCTTTCGAGGGTGGCGCCGATCGCGACGAGAGGATTGCGGATCTCATGCGCGAGATGAGCCGCCATCTCGCCCATGGTGGCCAGGCGTTCCTGTTGCACAAGATGGTCGGAATCCCGCGTCGCCGGCTCGCGCAGCACGAGCAGGAAGCCAACCAGCTGGTGAGAGTCGTCGGCGAGAAGCAGCGCCTCGACGCGCACCGGGATCAGCGATCCGTCGCGGCGACGTACCACCGTCGCGCGCTCGGAATACGCTTTCTGCGGATCCAGAGTCTGATGGCTGAGAATGTCCAGGACCTCGTCAGGTGCCGAGAATAGTGCGCCGATCGACTGGCCGGTGAGTTCCGCCGCGTCGTAGCCTAGCAGCTGCGCGGTGGCGGGATTGCACGAGGCAACCAGACGCTCCGGATCCACGAAAAGCGCGGGCGCCGGGTCGCCAAGCGTCAGGCGCACGAGCTGGTTTTCGAGCGACGCCGCCGCCTGCCGTGGCGACGAGAGCACGCACAAGACGCCCTGCTTGCCTTCGAAATCGAGGCGCGACAACTTGATGCGAAGTTCGCCGTCGAGTCGCCTGGGGAGCCCGCCGGCTCCCCCTGCGGGGACTTCGGGACGGACAGCCCACCCCGCCAGCCCCGCGCTTCGCGCGCCCTCGTCGCCAGCGCCGCGCGTGGCGCACCTTCGCGGGAGGGAATGGGAACCCCTTGAGGGTTCCCATATCAGATCAAAGCTGCGCTCGCGTTGAGATTGTCCCCCTTCGAGAAAGGCGCGGGCGTTGGTACCGATCGTGCGCAGAAGGTCGCCCTCGCGCAAGACCCGCTCAATGGCCGCACCGCCGCGCGGGCCGTGGCCGCGCAACTCGCCGCATGCATCGAAGAGAAGGTTGTCGGGTTCGTCGTCGGGGAGGTGGTCGAAGAGCGTTTGGCTCTGGCCCATGAGGTCGTTTTCGAGGATCTCACCAATGCGCCGGGCATAGCGCATAAGCACTTCGCGTTGTTGGCGGTTGAACGGCTGGGTTCCTTCCTTCTCGAAGAGAAGGACGCCGTAGTTTCGTGTGCTGCCCAGCGCGGGGACGCACGCGAAGCGACGCTCGCCGATGAGGCGCGCGACTGCCGTGAGCGTGAAGCGGGGCAGGGCCGCGCCCACCAGTTCCTTGAGCGAGGTGGTTTCGCAGTACCGGGCCTCGCGCCAGGAGCGAGTGACCAGGCTCCCCTGGGCGCTCTTCATCGGCCATGAGAATGCTGGGAGCTGGGCGCCCAGCATCTTCTCGATCTCGGCGATAACCGGGAAGGCGTCGGCCGTGATGCCCAGATGAACGCGAATCTCCTGCGTCTTCTCGTTGAAGAGAATGAGATTGGTGGAACCGCAGCCGACAATCTTGGCGGCGCCGCGCAAGGCGGCCTCCAAGAACTGCTTGAGGTTCGTTGACCCCACCATCATGGCAACGCAAATGATACTCGCGAGGGTACTTTGGCCCCAACCGGAATCGCGCCTAGTTGGGGGCTCTCGGTGTGCGATTTTGCACGCGCGTGCGCTTCCGCACGCAAGGGCGGCTCGGCGATTGGAGCCTGTTGCGGCTCAACTCCCAAGAAGTCCTGTGGGGCGCGCGACCACAAGAGGTGGTTCCGGGTTTGCACGTCGCCACCTGTTTTTCCGCGAGATGAAAGGTGCCACACGATGAAGCTCTCCGTCGCCTGCAACTTCGATGAGGCGCTCATGAAGGGCCTCGCCGGGTACCCCGTGTACGAAGTCTACGGGAAGCTCACCACCGACTACTTCGGTGGCGGACGCCCAGCGTTCTACTTGCCCGAAGTGAATCGCCGCTTGCTTGAACGCACTGTGCAGAAGGCGCACGCGAACGGCATCCAGTTCAACTATCTGCTCAACGCGTCGGCCATGGGCAATACCGAGTTCACGCGGATCGGGCAGCGCAAGATGGAGGAGATGCTCGACTGGGTGGACGGCATCGGCGTCGATTCGATCACCGTTGCCAACGTCTACTTCTTGCGCCTCATCAAGCGACGCCATCCGCGTCTAAGCGTGCGCGTCAGCTCACATCGCTTCACCGATACGCCGCGCAAGGTTCGCTTCTGGGTGGACCATGGCGCCGACGTGATCGTGGTTTCCGAGGTTGGGGTACATCGCGAGTTTCAGACCCTCGCGGCGATGAAGCAAGCGGCGCAAGGCGTTGACTTGCAGCTCATCGTCAATAATTGGTGTCGCCAGGATTGCGCCATCGCCGGCAACCATGCGGTGGCTCTGTCGGCGGCGTCGCAATCCGGAAGTCGCGGCTTCCCGCTCGACTACTGCTCGATCCTGTGCAACCAGATTCGGTTGCGTGATCCGGTGAACTACCTTCGCGCCAACTGGATTCGTCCCGAGGACCTGCACTACTACGAGAAGCTCGGGTACGAGACCTTCAAGATCGTCGAGCGCAACACCCCGACCCAGATTCTGCTTGAGCGAGTCAAGGCCTACGCGGAACGGCGCTACGACGGCAATCTCCTCGATCTAGTGCAGAACTACGCCTACCCGAAGGACAAGCTCGGTGTGGTGGGAAAGGACGCCTATTCCTGGAGGCGCATGTTCAAGTACTTCATCAAGCCGCGCACGATCAATCTGCTGCGTTTCCGCAAGCTTATCGACTTCGGGCACGCGGCCAGCATGCTCTATCCCCGAGAAGGCGCGAATCCGGTCATGATCGACAATCGCGCGCTCGACGGCTTCATGGAACGCTTCACCACGAAGAATTGTCAGTCGACCGATTGCGAGAGTTGCCGCTATTGCCATGAGTGGGCGGCGCGCGCGGTGACCATCGATCCGAATTGGCGCACGAAGCTGGACCCGATGTACGAGGACTTGCTGGGAGATATCGAGGGGGGAGCCTTCTGGGAGCCGTACACTCGTACCGCTTCGCAGATGGTGCGACGACTATGGCGGAACCCCGCGTGAAAGATTCGGGCCCAGCGAGCAGCACGCCGACGAGCATTGGCTTGAAGCGCGCCTGGTGCGAGGACTCCGTCGCGCGCGGCTTCGACTTTCTCGCCTCGCAACAAGAGGCCGACGGTGCGTGGCGCGGCGACTATGGCGGACCGATGTTCCTCTTGCCGATGCACGTGGCGGCCTGCCACATCGGCGGAAGGCACATCGAGGCCAAGACACGCGATCGCATGATCGCCTATCTTGCGGCGACCCAAGACGCAGGCGGCAGCTTCGGCCTGCACGTGGAAAGCTCCGGGTGCTTGTTTACGACGGTTCTGTGCTACGTGGCGTTTCGGTTGCTCGGGCTTCCATCCGACGACGGGCGCGTCGCGCGGGCCCGGGCGTTCATCCACGCGCATGGTACCGCGCTGGCGTGCGCGAGCTGGGGCAAGTTCACGCTCGCGCTCCTCAATCTTTACGACTACGAAGGTCTGCAGCCGGTCCTGCCGGAGTTGTGGCTCTTGCCCGCCAGCGTGCCGTTTCATCCAAGCCGCTTCTGGTGTCACTGCCGCCAAGTGTATCTGCCCATGGCGTACCTGTACGGGCAGAGAGCACGGATTCCCGCCGACGAACTCACGCACGCGCTCCGGCGCGAGCTTTACGATCGTCCCTACGAAAGCATCCGTTTCGCTGAGCACCGCAACACCATCGCCCCTGCCGACGTCTACGCGCCTACGTCTTCGGCGTTGAAGGCGGTCAACTTCGTTACCGGTCTCTACGAACGTGTGCATGCGCGGGGGCTGCGCAAGCGTGCCCTCGCGCGGCTCTTCGACCACATCGAGTTCGAGGACCGCGCCACACAGTACATCCGCATCGGCCCGGTCAATGCCGTGCTCAATACGCTGGTGCACGTTTTCCAGTCGCCGCAAAGCGAGGCCACCGCGCGCAGTTTCGCCGCCCTCGAAGGCTACTTGTGTGACGGGCACGACGGCACCAAGATGAATGGCTACAATTCGACCGCGCTGTGGGACACGGCGTTTGCTGCGCAGGCAATGTTGGACACACCGGTGTGGGAGGCCCATCGCGAGACTCTGCAGCGGGCGCACGGGTTCCTGGTCAACAATCAGGTCCTCGAAGATCTGCCGGACTACAGGCGATACTATCGGCATCCATGCCGTGGTGGGTGGCCCTTCTCCGATCGCGCGCATGGTTGGCCAATCACCGACTGCACCGCCGAAGGTCTCACCGCGGCGATGATGCTGCAGGATGCGGGACTACCTGCGCTTCCCGAGGATCGCATTCTTGATGCGGTCAAGTTGCTGCTCGGCTGGCAGAATCGCGATGGCGGGTGGGCCACCTACGAAAGGCAGCGTGGCGGGCGTTGGCTGGAGCTTTTCAACCCGGCGCATGTGTTCGGCGACATCATGGTTGATCATTCGTATCCCGAGTGCACGGCGGCATCTCTGCACGGTTTGGCGCTCTGGCGACGACGCTTCGCCGCGCGCTCTGAGCGCGAGGTAAACGATCTCTTTGGGCGAAAGGTCGGGGCGGCCATTCGCCACGGCGAGCGCTTCCTGCGCGGCGGCCAGCGCAAAGACGGGAGCTGGGAGGGATCGTGGGGCGTGTGCTTCACCTATGGCACGTGGTTCGGCGTGCGCGGACTCCGCGCTGCCGGTGCGCAAGACCGCGATCCGGCGTTGCGGCGAGCGTGTGAGTTTCTCTACCATCGCCAGAATGCCGACGGTGGTTGGGGCGAGAGCGGCGCGAGCTGCCGTGAACGGCGCTACATTGCCAGCGCCAGTCACGCAGTCAACACCGCGTGGGCGCTGCTGACCCTCGTCGCCGCGGGCGAAGCACGAGACCCACGCTGCGAGTGTGCGGCCCACTTCCTGGTCACCAGTCAGCTCGACAATGGTGACTGGCCCAGGCAGTCGCTCTCGGGCGT
>PMCR01000004.1 GCA_003155465.1 Myxococcales bacterium | reverse complement strand
CAACAAGGAACCCGGCTGGCGCAAAGGAGTAACCAATGGGCACCAAGGTCTGCAGGAGTCTCAGCCACCTGAGCACGCTAGCTCTGACATTGGGGGCGGCGCTCGGCTGCTCTTCTGGCGGTCCGGCGTCGGAAGGCATNNCAATTACAAGTTCTTACCAATTCGTGCAGCGCCACGCAAGCGCAGCAGTTCTTTCAGGTCGCAAACAGCACCAGCGCAGCAGTCAAACTCTCCGACCTGAAGATCAAGTTCTGGCTAGACGACACGAGCGCAAGCGCGGTGGCCGCGCTCGTAAATTCTCCGGGTTGTGTGAGCAATGCGGGCAACCCGAGTTGCGTGCACTTGGTGCCTTCAGCAAAGGCGAGCATCACGGCGACCAGGATGTCTTCGGCTTGCGGTCCAGACGCCAATCACCAGGCCAACTGGGAAATCGCCATTTCCTACACGGACACCTACGCTATCCCGGTCGGCGGCATGGTGGCCAACGTGCAAACCGCGCTGCACCTGTCCAACTACGGCAACTTTACTCCAGGCACAAGCAAGTGGTACAGCCCCTGCCTGACCGGAACCAGCTACGCTGCCAACAATCACTTTGCCCTCTACTACCAGGGCAATCTGGTCATTTCGTCGGGCGTCGGTGCGCCGGACTGCCAGGCGCCACACGGTACCCAGCACCTCACGGGCCACATCACGCCTACGATGGCCGCTGCGCCGCTCGTGGGACCGGTGCCGGGACAGACGTCGATTTCCTTGTCAGTCAATCTTCAGCTCAAGACGCCGCCACAAGACCTGGTGAATTTTGCGAATCAGGCCTCGGATCCGGACAGTCCGTCCTATCGTCAGTACCTAACGGTCGATAGTTTCAGAGACAAATTCGGCGCAACGGCAGAGAACTACTCGGCAGTGCAAACCTGGGCCACATCTCACGGGCTCACGGTAGTCAAGACATTCCCGAACAACCTTGTCGTGGGCATCACCGGCACGGCTGCGGCGATTCAGCAGGCTCTCTACCTCAACCTCAATTACTATCTGCGTCCGGATGGTACCAAGTTCTATGGGCCTGACCGAGAGCCTTCCGTGGATACCACGGTTCCGTTGTTCTACGTCGGGCATTTGGACAACATGTTTGTGACAAAGCAGGCGGCGCCATCCCAGGGCTCAGGCGCAGGGAATTGGTATATCGGAGACGACTTACGCAATGCCTATGCGTACGACACATCCACCAAGAGCCAAACCACACTCACCGGCGCTGGGCAATGCGTGGGTCTGGTCGCGGGCGAGGGCTTCTCTTTGGCTGACCTGAGGGACTATTGGACAAACGCCGGGCGAAATCCACTGAACATGCCATTAGTCAAGGCTGTGGACATCGATGGCTCGGCTGAGTTCCAGCCCTGCTATGCGCGGCCAGTAGTATGCGACAGCGGGGATGTCTGCGGCGCCAGTACCGATAAACAGAATGGTGTGCTGCAATGCAGCCCGAACCTGCCGGCAAACCAGCACTGCTGCGGCGTCGACTGGGACGCAGCCCACCCCACCGCCGCGCTTAAGGAGTGCTATGGGGGCTGTCCTTTGAGTAGTGGCTGCGATCAAGCCCACATGGGCGGGTTCTCCGGCACTCCGACAGACAGTCCGTGTGCACCAAGCATAGAATCCGCTCGGGAGATAACCACGGACATCCAGGCGGTCATGGCCATAGCGCCGGGGTCGCAAATATACGCGTTCATGGGGGGGGTGGGGGACCAAAGCTGGGAGCACGTCCTGACGGCCATGGCGAACTCGACGCCCCTGTGCCAACAGTTGAGTTCCTCTTGGGCCATTGACGCCACGCCAGCCAACCAGAGGACTCTGCTGGAGTTCGTCGCAAAGGGCCAGACGTTCTTCCATGCTTCCGGCGATTGGGGTGCGGGACCTTGGGATTCACTGATTGAGCAACCGAACGTTACGGCCGTGGGAGGCACACTACTGTCGATGAATCCTCCGGGAGCTACATATTTGAGTGAGACTGCGTGGCCAACGAGCGGCGGGTGGATTGCGAGTGCTTCGGCCATCCCTATCCCCGACTACCAGGTGGGTGTCGCCACGGGCAACGGCGCTTCCAGTGTCTACCGTAACCTACCTGATGTGGCGCTGCCGGCCGACAACTATGAGTTTGACATGAACTCATCAAGGGGTGGGTCTAATGGCACGAGTTTCTCAAGCCCGCTGTGGGCGGGGTTTATGGCATTGGTAAACCAGCAGTGCAGCATCAACGGCCTTGGTCCAGTAGGCTTCGCGAACCCAGTTCTGTACGCCATAGCCAGGACGCGGGGCACCAAAGCGGATATCTACGACAACACGTGCTTCCATGATGTCAAGACCGGCGCGAACGACAAATATTCCGCGGGGCCGGGCTATGATCTGGTCACGGGACTTGGATCGCCTATGTTCAAACTCATCGGACAACTGGCTTCTTCGTCGCCGGCATCCAACCTAGCCGTAGCGGTTGGTGTCGACCATAGCTGCGCAATTCGGAATGGCGGAAGCGTTTCTTGCTGGGGGTACAACGACTTTGGTCAGCTAGGAAATAGCACGGTTCCGGCTTCACTAGTCAGCCCAGTTCCCGTAATTGGGTTGCCTACGGCTCGGAACCAGCGGGCCACTTCCATTTGTGCTGGCGCATCGCACACTTGTGTGGTCTTAGCCAACAAGAAGGTGTGGTGCTGGGGCGCGGTCTCTTGGGGCGAGAACCCTACACCAGCCATTCCCAGTGCCCCTGTCCAAACGAAGTTCTCGGATGCTCTGGCCGTGGCCTGCGGCTGGGGTCATACGTGTGTGCTGACTACCGGAAACACCGTGGAGTGCGCGGGCTCCAACATTTATGGCCAGCTCGGGAACAATTCGACCACGAGTCCTGCGACGCCAGTGGCCTTGGGATTGAACCGGGTTTCGGCAATCGGCGCCGGGCAATCCTCGACCTGTGTGGTGGTCGGCAGCGATTCGCATGTCGAATGTTGGGGAGAGAAGTTTTCCGCGTCTGGCAATACCGTCCCCCCCAACCTTCAGCTGACACCGACTCCGGTTAAGGATGCCTTGGGCGCAAACCTGGCGGGTGTGGCCTCTGTGGCGGTCGGAGCCATGCACGCGTGTGCGCTCATGATGGACAATTCGGTGAGGTGTTGGGGCGACAATGGCGACGGGGAGATTGGCGATGGGACAGGCGGTCTCGAGCCGAACGGGTTCCGGGAGTTTCCAACCGATGTCGTTCAGTCTGGTGGCGGCAAGTTGACCGGGGTGAAGCAGATCGCGCTCGGGTGGGACCACAGCTGTGCCTTGATGTCAGATACCACTGTGCAGTGCTGGGGTGATAACGACCAGGGGGAGCTCGGGGATGGAACCGCGATTGACAGGTACTACCCCACCCCGGTACCATATATCTCACAGGTGACCGCGCTGTCCGCGAACGCCTTCACGACCTGCTCGCTCGGACAATACGGCGTCTCGTGTTGGGGTGGTGGTTGGACTGGGAGTCTTGTACCTGAGACGGTGCACTTCTTCTAGATCGGCGTCCCATGCGGCGGACGCGACGCGCCCAGCCGTCGTCGCTGAGTCCAGTGACGGATGCACGACAGCGTCTCACCGATCTGGCATCTGACGACCTAGACTGTTGCTCCGAATCCCTGTCCTCTCTGCGTTCTCGACGGCTGGCGGCTGACGAGACGAATGACCTGGTCCGCTTTGGTTACGCCGGTCGGGCTGCTGTGTGCCTCTGTGTGGACGAGCTAACCAGCAACGTATCGGATCGCGCTCCACGAGATGCCGGCTAGGCGCGCAGTTCCTCGCCGCGAACAAGGCGGCGGATGTTGTCCTTGTGGCGCCAGAAGACCAGGACCGTCACCGCCGCGGCGAAGCTCAGCTTCGCAGGGCTGCCCGCGTGGAATAGCCAGAGCAAGGTTGGGAAGCTGGCCACGGCTGCTAGCGAACCGATCGACGAAATACGAAAAGCGGCGAACAGCGCGACCCA
>PMCR01000047.1 GCA_003155465.1 Myxococcales bacterium | reverse complement strand
CGCCCGGCAACAGGTCGCACGTCCTTGCGGCGCCAGCCGTGCGGGCTACCCGCTGTTGCGCCTGTTCAACCCACCTGCTCTCCCAGCGCGCTCCTCTGGATCACAACTGGGGGTATACTTCCCGTGACCTGTGGATCTGTTTCAGGAGCTAAAGAATCTCACGGCCGCGCTCGAGGCCGACGGCCTCGATTACGCGCTCTGCGGCGGCGTGGCCTTGGCCATCCATGGCGTTCCCCGCGCGACCCAGGACATCGACCTTCTGCTCAGGCCGGAGAATCTGGCGCGGCTGCGCGACGCCATTCGCGGCTGCGGCTTCACCCTCGAATCCCTGCCCATGGACTTCGCCAGCGGGATCACCATCCAGCGATTCACCAAGCTGATTGATGCTCAGCCGCTCATGCTTGACGTCCTGCTGGTAAGTGGCGCCTTGGAGACCGTGTGGGCCTCGCGCCAGCATGCCGAATATGAGGGCGGCCCCGTCCACGTGGTATCGAAAGAGGGACTCATCACGCTCAAGCTGGCAGCCGCGCGACCGCAAGATCTGGTCGATGTCCAGCGGTTGCAGGAGGTCGGCCGTGGTTGACATGCACCGTGAGGCGATCACGGCAAGGCTGCGCGAGATGGCGCGCCTGTCTGCCGAGCGTGGCCTTGTCGGCAAAGGCGTGGACATGTCGAGCGCGGCCGTCAGCGCCCGCCTGCGCACGATGGCGTCCCTGTCAGACCTGTGCCGCCGCCTGGCCCCGATTGGGCAGCGTCTGACTTAACCACGTCGGTCTAGATAGCGCCCGCTGATGGACAGGTCGGGTACGCGCGCGAAGTGGTCGAGGTTGCGGGTGAGCAGGACCCCGCGGTGGGCCAGACAAACGCCCGCGACCAGGTAGTCGGCCATCCCGATCCCGTTTCCCGCGGCCTCCAGCTCACGCCGGATCGCCGCTGCGTGCTCGCTGGCCGCCGGGGTCACGCCGAGCACAGTCAGCGCCGCCAGCAACTGCGACACCTTGTCCCGCTCGGCCGCGTCCTTGGCTCCGCTCAGCAACTCGAAGCTGTTGATGGCGGTGGTGGCGAGATGGCCGGTCTTGATCTCCAACTTGATCCGCCCCGTCCAGGAAGAACGACCGCGCAAGAAATCGATGAGCACGTCCGAGTCTGCGATCATCATCGCCAGCTTCTCCGCAGGCGAGCGATTGACGCCGTCAACCCGTCAGCCGCCTCGGCCGTCATCGAGCCTTCGAGCGCCAGGGCCGCTTCGACACGTCCCTTGCCCGCATGCTCATCGGCCAGCAGACGATCGACGGCCTCTTGAACCAAGCGCGAGAAGCCCTTCTCCCCGCGTCGAGCAGCAAGGTCGAGTAGTCCAGCTCTCTGCGCGTCGGTGATCTCAACGGTGGTTCTCATGCACCCATACTTACATGCATGCATGTGCATGTCTAGCAGCAATAGCCCTACTATCCTGTAGATACGATGCACAAGACCCATTCGACTGAAGCGCAACTGCCCGTTGGGGTGAGTCCAATCTTGACCTCGTAGTCGACGTTTATCTCAACCTCATCGAGGCCACGGCCCACAGGTCGTGCTTCCTCTTCGGTCCCCGCCAGACTGGGAAGTCCATGCTGCTTCGGCAAACCCTGCCCAAGGGCACGCCCATCTACGATCTCCTCGATCATCGCGTCTGGCTGGTCGGTGGTGGGGGCGTCGACCTGGAAGGGTTCTTCTTGCGCCCGCCACGGACTGGTTCGCGTGACTTTCTAACCTTTCATTTGGCCGAGGCCTAACCTTTCATTTGGCCGAGGTATAACCTTTCATCTGGCCGAAGGTAGAAGTATCATTTGACGTCATGTCCGTGCCGGCAGCCTATCCGCGTTTTGCGCGTTTTGCGCTGGAAGAGGCTCTGGCCGACACGCCTGTGGTCCTGGTGCATGGACCGCGTCAGTGCGGAAAGACGACCCTGGCCCGGCTGGTGGGCGAAGCCCTCGGCCACACATACATAACCTTCGACGACGATACCCAGCTCGCTGCTGCTACGGGCGACCCCGCCGGCTTCGTGGCCGGCCTGCCCCCAAAGGTGGTGCTCGACGAAGTTCAGCGTGTACCCAATCTCTTCCTGGCGCTGAAGGCCGCGGTGGATCGAGATCGGAGACCGGGACGGTTCATCCTGACCGGTTCAGCCAATGTTCTGCTGGTGCCCAAGCTGGCGGACTCGCTGGCGGGCCGAATGGAAATCCTGCGCCTGCATCCGCTGTCCCAAAGCGAACTGGCGCGAAAGCGGCCCGGCTTTCTCGATGCCCTGTTCGCTGGTCGATTTCGGATTCAGCAATCCGCCCGCCTGGGGACTGATCTGGCTGCCCGAATCGCCGCAGGCGGTTTCCCCGCTGCGCTTGCCCGACCGACACCCAGACGCCGCGCGGCCTGGTATCGCGACTACGTCGAGACCCTGGTGCAAAGGGACGTCCGCGGCTTGGGACGTATCGCGTCCCTGGATGCCTTGCCCCGTCTTTTGCAGCTTGGTGCGGGGCAAACCGCGCGACTGATGAATGTGGCTGAGTTGGCCGGGCCCTTTCAGTTGAGCCGCCCGACGATTCGCGACTACGTGACCCTGCTCGAGCGCGTGTTCCTCCTCGAACATCTACCGCCGTGGCACAGCAACAGGCTCCGCCGCTTGATCAAGACCCCCAAGCTCCACATGGGTGACACTGGCCTAGCTACCTTTCTGTTGGGTCTCGATGCCGACGGGCTGTGGAGTGATCGGGCTGTCTTCGGTCAGTTGCTGGAAACCTTTGTTTTCCAGGAAGTCCGGCGGCAGGCGGACTGGCAAGATACGTCCATCCACTTCTTCCACTTTCGGGACAAGGACGGCGCGGAAGTAGATATTGTCCTGGAACGTGGTGCCCGAGCGCTGGCCGGGATCGAAGTGAAGGCGGCAGCGACGGTCACCGCCTCGGATTTTCGGGGACTGAGAAAACTCAGGCAGGCCGCCGGGGCGCGCTTCGCCGCTGGGGTCGTACTCTACGACGGCGAAAGCGTGGTTGGCTTTGGTGACGGTTTTTTCGCCGTGCCCATTCGGGCGCTTTGGGGAGAAACCAGGAAGGTGTGATGGCAGCGCTCGACCCCGCTCAACCCAACGTCTTCTTGCGGAAAGCAGCGAGCCCACACGCCGCTGGCACGCCTGGAGAACGCGTAGCTCGCGCGGCCCCACGATCCTGCTATCGAACGTCGCCGGCATGGGGCTAGCGGCTGTTGCCGAGCGCCTCGGGTGGCGGCCAGGCGGGGCACGGCAGTTCGAGAAGAAAAGCCCACATAGCGCCGGTACAGTATACGCAAGGCCTTCCAGGCGTGCGAAGGAGTGGGGCGACCGCCTCACCGCATCCAGTCTTCGACCACAACCCCGGGCACGCGCGCGAACTCAGAGACGTTGCTGGTGACCACGGTCAGACGGTTGGCAACTGCGATGGCGGCGATCATCAAGTCGCGATCGCCGATGGGCTGGCCCTTGGCTGCCAGGTGGGCGCGGGCATGGGCATAGCAATCGGCAGCGGCGGTGTCGAAATCGAGAACACGGAAGGGAGCCAGAAAGGCGTCCTGATCGGCGCGGCTGCGGCGAGGATGGTGGCTCTTGGCAGCGCCAAACCACATCTCGGCCAGGGTGATCGCGGTGATGGCGATAGCCGATGGGCCTGCGTCGCGGGCGCGACCGGCAAGCGGTTCACGCAGCTTCATCAGGTGGATGCAGGCGTTGGTGTCGAAAAGGTAGCTCACGGCGAGTCCACATCGACGTCCTGCAGTGTGATGTTCAAGGGCTGGATATCGGTCTCATGGTGCATCTCGCGCAGTCGTTCCCAGTAGCCACGCGGCCACGCCTTGCGTTTGACCGGCTCAAGGATGACAGCCTCACCCTCGCGTCGGACGAGGACCTGGTCACCAGAAAATCGGAATTCCTTGGGCAGGCGCACAGCCTGCGAGCGCCCGTTCTTGAACAGCTTGGCCGTTACCGCCGATGCCNNGATACCAGTATATACCATGCCTCGCGTCCCTCACCGCAAGGGATCTCATCCGGGATGATCCGGGATGAGCTCGCTTGATATTGGAGTCGACGTTTATCATGATAAACGTCGACTGTGTCGTCAGGGTGCACGCGTTATGTACCTGCCCAGGCAACTGAACCTCATCGAGGCCACGGCCCACAA
>PMCR01000225.1:17337-17832 GCA_003155465.1 Myxococcales bacterium | reverse complement strand
ATGGTGGCGAAGGCTCGGAAGGAAACCGGCTGGCTCTGTCCGCATTCGAGCACAAGAACCGAGTCCACGGGCTCGATGCGCATGCTTTCGATGTTCTGTGGCGCGCGGATGACGGTGGGCGAGCCCAGGTCCGGCTCGACCCACGGCGCGGCGTCGGGCAGCATGGGGATGAAGCTTTCTGCGCTGTTCGCGTCGCGCTGGCCACTCGTACCGCCCGCATCGTTTGGCGGGCCAGCCTCTGGTCCCTCTGGCTCGACTTGACCGACGCGGGCCTGTCCCGTGCAAGCGGTTGCAGTCGCCAGACAGGCTGCCGCGCAAAAGACCCGAGACCGTGTAGACTTCCAGTACGCACAGGTCATTTGTTTCTCCTGCGATCGAAACGACGTGCTCCTAGCATGGCCCATGCCGCCGACGATGTAAACTGGGGTGCGGGAGGCCAAGACGCAATTCTAGAGCGGTCTGACGGACTGAGTGAAACTGCGCAGTTGCGAGCGG
>PMCR01000225.1:0-17268 GCA_003155465.1 Myxococcales bacterium | reverse complement strand
TGACGCAGTGGTTCTGTCTATAATCACCCCGCTCACCCGTTCAGAAGATGCCTGCCTTCGCACAGAGACCCACCTGCCGCCCCTTGTATGCGACCCGCGTACAGGCGTTGGCACTCCTGTGGGCGCCACTGCTTCTCGGCTGCGAGAGCGGACCACACATGAGAGACGGAGCTGTTCCGGTCACCCAGCGCGTTGCCGAGGTTTCGATCCGCCTGGACATTCCAAGCACTGGCGCGCCCGCCCTGTCAGTGCTGGCGTTCCGCGCGAACGTGACCGACCGGTCTGCCACCGACGTGCTGGGCGTGGTGGACCCGCTGGTCGCGCCCGCTCCTGACGGTCCTTGTGAGCTGCGTGACGTGGCCGGCCAGGCTCGAGCCCTTCGCGCCCAGGGTGGTGCGGTGAATCTGGAGGAACTGAGCGGGGTGTCGGTGGCGGTTGGTCCGAATGGTCCGGGACTGCGTCCCGCTCCACGGGTGTATCCGCCGCTTGCCGAGGTCGTGGGCGGGGTGATTGCCGAGGCTGGCCCCGTGGACATCGCTGAGGTGCCGCAGGCGCTCACCCTGGAGATCCCCGGACCCGCGGATCGGCCTGCCAAGGCAGTCCTGACCGTGCCGGGCGTGCCGCGCGTCCTCGATCGAGATCAGGTTCCCCTGACCACGGGAAGTCGTGTGGATGCCTCGGGCGACCTGGTGTTGCGGGTGACCGGGCCCGAGCGGACTTTCTTGGAAATCCGTCCCTATGGCGCGCCAGTGGCGGTGGCCTGCGCCGCGGGCGCGGGAGGTTTGGTGGTAGTGCCGCACGAGCTTCTGGCGCGCATGGCGGCGGCTGCCGGAGGGGTTCCGGTTTCGCTTGAAGCCGTGTGGCGCGAGAGCCACATGGTCGTGGCCGCGGTCCCACCCACGCGCGTATCCGTGGAAGCGCGTTCATCCACGGTGGTGGACCTGCGTCCGTGACTTCGCCCGGGCGTCGCGACACGCGGCGGTTTTCCCGCCTGGATGCGCTCCTGCCCGTGGTCGTACGTGCTGCCGGCAACAAGGTCGAGGCCGGGATCCGGCTCGACACGGCTGACCTATCCGAGGGTGGGGTTTTTTTGCAGTCCGACCTCCTGTTCGAGGTGGGCGAAAACTTGAGTCTGGCGATCCCGCTGGCACCGGGCGAGGTGCTGGTGGCTCGTGGCCGTGTGGCGTGGGTCACCCGGGGCGGGGGCGGCAACACGCCCGCGGGTATGGGAATCGAGTTTGAGAAACTGTCGGCACAGGACCGGCGCCGCCTGACCCAAAGCCTGCGTCGGCTGGCCCAGCCGGCCAGTCGCAAGTCTGCCTGAAGCGAGGAACCCAATCATGGCCGAGACCCTGGATGAACTGACCTACGACTACGAAGACGAGGGTGTGCTGGTCCGCAAGCAACTGGACAAGGTCGTCCTGACCAAAGGCTCGTGGGCCACTCTCATGTTTCTCTACCAGGAACTGGACAAGGCGAGCGGCAAGTTCCGCGCGCCGAAGATGGCCATCGTGCGCTTCAAGAAGTTCCACGGCTCCTATCGCAAGCAATCGTCGTTCAACGTATCGAGCGAGAAACAGGCGCGCCAGATCACCGAGGTTTTCGAGAGTTGGTACCCCAAGATGGTGACCAGCGGCGAGGCGGGCGAAGACGGGTCCGCTGGCGGCGGAGAAGAAGGCCAGAGCCTCCTGTAGGACTAGTCTACCCGTCGAGGATACCCATCAAGATCTCGGGATAGCGCGTGCCGGCCGCCACCCCCTTTGGCGCGATACGGTCGATTTCGGCCAAGTCCTCGGCGGACAGAACGACCTGCAGAGACTCTAAGTTCTCGCGCAGATACGATCGCCGCTTGGTGCCGAAGATGGGCACCACGTCGGGGCCGCGCGCCAGCACCCAGGCCAGCGCAAGCTGGGTCGCTGAGCAGCCCTTCCTGCCCGCCACGGCTTCGATATGTCGAACGAGATCCATGTTTTTCCCGAAGTTCTCACCCTGAAAACGCGGAGAGTGGCGGCGGTAGTCGTTCGGGTCCAGGTCTTCGAAACGTGCGATCCGGCCGGTGAGAAAGCCGCGTCCGAGGGGACTGTAGGCCACGAAGCCGATGCCCAGCTCGCGGCAGGTGGGCAGCGCCCCATCTTCGGGATCGCGCGTCCACAGGGAATACTCGCTTTGCAGGGCCGTGATGGGGTGAACCTTGTGCGCTCGCCGCAGGGTCTGCGGGCTGGCCTCGGACAGGCCGAGAAAGCGGACCTTCCCCGCGCGAACCAGATCGCTCATGGCACCCACGGTTTCTTCAATCGGCGTCCTCCGGTCCACCCGGTGCTGGTAGTAGAGATCGATGACGTCAGTCTTCAGGCGGCGCAGGCTGGCATCGCAGCAGGCCTTGACGTACTCGGGTCGTCCGTTGATTCCACGCACCAGCGGATCATCGGTGCGCACGATGCCGAACTTGGTCGCCAGCACGACCTGGTTGCGCCGGCCCTTGAGTGCCCTGCCCACCAGTTCCTCGTTGGTGAAGGGACCGTACATGTCTGCGGTATCGATGAGATCGACGCCTGCGCCTACGGCGTGCTGGATGGTGGCGATGGACTCAGCGTCGTCGCGCTGGCCATAGAATTCCGACATCCCCATGCACCCGAGTCCGAGAGCGGACACTTCCAGCTGTCCCAGTTTTCGTCGTTGCATGGGCGCAAACATAGCGCACGGGTGGGTCTTCGCCCACGGCATTGTCCGCGCGGCCTTCGCTGGCAGGGCTGGTTTGCTACGTCCCTCTGCCAGACGCCCCACGGCGTCGCTGCGCTTGCCGCGGGATTGGGGTGCGGCGCCTGATGGCCGCAAGGAAAGCCAGCAGCCAAATGGACGTCCCAGGCGCTCGACCGGAGACCGTAGAGCAAGAGCAGCCGCTGGCCAATCGTCCTGTTCCGGCTGTCGAGCCCGGCGAGCCGCCGCCACCGGTTGCGACCCCGCCCGTGTCCGGCATCGGCGATCCACCGGTTGCGGCGGGGATCCCTCCATCCGACACGGCGGCCCCGCCAGCAGCGGCTGTCGTTCCACCGATGGCCGTCGGGATTCCTCCGCTCGATACGATGGACCCGCCAGCCGCGGTCATGTTTCCACCCAGCCCGGCCGTGGTTCCTCCCCGCGCCCCCACGGATCCTCCAGCGCCGGTCGTGTTTCCGCCGATCGCGGCTGTGCTTCCACCGCGTGACCCGATGGACCCGCCCGCGCCGGTCGTGATTCCGCTGTTTCCCCCGGCCCCGCCGGCGTCCGTCGTCCCGCCGCCGCCTATCCCGCCGCTGCCGACGCCCCCGCCTGAGGCAAAGGGATCCTTCGTGGGATCCCACTTCCCACCGTTCGAAAGCACGGTGTAGAGCGCATAGTGGGACATGGTTTCAAAGATAGTGAACTCGGCCATCGAAATGGCGCCCATGTTGTCAGCAAACTGCCGCTCCTTGGGCAGGGACGTGAGGGCCGGAACTGTGGTTCCAGCACCAGGGATACCCGGCCCAAAAACCGTGATACCGGGCTTGGGACCCCATCCCATGTTCTCGGTATAGCCGCTTTCTCGGTCGTGCGGGTTGTGTACCTGATGGAAGCCAAGCCCGGTGACGTAGCTGATGCCCATCGGATTGAGCCCCAGAATGTAGTCCATCATATTGCTGGCGGCGTCGAAGTACGATTGTTCCTTTGAGAAACGCCAATACAGTAACGGTGAGGTTGCATAGCTCGGCTGCCTGACATTGTGGCCCCAGCCGCCGCTGTTCGGATTGTTTGCGACCGGATAGGCGTACTTCTTGAACTCGGCAACTGTTGCGTCCGCAGCGGCCTTCAGCGCCGTCTGAAAATGCGTGACCACCGCCGGATCGGTTGGCCGGGTCTTCTCCACCATGTAGCCGATGATGTACCCGGGATTGTCGAAGTTCTTGTCATTGAGCGAGTAGCCGTAGGTCCCAAGTGTATTGCTCTTGTAGTTGTCGACGACGTTCTGCAGGGCCTTCACCTGGGTGTGGGCATTCTCGTCACCGTCGTAGAGATACTTCTGGACGTAGTAGTACAGCTTCTCGGGATCCGCGATCTTGCTGCCTATGTAGGTGAACGCCTTCTGCGACTTCTGGGCCAGCGAATCGGCGCGGGCCGTGTCATAGGGCTTGATCAGGCGTGCAAGGTGCAGGAACAAACCCGCACCAACCGCGGCCGCAGCGTCGGAGGCCACCATGGTTCCGTAGGGCAAAGTATCCTGGTCCAAGGGGGCGGCGAAGGGATTCGGATAGCCTTTGCAATTTGTTCCGTAGTGAATGCTGCCATCAGTTTCCTGCAAGTACTCCCAGATCAGCGTGCCCCAGGCCGCCTCATCGATGATGTCGGGGATGCCGTTGCCCGAACCCACAATGTTGTACTGGGCGTCGAACATGTCCGGAATGTTGTACTGGCCGTCGGTGAAAAGCTCGGGGAACGCCTCGTAGACCATCAGATTCACGATGGGATTGGCCATGTGATAGACACGGCGATCAGTGTCGCCGGCGTCGTGATAGCCGCCGTACATCGTCAGTTTCGGGTCGGTGGCGGTATTGGGGACAACGCTGGCCTCACTGATGGGAGCATTGGTGTCATAGATGAGCGAGTGGCAGGCCTTCTTCCGGATGTCCAGGGTGTAAGGTGGTTGCGAAGGGCATCCGCAGCGCTGGTAGTACTGGCCGCGAAACGTGACGTAGGCCAGGCGTCGAGAGAAATCCCCGCCCACGCCGAACGGATACGATGCCCCGTAACCCTTGACCGAGATTCTGTAGGGACCGCCCTCGGGAACCGCGGCCAGGTCGATGCGGTAGACGAAATCGCCCGAGCTGGCGTCTGCGCCGACTTGTTGAAGCGAACCCTGGGCGACGACCTTGTTGGTGAGCGTTTCGAAGACCTCATAGGTCGGCAGGGGCCCGCCTATCTGCTGGCTGCCCCCGTCGCCCAACCAGATGGCGAAGTTGGCGTAGTTGCCTCTTGAAAGAGCGCTGTACGCCGACTGGTTGGTCTTGATCGAGTCGCACAACGCCTTGTGGTCGTCGAAGGCAAAGGTCGCGTTGCCGTGCGGAGTCTTTATCTCGTACATAGTGCCGCTGGTCAGGGGTGGGACGGTGAGAAAGATATGGTGATCGCAGGTCACAGTCTTCTTCGGGTTCACCTGGATCACCTCCGCAGTCTGCATCACGTACTTGTTGATGGCAGTGACCGCCTGGCCATTGACCGTCCACTGGGTGAGGTCACCGGTGCTGACCTCAGTGGCATTGACGGTGTCGCTCGTGAAGTAGACCTCGATCACGGTGTTCGAGGCGGTACGGACTTCCCGCAGCGTGAGCGCGGCGCTTGCCGTGAGGGGACAGCAAAGGATGATGGCGGGAAGAAGAAATCTTCGCATAGTGTGCTCTCCTCGGGTAGCAGTAGCGTTTTCTCAGAATCCGGCTCAGGGGAACAATGGCGGGAAGTCGTGAAAAGCTTCAATGTGGTGCGATGGAACAGGGCGGCACGGAGAGCAATTCAGATGCGGGGCAGTGCCCCAGGGCGTCCGCGGGCTTGCCGGAGCTAGTTTTGCGCGTTGCCGTCGCGAGAAACGAGCATCCGGAAGGCCTACGATTAGCTGTATTGGTTCTCGCAAAGCCGGTCACTGTGAGCCTGGGAGTCAGCACTCCTGGTCCGAGTTTCCCTTGGTCAACCAACAACCACGGCCTGACCCACTGATTTCCGGTGCGGACGGCACGCCGCGCACCCAATCCAAGTGACCGTCTACGGTTTCGCGGGCTGTAGCGAGGGGTTGACTGCTTGCATGTAGTCCTCGATCACCTTGCGGACATTGGCGTCCTTGGGGACGACCGAGATTTCAATGCGGCGATTCTGTTGGTAGGCTGCCTCGTCCTTGGTGGGGTTGATGGGACGGAACTTGGAGTAAGCGCTCGCGGCGAAGTAGCTGCCATAGGTGTCGGCCAGCGTTTTGTTGGTCTGGAACAGATAGTCGAGCACCACCGTCGCGCGCTTGGCCGACAGGTCCCAATTGAAGGAAGCCGAGCCTCGCTCGTCGGTGTGNNCCCTGGATGACGATGGTGTCGATGTTCTCGCGCACCTCGCCGTCTGCCAGCAGGTTGCCGAGCGCCCTGCCCAGCGAATCCAAGAATGGCTTTGCCTGCTTCTTGATGGCGTATGAGTTGTACTCGAACACCAGGCTCTCGTTGACCGCGATGTCACCATTGTTGCCGATGGTGACAAGCTGTCCGCTGGTTGGGCTGGTCCGACCGAGCTGGGTCTCGATCGCGCTCTTCAGCTTGTCGAGCACGGAGACACGCAGGACCGCAATGCTTTGCAGTTGTGCGCGCAGGTTGCCGAGCTGCCGATTGCTGTCGGCCACGACCGCCTGCTGCGCGCGCAATCTGTCTTGCGAGGCCGCAAGCTCCGCCTTGCCTGCCAGAACCTCCGCCTGCACGGTTCGGAGCTGTCGCTCCGAGGCGACGATTCTGAGCTGGAAATCCGCAAGGCGCTTTTCGCTTATCAAGTTGCGAACGTAGGAGAGCAGGACTAGCACAAACATGATAAGCGCCATGGTCGACATGACGTCGGTGAAGGCGGGCCAAATCTCGCGCGTGCCGTCGTTGTCCGACAAGAGTGATCGCCGGTATCTCACGGGGCTTCCTTCCTAGACCTTGCGACCGGGAATCGTCGGGCCGAACTGGGCCTTCAGTGAGTTGGTCAAGTCAGCGAAGGTCAGACTCAGCCGCTGGACGTTGTCTTTGAGGTGAACGTTGAACTCGTGGAAGTCTCCGGTCGTGGTTGCAAAGGCCTGCAGGGCAGATTCGAAGCGGGCGATTGCGCCGTCGAGGCGCACGATCGAGTCGCCGAAACCTACGAGCCCAGGCGCGCCGCCAACCCCAGACATCTGCACACTAGTCCGGTCGAGATAGGTTTCGATCTGTGTCATCACTGCGGTTCGCCGGTCCGAGACATTGGACAGGACGCCGAGCACGGTGAGGATGACGGCCGAAAGGATGCCGACCAGGGAGTTGGAGAATGCCACCGCCATCCCCGATAGAGCATTGGTCAATCCCTGGCTGACCCCGAGTGCGACGTCCGTGGTGGCGCTGGTGTCTGTCGCGACCAGATGAACGATTTTTCCGATCGATAGCGTGAGCCCGTAGAACGTGCCCAGAAGCCCCAGGATGATGACCAATCCGGTCGCCGAGCGGACGAAGCGCTCGGCAAGCAGCATCGGCCTGAGATCGGACTGGAACCGGTCCTCGATGATCGCCTGGGTGTTCGTCTCGCGCGAGCGTTGTGCGGCCTCGGTTGCTTCGCGGACGATGTGGCTCAGCACGGGATGCGAGAAACTTGCGTCCGGATCGCGAGAGCGGCGCAGGTCTTTCGCCAAAGCGGCGTAGCGATAGCGAAGCCAGAGGTTCGCGAGGATGGCGAGGACGAGCGTGGTGACGGTCGTGGCCAGGATTGTCAGACCCGTGGAATCGATCAGGGCCAGGCCCTCGAGCATTGTTGTGATCATTCCTAGATAATAGCTTGGATCGCTCCAATATTCCTCCGTCGTGGAAGGGAGCGAGACGATGGGCGCTTGCCTCGGCTGGGTCCGCAGAAACCGCAGGCGATCTCCGCGAACAGGGGGACGTACTTGGCCGCCAAGACGCGGACGAAGAACGACCAGACCCATCGGTTGAACTTGGAATTCGTATCCGAACCGGACAATACTTCAGAAAGTGGATCATCTTCATCGCGGACCCAGAGCAGCCGACCAAATCGCCATGGCGAGTGACAAGCAGGATGCGAAGCCGGTGGAACAACAGCCGGATAGCGAGCCCGTGCTGGCTGCCATCAGCGATCTCGGGCGCGGCTTCTACCGCGATTTGCTCGATCAACTCGACGACTGCGTCTACTTCGTGGACCGGGATCGCCGCCTCTTGTTCTGGAACAAGGCCGCGGAGGAGCTGACCGGGTTCGCACGCAGCGAGGTCGTGGGCCGCCGCTGCCCGGACAACATCTTGTGCCACGCGGACGTGAACGGCTGCGTTTTGTGCAAGGGTGGCTGCCCGCTTGAGCAGGTGATGACCACCGGCAAGTCCGACGAGGTCGACGTGTTCCTTCACCACAAGGACGGACACCGGGTACCGCTGCGGGTCAAGGCCACCCCGATCCTGGACGTGAAGGGGCGGGTGGTGGGCGCGATGGAGGTGTTCAACGATCGCACGGCGCGCACCGAGCAGGCCGAGCGAATCAAGGAGCTTGAGCGCCTGGCCCTGGTCGACGAGTTGACCCACCTGCCCAATCGGCGGCACTTCGACGACCATCTCGTTCGTCGGCTGGCCGAGTTGGAGCGGCACGGGCGGCCTTTTGGCGTTTTGATGATGGACGTGGACCTGTTCAAGCAGGTGAACGACGAATACGGCCACTTGACCGGGGACGCGATCTTGAAGTTGGTGGCGCGCACCCTGCATGCCAACTGTCGCAGCTTCGACATCGTGGCGCGCTGGGGCGGCGAGGAGTTCGGCGCCATCATCTCGCACGTCGACGCCCAGCAACTGGTGCGGGTGGCCGAGAAATTCCGCCTCATGGTGGCGGCCAGCGACCTGCGCCTGCCCGGCCAGCCTATCGGGGTCACCATCTCGGTCGGCGCCGTGGCCGCCCAGGCCAACGAGACTGCGGAGACCCTGCTCAGCCGCGCCGACCAAGCGCTGTACGAGGCCAAGCGCCAGGGCCGCAACCGCGTGTGTATAGGATAGGGGGCGCTATTCCGCGTCGTGGACGTGGAAGTGGGCGTGGACGGCGCCCTGGTGGGTGTGGGTGTGGCGATGGGCCAGGCCGCTCCGGATGAGCAACTCGTCGTTGCCGAGCAGGCCCGCCGGCGATCCGTCGTACAACAGGCCAGGGTGGCCGGGCGTGATGAGCAGCACCCGCTGGCCCAGCTCCTCCACCAGACTCAGGTTGTGCGTGGTGGCGATCACGGTGAGATCCTGGCGCGCGTTCAGGAAGTCCACCCACTGCGCCGCGGACGCGGGATCCAGGCTGGCGGTGGGTTCGTCGAGCAACAGCACCTTGGGCTCAATCGCCATCAGGGCGGCGAGCGCCACGCGTTTCTTTTCGCCGCCTGACAGCTCGAAGGGCGGACGGTCCATCCACGCGTCCGCGCCGAACACGCCGGCCCAGGTCGCGGCGCGCGCGTCCGCATCGGCCATGCCCAACTGCCGCGGACCAAAGGCGATCTCGTCCCTTACGGTAGGGTTGAACAGCATGGCGTCCACGTTCTGAAACAGGAAGGCGACCTCGCCACGAAAGCGGCGACGAAACGCGGCGTCTTCCAGGGCGGCTCGGCCCAGGGCGTGGCCGTCGTAGGTCACCCGGCCGGCGTTGGCCCACAGCAGTCCGTCGAGCAGCTTGAGCAGCGTGGTCTTGCCGCAGCCGTTCACCCCAAGTACGACGATGCGTTCCCCAGGGGCGATGCGCAGGCTAAGGTCGCGCAGGAGGGGGCGCGAGCCCAGGTCCAGGCAAACCTGGTCGAGCGAAAAGGGCATGGTCTAGAACCCACGAGAGCGCATGGCGTGCGAAATGTCACGCGGGTTTTTCGTGGCCAGGGTCAGCCGCATCATGGCGGTCCGGTCGCCATCGACCCGTCACCCGGAGAGCCCAGCAGGCCAGGGCTGCGAAGCCGAAACCCGTGCGACCAATTTGTGAAGCTTCTCGTCTGTCCGCCCCCTTGCTACGGCAGGCCGGAGCCACCTCTGATGATTGCCCATCCGCTCACCCGATCTGGAGACGTCGCATGAACACGAAGATTCTCTGTCTGACCTTAGCTACTTCGCTGGCTGCCCTGCTTGGCTGCACGGACAGTGGGAACCCGGCCACCGAACCCGGGGCTGGCGGCGCGTCCGCGATGGGAGGGACGGCCGAGGGAACCGGCGGCGTCAGCGCGACCGGCGGCGTCAGCGCGACCGGCGGCGTCAGCGCGACCGGCGGCGCCAGCGCGACCGGCGGCGCCAGCGCGACCGGCGGCGCTAGCGCGACCGGCGGCGCTAGCGCGACCGGCGGCGCTAGCGCGACCGGCGGCAAGATCTCGACCGGGGGCACCACCTCGGGCGGCGACACGACCTCGACCGGGGGCACGACCTTCACCGGTGGTGCGACTCGGATCGGGGGCGGCAGCGCAGCCGGCGGGATGACTCGAACCGGGGGTAGCAGCGCGATCGGCGGCGCCAGCGCGACCGGCGGCACGACCGCGACCGGCGGCACTGGCGCTTCGACATCCAGCAGCCCATGCAGTGTCGTTCCAGTCACTCCCAACGCTTCGCAGCAGACGAAGAACGTGCTTTGCTACCTATATAGCCAGTACGGCAACCACGTCTTGTCGGGACAGCAGGAAGGTAACTGGAGCGATAACCCCACTGACGTCAGTTGGTATGCCAAGAACGGCATGAAAACCCCGGCGATTCTTGGCAGCGATTTTGCGTACCACAGCAACGCTGGCTGCGCAGGCGTCAACATTTCCACCACACATGCCATTGAGCATTGGAACAATGGTGGGCTGGTCATGTATCGCTACCACGCGGGTCTGCCGGCGGCCGGTCTAACCTGCGCACAAGACTGCTACAGCGGTAACAACTGTTCCATGTCCACTCCTCCCGGCGGCTTCTTCACCAGCGTGATCACGGCGGGGACCGCGGAGAACACGTCCTGGAATGCCAAGCTCGACAATGTGGCTATTCAAATCAAGGCCATGGCTGCCGCCAACATGCCGGTGATTTTGGCGCTCTTTCACGAGACGCAATCCAACGGATGGTTCTGGTGGAGCAAGACCTCCTCGGGTCCCGAATTCATAAAACTGTACACCTATTCGTTCGACTATCTGACCAAGACGAAGGCGCTCAACAATATCATCTGGCTCATGCCCTACAGCGGCTCTCCGGCTGCCGCCTTCTTTCCGGGCAAGGGCTTGGTCGATATCTCGGGCGGGGATACCTACGGGAAAGATCAACCGTTCACCTCGCTTTATGGCAAGTGTCGCGACATCATCGGCACGACCATGCCGATCGCGCTGCATGAGACTGGGCTAATTCCAACCCCCAGCGCCATGTTCCCCACTGCGGCGCCCTGGATACTCTTCAGCGTCTGGGCTGGCTTCGAGACATCGAGCAACACCGTGGCGAATATCCAGAGTGTCTACTCGGATTCCCACACCATAACTCGCGATGAGATTCCGAGTCTGAAGTAGAAACTGGGTTCGCGCGTTCGCGTTTGTCTTTGCGTGAGCACCGAAGTAGGGTCAGCGCGTCGGTCGAGAAAGCCATGTCCAAGCCTGCAATGGTATCTCTGGGAGCCCTCGGCGTAATTGCGCTGGCGGTTGTGCTGGGCGCGTTCGCCCTGCGGGATAAGCGGGCGCGACCGTCGCCAATCGGGGGGGACGAGACAGTTGCAGCCACCCCGCCGGCCCCGAGGCTCGACGCGGCCCTGGCGAAAGCTGCCCCAGCCCCACCTCCGGCGCCGTCCCCTGTCGTCCCGCCCAAGCATCGACACGCCACGGGGAAGGACGCTGGGGT
This sequence comes from Myxococcales bacterium, assembly GCA_003155465.1. The sequence continues at coordinate 5,707 of PMCR01000225.1, read as the reverse complement.
GGTCCTGAATGAGGCTTCGCTGATGGCGAAGCTTCACGAATTGGCAGCGTCGGACCCTCCCTTGTCGCTGCAATTGGCGAGAGAGGCGGTGGCTCGGTTTCCAGACAGCCCCGACGCGCCTGAATTCGAATGGAACCTCGTCAAGTCCCTGGCAAACATGGAGCGCTACAAAGAGGCCGAGGAAGCAGCCAGGGTCATGGTCAAGAAGTATCCAGGTAATCACTTTGCCGCCGACGTCGACCGCCACCTGCTGAACCACCCGCCCAATCCGCCCAGCCCGCCAGAGTAGCCCATGAGGGCTTTCCGAGAGAGAGGGGAGAAGAAAGTGCTAGTCCTCGAATCACGACCGGTCAGCTAGAAGCCACGAGAGCGCAGGGCGTCCGAAATGTCACGCGCGTTCTTGGTGGCCAGGGTCAGCAGCGTGGCCGTGATCCCGCCGGCGCCGCGAATTGCGTCCAGGGCGCGCGGCTTGCGGGGCAGGCGACTGCGCAACCCGAGGAGCGATTCGGTGACGAGCAGGCGCAGGGCGTGGACTTGGCCCAGGATGATGACGAGCAGGCGGCTGAGCGTGGGCCAAGGTTGGAGCGCGGCCAGCAGGTCGACCCGCGCGAGGACCGCGAACGAGGTGAAGGCGATCAGGGTCGTGCGCAGGGCCAGGGCGGCGTAGGCGCGCAGGTCGGGTGTCTGCTGGGCCACCACGTGCACCCAGCCCCAGGACGCGAGGATGAGAAACAGGGTGAGGGGAACCGCGGAAACAGCGGTCCGGCGGGCCGCGCGCGAGGCCTGCTTCCAGAACACGAGGACCATGGCAGCCAGCAGCGCCGCAAGCCAGACCGGATCAGCGATGGCGGAAAAGACGAAGCAGGCCGCGAACCAGGCGGCGAGGAGCAGGCGGCCTCTACGCGGGCCGAGTTTCACGACGCCACCTTGCCCCGCACGCGTTCGAGCAGACGCAGGGCCAGCATGGTGTACAGGCCTTCGACAATCCCCGTTACCGTGAGGCTGGGCACCATCATGGCGGTGAACATCACGGGCAAGGGCGTGGGGAAGATCGCGGGTGACAGGTGGTGCTGCAGACCCAAGGTCAGCGCGACGGCCAGGGTGGACACTTGCATGCCGAGGTAGGCCGCCACAAAGGCTGCCAATCTGGGCCAGGCGCGCCGCAAGCCCCGGAACACCAGCCATGCGCAAAGCGGCCCCAGCAGGCCCATGGCCAGGGCGTTCACGCCGAGCACGGTGATGCCCCCGGCCCCGAAGAACAAGGCCTGCACCAGCAGCACCAGCGACTCGCACACGAAGGCCTGAAGGGGTCCCTGGGCCAGGGCCAAAAGTGCCGCCCCGACAAGGTGGGTGGAGGTTCCGCCGGGCACCGGGATCATGATCGTCTGCAGTACGAAGGCCACGGCGGTCAGCGCCCCAACCGCAGGCAAGGTCTCCACCTGGTTGGGCCCGAAGTGCTTGCGTGCCGCCCACACCCACAAGGGGCCCGAGATGGCATAGGCCGGCAGGGTGATGGTCGGCGCGAGGAATCCGTCGGGGATGTGCATCGGGGGCTCGCAACTCTACAGTGGACTCGCCACGCTGAGGGACAGGGACAGGCGCACGTTTTCAAGTCCCTCCGACCCCTGCTGGTCCGCGCCTTCGTTGAGACTCTTGAGCACGGCGCGCTTGGCGCCGAGCGCGATGGCCGCGCGACCCAGGTAGAGGCGCCCACCCAGGCTGGCGTAGAGGATGGTGCCGCCTGAGGCGGAAAGTGCGGTCAGGCTGCCCTGTCCGCCGTCCTGGCGATCGCGTTGCAGGTTGAGAACGAGAAGTTCGGCCACGCCGTCAAGGCGCACGTGGCCCTTGGCATGGATGCGGTACACGCCCGCGGTGTTGACGCGCGACTCTGCGCCGAACCTGTACCGGGTGAAGCTGTAGTCGTGGGTGAAGAAGCGCTGCTGGTTGAGCTCGGCCAGGGCTGTGAAGTTGGTGGAAACCTGCTTAAGCACCGCCAGCCCGAGCGCAAGGCTGGGCTCGCCGAAGCCGGTCTGCATGTCAGGGGCAAAGCGCCCGCCGCGGTCGTCGTTCTTCTCGGTTGGCCCTACGGGAAGCGTGCATGAGGCCCACAGCAGGAAATGCCAATCGGCAAGCTCGTCCAGACTCTCCTTCTGGGGAATCAGCTTCAGTCCTTCGTCCCACTTCCAGCCAAACGCCAGCATCAGATTCGTGTCGCCCAGGCCCGGGTTGGGGCCGATGCCGCCGTCCGCCGACTTCACGTTGTACGGCTGGAAGACGTAGGCCGACAGCCAGGGCGTGATGCCGAAGCCCAGCGCGACCATGTTGAACCAGGAGAAGTCCTTCTGTTCCGGGAACGCCGCGCGGTTGCGTATCTGGAACGAAACGAACTCGCTTTTCACCATGGCGAAGGCGAAGTGTTTGGGCAGCGGCAACGCAGCCGTGGTCTCCAGCGCCGCGCCTGGGCCCTCGGGCTCGGAAAGGCCGACTGCGGCCACGCCGTGATGGGCGTGCGCGGGCGGCGCGGCGAGGACCAGGGCAGGAACGACGGCGAATGCGAGTCTCTTCACTTGGCCGATCGCTTTCTTCGGTACAGAAGAACCAGCACGGCAAACAGCGCGGCAATGAGCCCCACGCCCAAGATGGGGCGAACGGCAAAGGCCCAGGAGGCCAGGTCCGTGCCTTGCGCGGCCGGGCGCGCGGACCCGGGCAGGTCCGCGCCCGGCGTGGCCACGTCCACCGCCAGATCAAGACCGTGCCCGGTACTGTCCGTGACTTTCACGCGCCAAGCGCCCGGCGCGTCGGGCACGAAGGCGAGGTAGCCAGACCGATCGGTGCGGCCTTTCTGGTACGGGATGCGCGGATCGGCGGGGCTGAATACCTGGTACTCGGTGTACGCAAGCACCTCGCCGTCCACGAAGAAGGCCCTCACAGCAATGGCCTTGCCGCGCTCGACGGTGTGCAGAACCTCGTGGGCGCGGGCCGCCGGGGTGTGCGCCACGAGAAGCAGCGCCGCCAACGCCCAGCCAACCCGACGTGGGGTCAACGTGCCACCTCCCAGGTGAGGCTGGCCTCGAAGACCTCGCTGTCCGCCTCGGGCGTCTTCAGCCCGCGTCGGAACGAGGCGCTCACCGATTCGACCGCCGTGGCGCGCACCTTGACCCGCACCTCGCCGCGGTCGTCGGTTTCTCCGAGGGGCTTGTGATCGATGGCCAGGGTGGCGCCGGAAAGCGGCTTGCCCGCCAGGAGAACGCGAAAGGTCGCCTTGTCGCCGGACTTCACCTTGGCCAGGTCGCTGACCGGTACGATCTCGAAGGCGTCACCCAGGGGCTGGCCGGCCAGGGGCGAATCAACGTCAACCCACTTGGCGAACTGCTGCGAGCGCCAGGACTTCACCGTGTCAGGGACCTGGTTGCGGGGCAGGTTCTTCTCTCCGTCGGGGGTTAGCGACCAGTAACCGCCGTCATGGAACGCCGACACGAGCGCGCAGTTTCCCGCAAAGGTGAGCTGCTTGGGGGCAACCGTGGCGCTGGCCAAAACGTTGCGTGGGGCCTGCGCGCCCGTGCGGCAGGTGAGTGTCCTGATCTTGGCCGCGTCAAGGGCCAGCACCTCGCCGCCATGATGACCGTAGCGCAAGACAAACGCGCCGGCTTGCCGCTCGAGCCAGAAATCGTGGGCGCGGGTCGTGGCCGCCCACAGCAACGGGACCAAGACGATGGTGAGGGGAAAGAGCAGCCGCTTCGTGCGCATGGGGCCTCTCGCGGACGGAACCGTCAATAGTACGAATCGATGTTCCGTAATACCCGAGGTGCGCGCGCCCGTCAACACCCTTGTGTTGCCGGACTAGGAATGCGGCTCACCCGAGGTGGATCGAATAGTGGCACACGACAGGCGCGCCTTCGGCAGTGGGCCTCAATAGTAGTAGGCAAAGCGAAGGCGCAGCGAATACATATCGGCGTCGAGCTTATCGCCAGCATGGCCTTGCTGGTATCCGGTGGCTTTGGAAAAGACCAGCTTCACGACTGCGTTGTTGAAGCCGAGGGGGTAGGCAAGGTAGGCGGCAAACTGATCGTGACACCAATAGTCATCATCCTGGTTGGTGTTTTCGGTTCGGAAGAACGCACCACCCAGAATGAGCGAGCGCTTGATGAGGAGCGAGCCGGCATCAAGTTGCAGATAGCCGCCCACGCTACGCATACTGTTGGACCTGAGCGCTGCCGTCGCCGTCCATTCCTTGTGCTCGAGATACGCGAGGTTGACGGCGATCTCGATCTGTGGCACGGGGGTAAGGGCCAAGCTGCCGCCAGCCCCGTAATTCTTCGCCGTGGCGCACTTGTCGCATGGAACCCAAACCAATGTAGTCGTATCGAGTGCACCTATCCGCTGATCTGGCGACCCAACTTGGTATTCTCCCCCGACCAGCAGACTGAAATACTTCAGGTTGATCCCGGCAGCCAATCGGCCACCTAACACGTCTTGGTTGTTTGGCAGGTGGCCGTAGGATCCAACCAACTCGATCCCCGACCACGAGGTCGGATAGAAGTGAAGCGCGGCGCGGGATGAAGGCACCGCTCCCGAGTCCCGCAAGAAGATGGTGTTGACCTCGTACATATGCGGGAACCAACCACTCACTGGGTCGAAGTTTCCCTGCTCGATGCGCGCCCCGGTATCCTCGAGGGTGTACAAGTCAAAGCCCAGGCCCTTGCGGAAGACACGCCAGGTAAGAAACCGACCTGCCTGAAAGTCCCAGAGTCCCTGCTGCCCGACCTGGACATAGACGTCGTCAGCGTTGATCTGGTAGCGGTCGAGGGCTTCTTGAACCCAAGCCACGACTTGCCCGGTGACGCGCAGGAAGAAGTCGCGGCCTAGGAACCCGCGGCCTAGATTGTGGGTGAGCATCGGGCCGAGGACAAAGCGGCCGCGCGAATCGTAGACGATTTCCGGTTGAGCGCTTGTGTTCCACGAGTACTTGACATAGCCGTCGTCGAGTTCGAGGTTGCCGTGCCAGTCGAGCCCCGACACGATCGGCCCCGGCGGCGACGACATCCAGCCGGGAAGACCGGCCTCGGCGGGAGCGCCGGTGCGCGCGGTGGGCTTGGATGCGCTCGCAGGTGGCGAGACCGCGGCGCTCTCTGATGAAGGCGGTGGGCCCGGCAAGGCAGGAACCGCACGCGCTGGCGCGGGGGCGGCGGGGTTTGACGAGGGTGCCCCGAAGTCCTCTAGTGTTTCGTTTTGGGCTCGGACAGCGGGCGCGAAGAGCCCAGCTCCGGCAAGCAGGCACACAGTGGTGAACACCCGACCAAGAAGGCTCGATCTGTGCATGGGAATATCCTAGTTCAACGCCTTCGTGAACAGCAGTCTGGCCCCTTCTACTGGATGGTGAAGTCTGCTGACAAGAGCTGAGTTGGATCGGCGCTCGGCCCCACCAGGACCTTGTGCACCTTCTTCTCGACCACCCAGCCGGTCGTGCCCCAATAGGCGGTATCCTTCGCGGGCACAGAGAGCTGGACATCCTTGCTCTCGCCAGGACCGAGCGCGACCCGGGTGAAGGCTTTGAGCTCCTTGACCGGCCGCTTGGGCGCCTCAGTATTTGGATAGCCGACGTAGAGCTGAACGATTTCTTCGCCGGCCACCTTGCCGGTGTTCTGCACCGTGACCTGAACGTTCAGGCGGCCAGCCTCCGTGACCTTCGAGCAGAGCACCTGCAGAT